>CAYJME010000148.1:0-8670 GCA_964370795.1 uncultured candidatus Brocadiaceae bacterium
CGAGAAAGCATTAAAGTTATGCCAGAAGATAAAACAGCAGAATTATCAAGGAGAAGAAATTACTCTGGACGAAGTAAGAACATTTAACTTGAATCTTCTTAAAGAAAACAAAACAAAAGCACAATTATATTTTTGGATTGGGTATTTAAGCTATTTTAAACAAAACAATTTGTGTAATGCTTTACAAGATTTTGAAAATTTCGAGAAATTAGCTGATAGTAAAATGAATAGCTTAAAGCAAAAATCTTCTGCATACTTGGGAGAGATAAAGAAAAAAATGGAAATTAATGATTAGAAGAATGAATTTGTTGCCAAACAGAGCGAAACTCAGAGTTCCACAATAAGCGGGACGAAAAACCTGCGTGAAGCTTGTGCGGCTCTTCCAGCAAGAGGCGAAAAGTAGATTGAGAGGATTATTGCAGAGGTGTTGGGAGAGGAAAATATCACATGAAACTTTTCTCAATAGAAGACATCATTGAACTTCTCCGGCAGTTTAATGAAAAGCAGGCGGATGAGCTTGAGGGCCAGCATCTTGATTTTAAAGAGTTGAGTGTAAAGGCCATGGCAGGAACGCAAAATGGTACAAAGTTTAACAAGATGAATTGCGTCATATTTCGCGTCTAACGCAATTGGAGACGCAATTAAAAATTTATTTGCGTCATATTTGCGCCTGGTGCAAATATATTGCTAATGGAAACATTTAAAAGAAGGGAGCCGTCTCCGATATAGAAAGGGGATTATTCATATGAGTGTTTTGGATTGCTATCAACTTGTAGAAACCTATGCGCACTGGCTTAAAGAAAAGGTAAAAGTGAAAAAGGTCGGAGAGCTTTGTGAACTTACGACTCCTTTCGTCGACAGGCATAATGATTATTTGCAGATATATATAAAGGCGACTCCTTCCGGTTTACTCCTCACCGATGATGGTTACATAATTCGGGATTTGGAAATAAGCGGCCTTGAATTTAATACCGAACGTCGAAAAAATGAGCTGAATACCATTCTGAACGGTTTTGGGGTAAAGCTGCATGGAGATTGTCTGGAAGTTTTTGATGACTATCAATAATCCTACAAAAAATAATGTATCCGCAATGATTTTCTCATGGGATGATGCCAGAAAAGTAAGGTCAGAAAATGCTATTGCTATAGCCGTGCTCAATGATCAGGACAAAGAAATTACACCTGATACAATACATGCATTAAAAGCTTATGAAGTTGAACCGATGGTCTGGAGTAAACGGGAAGAATATATTGAAAAACTCGTCGCTTAGGGAATAAATATAAAACAGAGGTTTTGGTGATTCTTTTGAGAAAAATCGTTGTCAAGGTTGATAAAGAGTTGCAAGATGTGTTGGAAGGCGTGCGGCCCTTGCGGCAAGAAGCAGAAAAGCGCATTGAGCGGATTATTGCTGAGACATGGGGAAAAGAATAAAATAATGTTCCCGAGAAATTTACAACATAAAAGTCTTTAAGGAGAAACGTATGGCTATACATCAGAAAGGTCTCATTGTATGCGACCCCAAAATTCTTAATGGCAAGCCTATTATTAGGAGCACAAGAATATCTGTGGCTCTGATACTGCAAAACATTGCTTCAGGCATGACCAGAGAGGAAATCCTTCGAGGTTATCCAACACTGACGGAAGAAGGATTAGATGCGGCTCTGGATTTTGCCGCTAGACAATTCCAGGGAGAAGAGGTTAATGTCTTTGCAAACAAAGAGCAACCATGAAAATACTCGCAGATGAAAATATCCATACCGGCATTATCAACGAACTACGCAAGGCAGGCTTTGAGATTCTCTTTATTACGGAAGTAGGACTTGCCGGAAGCGATGATCAAAAGATTTTAGAATATTCTGAAAGGTATGATTTGATATTACTTTCTGGCGATAAAGATTTTGGTGGACTCATTGAATTCGGCACATTGTGGGGACGAGGGAAAGTAATACTACTTCGCTATCGTCTTATCAACATAGATCGAATTGCAAAAAATATTGCAGAGGTGCGGGGAGAGGAAAATATATCACATGAAACTTTTCTCAATAGAAGTCATTTCGTTACAGCGCGGATACAGACCGTTGATAAAGAACGGGAATATTATATCAGATCGTCTCGTGATTTTGGTTGGACAAGGAATGTGCTTCTCAACCACTTCAAACAGGTGAAGATGAAAAACGAGAATCCTTCCATAGGCATTATTTTATGCGCGGATAAAGATAATATTGTGGTTGAGTATGCGTTGCGCAACGTCAAAAAGCCAATAGGGGTGGCCAAATACTACCTAACGAAGAAACTGCCTAAGGCGTTTAAGGGAAAACTTCCTGATGTCCAAGATCTGAAACAGCCAATACTGCAAGAAATAAAACAGCAAAACAAGCCATTATAGCCTGGTCAGATTTTAGCATTTGTGTCAACACTGCTGACACAAATAGAAAAAAGAAGGAAAAATAATATGACTGATGCATTAGTCTCAAAAGTCTGGTTGTTTTGTAATGTACTTCGTTAGGTAAATAGGGTCAGCGCCTCTTTTAGAGAAAAATCGCTGCCAAATTCGACAGTGAGTTGTGGCATCGAAAGGCGACCTGCTCTTGCAGTAAGAGGCGGATTGAAGGAATTCTGGAAAGGGTGAGGGGTGAATAATGTCCACAACAATAACATCATCTTTTACAAAACTTAAAGAAAACCTTGAAATAACAGGGCTTCAAAGAAGCACGGTTTCAACTCGTCAGCAAAATGTAAGGGACGCTGTAGCAAAAGAAATGGATGTATTGGATTCATTTCTCACCGGTTCATATGCTAGATCAACAATGATCGCCCTACTTTCAGAAGCAGATATCGATATTTTTGTTGTATTGGACCCGCAATATTATGAGGTAGACGGACAAGCAAATCTACTTGATAAAGTAAAAAGAGTTTTGCTGAAAACCTATACTAAAACTCCAAAAATCAGCAGAAACGGACAGGCGGTTAGTATAACGTTTACAGATTTTATTGTTGATGTTGTGCCAGCTTTTAATCGTCAAGGTGGCGGCTATTTAATACCAAATTCAGTGGAAAAAACTTGGATTTCAACAAATCCAAAAGTTCATGTTGATGTCATGAGTAGTGAAAATATAAATCATAATAGCAATTTGGTGCCAATAGTAAAAATGATAAAAGGTTGGAATAAAAATATAAATTATGCTTTTATTTCTTTCTATTTGGAACTGTTAGCGATTAAGATTTTCAAAAATATAACTATTTCTGATTATCCAAGTGGAATGAGGTTTTTCTTTGACAAAGGACGTGAAGCGATAAAATATAAAGTGCAAGACCCTGTAGAATATGGTGGGCAAATAAATGGGCTTAGAAATTGTTCAACGGTTGTGGACGCTGTAAGTAAATTTGAAGCCGCATATAATAGAGCATTCAAGGCCGAAGATTATGCAGGGAGGGGCTACATTGAAAATGCAGTTGATGAGTGGAGAAAAATATTTGGAGATTACTTTCCTGCATATGGGTAAACCTAAATATTATGACTATGACAAATAAAGAAAAAACAATAACCGAAGCTAAAAGGATTGAAGAAGACTGCCTTTATTCGGCAAAGGGACATTTTTATGCCGGTCAATGCTGGGGAAATGTGCATTTGTGGCTTAGCGGAATTTCTGCTGTACTTTCAGCAATTGCTGGAGTTTCTGCGCTTTCGCACTTCGATTATCACAATATAGTTGCTGGGGTATTTTCTATTATTGTAGCTGGCTTAACTGGCGTAATTACTTTTGTTAATCCGAATGCAAGAGCCTCAGTTCATCATAAAGCAGGGAACAAGTATAACTCTTTGCGTAATGACACAAGGATATTTTATGAGATTGAGGTAAATAACTTAGACGATAGTAAAGTTGTCGAAGAATTGAAGAAACTAAACGACAGAAGGAATAAATTAAATATAGAATCTCCTCAAATTCCTAAATGGGCTTTTGAAAAAGCCAGAAAAGGAATTGAAGAAGGGGAAGCAGATTACAAAGTAGATAAATAAAAGGAATTTACCCCCAAACAGCGTAAAACTCTGAGTCCCGCAAAGCGGAACGAAAAAACTAGAAATCGTCCAATCCGAAAGGGCGGACATAAAACTCTCAGCAGTGTTGAAAGTTTTGAAGTGAACATGATATATTCCCATTTTGCGAATATAGAACAATAGAGGCAATTAAATGAAACTGACTAAACGATTTGACTACCACTTTTCTGAAGTGGTCAGGATGATCCATGAGGCGCGTTTTAATGCCATCAAGAGCGTCAATTCAGAGCTTGTAAAATTATATTGGAGCATCGGCGAATATATCAGCAAAAAACTAGAGACCGCCGAGTGGGGTGATGCTGTTGTTGACAGTCTGGCAAATTATATTCAGATTAATCATCCGGAATTTAAGGGATTTACCCGCCGGGGACTTTTCAGGATGCGGCAGTTTTACGAGATATATCGGCAAAAGAAATTTGTGTCAGCAGTGCTGACACAAATAAGCTGGACCAACCATTTATTGATTCTTTCTAAAACCAAGTCAAAAGAAGAACGCGAATTTTATCTGATGCTTTCCATCAAAGAGAAGTACAGCTCACGTGAACTCGAACGTCAGATTGACAGCGGTTATTACGAACGGGTGATGATTTCCAAAAGGAAAATGTCATCAGCGGCGACACAAATCCGTCCCGACGCAATTGAGGTATTTAAAGACATCTATGTTCTGGATTTCTTAAACCTTCCCGAAACCCACAGTGAAAAAGATTTACAACGCGGTATTGTTACCAATTTAAAGAATTTCATTCTTGAGTTCGGCAGGGACTTTACCTTTATTGGTCAGGAATACCGGATTCAGGTTGGTAAAAATGATTATTTTATTGATCTGCTTTTCTTCCACCGGGGGCTTAAATGTTTGGTAATGCTTGAAAGGAAAGAAAAATAATATGACGGATGCATTAGTCTCAAAAGTCTGGCTGTTTTGTAATGTACTTTGTTCGATAATAGGTCCAGCGACTCTTTTACAAAAAAATCGTTGTCAAACTTGATAAAGAAATCGAAGCATTGAAAGGCGTGTGGCTCTTGCAACAGGAGGCAGAAAAGCGTATTCAGCAAATTATTGCAGAGGTATGGAAGTGGAATTAAAGATGCTTAGTTGGACAATGTAAAATTAAAAATCTAAAAAGATTAGGGAGGTAAACAATGAAAGCTTATGAATACTACGCAGAGGTTTTGTCAGACGGTCATTTGTCAGTTCCTGAAAACTTAAAAGAAAAACTGAAACCAGACTCAAAGATAAGAGTTATGCTTTTACTTGAAGATGAGGAAACAGATTGGAATAATTTTGCCATGTCAGAGTTCCTGAAAGGTTATTCAGAGAAAGATTCTATTTATGACAGGTTATAACTTTGGGAATATTATCCTTGTTGGATTTCCGCATACTGATTTGCAGGATGTTTCAAAAAGGCCTGCAATAGTTCTTTATGATTCTGGCGATCAAGATGTGCTTGTAGCAAGGGTAACTACTCAGGAATACACTACAGAAACAGATTACAAAATCCTTCAATGGGGGAAATGCGGCCTTCTTGGAGAATCGTATATCAGACTTGCTAAATTGGCAACTATTGAAAAAAGACATGTTATTAAACAATTGGGTACATTAGAGCCTGTAGAAATAAAGAATCTCAAGACAATTTTGAGAAAAATGTTTTTGTAACAATCTCATTTCCAAAAATATTACGATAATATTGAAAATATAATAAAGTGTTTTTGCGGAATATTAAAGTATAACTGGAAAAAATAAAATGTGGATATGAGTGCTTGAAATAGTAATATAATTATGAGAGAGGAGATAAAATTATGGCAACCATTAAAAATAAACTGATAGAAAATATTCAGTCCTTGTCGGATATGGAGAAGCTAGAATTCGTTGATTCAATCCTTATGCAGTTGGACAAACCAGACCCTGATATTGATCGCATATGGGCGAAAGAGGCGCGAAAACGCTGGCAGGCATACAGGTCAGGCAAACTAGAAACGGTATCTTATGAACAAGTAATGGAAAAGTATCGCGCCAGATGAAAATCCGCTTTCCCAAACCTGCTCAATTTGAGCTTGAAGATGCCGTTGCATGGTACGATTCCCACGCTGTCGGGCTTGGAACTCAGTTTCTGGACGATTTGGATCGGACTGCCAGAAGGATAGTTGCTTATCCCTTTGGAATTATTTATGGCGTTGATAACGATACTATCGTTATTGTTGCGATTGCACATTTGCATCGGGAGCCGCGATATTGGGCAGACAGGTTAACGAATAAATAATTCTTGTGAAAAAGGTTTTGCATGATGCTTACACAATCTGAAGCAGATGCCTTATTTGCAATGTCAAAAAAGCCGAAATCTAGCGATTCTTATACTTTTCCACATGCAGAGAGCAAGCTCGCTATCGAATTTGTGTCTTTAAATGGTAGAGAAATTTTCCTGTTTGACATCAATAGGGCTGGCATTAAGATGACAAAATGTACTTACCAGAAACTGGCAAGACAGATAGAAATCTTGCGGCGGTTAGATAAGGAGTGTTGCCAAGAGCATGCAGGTGAAAATTCCTGTGCAATTAAATTATCCAGGTGCATCAATATTTTGCACGATCAAAAAATTACTTACCGTGTAAGCTTTCCAAAGCCTCCCATCGTTGATAGGCTTCAGTCAATTCACATTCAAGGGCGGATATCCTGGCCTTGATATTTACGAGATCCTCCTTCCCCTTTTGGAAAAACATGGGGTCACCCATGGCTTGATGCAGTTGCTGTTGTTCTGCTTCCAGGGTTTCAATACGCCTTGGCAAGGCTTCGAGTTCACGTTGTTCCTTAAAAGTGCGCTTGCGAGGCCGTTCGCACTGTTTGCGCGCCAATTCCGCCTTCGACGGAGTCTTCTCCGTAACATTTTTCTGTCTTACTTCGCTTTGGCGCTGCCAATCGTCATATCCGCCAATATACTCATTGACCTTCCCTTCCCCTTCAAACACGAAGGTGCTGGTTACTACATTATTAAGAAAGGAGCGGTCGTGGCTGACTAAAAGGAGTGTACCCTTATAGTCTAAAAGCAATTCTTCTAACAGCTCTAAGGTCTCTATGTCCAAATCATTCGTGGGTTCATCCATCACAAGGACATTAGACGGTCTGGTAAATAACCGCGCCAGAAGGAGGCGGTTGCGTTCTCCACCCGAAAGGGCGTTGACAGGGACGCGTGCGCGTTCAGGTGAAAACAGAAAATCCTGCAAATAACTGATAACCTGCCGTGGTTTACCGTTAATGATAACAATGTCGTTCCCGTCCCCTACGTTATCAAACACCGATTTGTCTTCTTTCAATTGAGCACGGAGCTGGTCGAAATAGGTAATGTTGAGACGGGTACCATGGCGCACCGTGCCCTGCCGGGGATTCAATTCCCCTAACAGAAGTCGCAGAAGTGTGGTCTTGCCCGAGCCATTGGGGCCAATGATTCCGATCTTATCGCCCCTCATAATCGCAGCAGAAAAACCGCTGATAATCGGTTTGGCGTCGTAACCGTAGGTGACATCATCAACCTTTATCACAAGTGCACCGGAACGTTCGGCTTCCTGGGTTTGCATGCGCACCGTGCCCATGACCTGACGCCGCTCCTGTCGGGACTTACGCATATCTTCCAGAGCCCTTACCCGCCCTTCATTCCTGGTACGCCGGGCCTTGACGCCCTGTCGGATCCAGATCTCTTCCTGTGCTAATTTCTTGTCAAAAATAGCCTGCTGACTCCCTTCAGCATCAAGGACTGCCTGTTTGCGTACAAGAAAGGTCTCATAGTCACACGCCCAGCTGGAAAGACTTCCCCGATCAAGTTCAATAATGCGGGTGGCCAGTTTCTTCAGGAACGTACGGTCGTGGGTAACAAAAAGTATCGTTCCGCCGTAACGCAGGAGAAATTCTTCCAGCCATCTGATCGATTCAACGTCTAAATGATTGGTAGGCTCGTCGAGCAAGAGAATATCGGGGTCACACACCAACCCCCTGGCAAGCAACACCCGGCGTTTGAGACCGGAGGAAAGTGTATTGAATTCAACATCGGCATCTAATTGCATCTGAGAAATGACCTTTTCGACCTGATGGTGTTTTTTCCACTCCCGATCAACGTTTCGTGTGGACTTACAAAGACCGGGCGCCTCAAACCCGCCGGATATGATATCGAATACAGTGCCATGTAATTCTTTAGGAATTTCCTGAGAAAGATAGGCGGTATGCATCCCTTTTTGCCGCACAATCTCACCTGAATCGGGTATCAAGTCACCATGGATCAGTTTTAACAAGGTAGACTTGCCCGTGCCATTGCGACCAAGAAGGCATACCCTTTCACCCCGTTCTATCTGCAAATTCGCATGCTCAATCAACAAAGGCCTTCCAAAGCCCATAGTTACATCCTGCAAGCTTAATAATGCCACGAATATCCTCCCGACATAATTCCTTCACCCATTCCTTATACTTAAATTTAGCGATAAGGAATGTAATTGTCTGCAACCAATTTCTGTAAATGCTCTGATAATTTTATCCATAATGTCTTAAAATACAAGATAACGGGAAATATATCCGGCGGGTTTGAAATAACTTGTTACCAAATAATTTCAAACCAGCCACAGAGGCACGAAG
>CAYJME010000149.1:0-8658 GCA_964370795.1 uncultured candidatus Brocadiaceae bacterium
CCAAAAACGGGAGATTGTCAGTACTGCATGATAATTACCAAACCCTGCAAATCTTTCATCCGGCAGAATGAGTTTTGCATTTTTGAAAGAAATTACCAGTGTGTCTATAAACGGGATAAAATTAAATGCCAGTACCAGCATTATACCAGGCAGTAAAAACAGATAAGGCAGTTTAGTTCCCGGTAAATTCACTCTTAATCCCTTCGAGTTTTGCGTTCATGGTTCTTAATGCCACATCGCTGCTTGTTTGATTTGACAACACCTTGTTAATGTGTTTTTGCAAGACGTCGCTCACCCATGGGTAATAGGGAAGATTTGGCCTGATTTGGACGTCTTTTAAAGCCAATTCTGCTATCGGAAGGAAAGGTAATTTCTCTAACAGTTCCGGGTCTTTATACAATGCTTTTCTTGAGGGCACCCAGGATAAATTCACAGCCAACTCCTTTTGAACTTTCTTTGAAGTTAAAAATTCAAGTAACTGCCATGCCTGTTTCTTTTTCTCCGATCCGGAATTGATCGCCAGATGCCATCCACCATACACGGAGGCCGGTTTCCCATCAGAAAATTTTGGCAACAGAGAAACACCTACCTTGCCTTTCATTGACGGGTCTTCCTGGCATAGTTCCCACACATATGTCCAGTTTCTTAAAAACATGCCTTTACCCTGTTGGAAGAGATGTCTGGAAGATTCCTCCATAAGCTCACTGTGGGTATTTTGCGGCGATACCCAATACTTCCATATCAAATCGCGCATAAGATCGAGAGCCATTTTATTCTGTTCAGAATCAACGATTATCCTTCCCGTATCGTCAATTATTCCGCCGTTGTTACTGCCGGTAAATTCAACAAAATTACACACCAATCCTTCGTATTGTTTTCCCTGCCAGAGATACCCGTAAATAGACTCAGAGGCAGAGATTTTTGTGCATATTTCAATGAGTTCTTCCCACGTGCCGGGAGGTTTCATATTATATTTTTCCAATAAGTCTTTTCTATAGTATAAAAGGCCGATGTTGGCATTCCAGGGTATGGCGTATAAGTTGTCCTGAAAGACATTTATTTTTTCAGTTACCGAAATAAAAGACGCCCTGTCTTCTTTGTCAATATACTTCCCCAGAGATTCAAGCCATCCGGCAGATGCAAATTCAGCAACCCAGATTGTATCAATTCTTATTACATCAACATTTTTGTTTTTTGCCCCAAACGTAGTAACGTAGTAATGGTGCTGCTGGTCTGTGGGGGCGGGGAGGACATTTAGTTTGACTTTTATGGCAGGATTTTCAGCCTCAAATTTATTTATAAGAGTTTTTATACATCTGATTTCTTCTGTTCCGGCCCCTATACTAAAAACTATCTCATCCGTTTTTTTTGTCTGTAAAAAAGTATAGGTAATCCATAACCCAACCATGACATAAACAGATACGATAATTGTTTTTTTGGGATTAAATTTCACTGTGGACTCTCATGGTAAACCATAATTTAAAAGGCAGGTGGCATATTAAGCGTCTTGCCAGGAGGCATGCGAAGGAAAAACAAAAGCAGGAATACGTAGTACCAAGCCTCCTTCATGCGTGCGACTTTTTAGCACGTCCGGTTGAGCGACTTGTTAGGCGTGCCGTTTTTTGTGCAAGCTTGATTAGTGATAGGAGCGCATTATTAACCGCTTCTTCGTTTGGGAAAACCTCAGAGACTTCCGGTTTTAGAACAATGACGTTTGATGACTCGCTCATACGTTTCGCATACTTTCCACGCACCAAAGTCCCAATGAAGTCTGAATACTTATATTCGGCACGCAATTCGTCTTTTTCTCTTTGTTTAACCTTCTTCATAAATCTTTCTCTCCCTTCTTACTAAAAAGGCTAATCAACAAATCGGCCACCGCCTTTTTTGCGGTTGGCAGGATTGATTTGTTAGGCTTTTTTTGGTTTTGTTTTATACTTTTTGGACACTAGCGGAATTAAACAACGTAAAGCCCTATTCACAGATTCCGAGTCTGGGAAATATGCCTGAATATCTGATTCCAGAACAACTGCGCCCTTTTTCGGCATCACGTCTTTAACAACAGTTGTGCCATCTACCTTATGAATAGTGACCGTATATCCAGCTTGCATCGCTCTGTAATGTTTACCCCGTACTCCACCCTTAAAATTATATTCGGCACGCATATTGTTGTCCTCCATTTGTACTATTTTAGTTAATGCCTTCTTTATAACGTTTTCGCTCCGATAGGGTTGCCTTACGGCAACTGATAATACGTATATTCGATCCACGTTCGGTATAAACTACTACCAGTACATGACCTTTATCAGAACTACCAATATCAATATACCGTTGCTCCTCCACTGAATGGTCAGGGTCGGGTATCGTAATTGAAAAGGGATCTATAAAAATCGTTGTGGCTTCATCAAAACTAATTTTGTGCTTTTTGAGATTCGCTTTGGCTTTCTCTTCGTCCCACTCAAAGTTCAGTTTCATTATGGCTCCTTCGAACCATAGAGTATCGTTTAAGCCCAACAATGATTATACAATCTATATAAAACGGCAAACACAGAGTCTTTTGAATAGAGAATTTTTATCATTGTTAAAATAAAATCTAACATGGGTGTAGATCATCGTCGTTTTTACATCGCTATAGCCCAGGAGTGCCTGGACGGTTAGAATATAATACCTCAGTTTGTCTTAGTCAATATAAAAAGGTAGTGTACGATCAAGTTCAAAACTCTCTCAGAGGCCGAAGTGGTAAGAGTAACTGAGATGAGTGCAACGGACAAAGAGTACAAATTCTATAATATACGGATAATACGATCGTTCGTTTTATCAAAATTCTATCCTTGCCCCGGTTACAGGATCAAACCAATGGGTATCTTCGGGAGAGAATTGCAGGCCCACTCGATCCCCTGTTTTTATTCCTATCGCATTATCACCTTTAACATACCATGTCATGTTTTTAGTGATTTCAACATGGCATACCGATTCTCTGCCAAGATATTCTATATGCTCGATTTTCCCGGGGATGGCAAAAAGTGTGTTTGGAGTCACAATAGTTAATTTTTCGGGTCGTATGCCTAAAATGAGGTCTTTTTTATTGGGCAATAAAACAGGAAATTCAACCGTTACTCCCACGATATTAAATGAGTGTAAATTGTAAATTTTTATTTGTGCCATGTTCATGGGCGGCGTTCCCATAAAACCACCAACAAATGTGTTTTGTGGCTTCTGGTATATTTCATTGGGGGTACCGATTTATTGTAAACTACCTTTATCCATGATGACGATACGGTCTCCCAATGTGAGGGCCTCGGTCTGGTCATGGGTGACATACACAGTGGTAATATTACGATCTCTTTGCAGTTTTTTTAATTCCCCTCGTGCCGAAAGTCGGAGACGCGCATCAAGATTGCTCAGAGGTTCATCCATCAGAAAGACCTGCGGATTCCTGACAAGCGCCCTTGCCAGCGCCACCCGCTGTTTCTCTCCCCCGGAAAGCTCCTTTGGGTACTTTTGCAATAAGGCATTTATTCTCAACATCTCAGACGTTCCGATGATTTTATTGTTTATATCCTTTTCCTTTCTTATTTTGAGGGGAAAGGCAATATTGTCGTATACCTTCATATGGGGATATAAGGCATAGTTCTGGAAAACCAGGGCAACGTCTCTTTTTCCAGGCGGGACGTGATTTACCATACGTTCATTAAAGAAGATGCAACCGGAAGTAGGCTCTTCTAAACCTGCAAGCATATTTAAAGTGGTGGACTTTCCACTCCCGCTGGATCCCAGCACCACCAGAAATTCGCCGCTGTTTATATCTAAATTCAGATTGTTTACGGCAGTGGTATGTCTGTATTGCTTTGTAAGGTCTTGCAGTCTTATCTTCATTCTTTCACCGCGCCTGATGTTAAACCCTGTACAATATATTTCTGGAAAAACGTCAAAAAGGCAAGGAGTGGAAGCGTCACCACGACAGAGGCAGCAGCAATATCACCCCAGGGAATTTCATACGTACCCTGAAACAGGGCAATTCCCACCGATGCCATACGTGTTGTTTCATCCAGGGTGAAGGTAAGGGCAAAAAGAAATTCGTTCCAGCAAAAGATAAAGACAAGCACAGCAGAGGAGACGATGCCTGGCAACGATATCGGTGTGATAATGTGCCGAAAGATTTGAAAATATGAGCAACCGTCTATGAGGGCAGCACAGTCCATCTCGATTGGGATTTTGTCAATATATTTTATCAAGAGGAAAAAGGACAGGGGAAAATTGAGGGCGCTATAAGTACAGATAAGAGAAATGGGCAGGTTGATCCAGCCCAGGGTATAAAAAAGTTTATAAAGGGCTGCTACCAGACTTATGGAGGGAAGGGTAAACAAGATAATAATCATAAATAAAATGGAAGCCTTTCCCCGGAATGAGAAGCGCGATATTCCGTATGCCGCAAGGAGTGAGAAAGGTATAGTTATCAATACTGTTGATAGCGATACCATAAAACTGTTGAACAGGTAGTGAGGAAAATGGCTTCCTAAAAGGACGCTTTTGTATGCGCCCAGGGTGTAAGTGTACGGGAATATGGGTGGCAGTTGCATAATCTGTGATGCAGGCTTGAGAGAGGTCAATAAAATCCAGAGAAAAGGACTTATACTCCAGAATATGATAAGGATTGAAAATATGTAAAAGGCAAGTTTCTTAAAAATCTTTTCCACCATGTTTAATGCGAGTTTTTCAGAGGTGCCGTATTACGGTTTTTCCGACTTTCCGCTGGATACTTTTGCCTTCCGTTTAGCTTGATAGATTACACCCAAAGCGAAATGTGCCTTATCGTCGTTTGGGTTGAGTTCTATGGCTTTTTGTAAGGATTTAATAGCCTCGTCAAGTTGATCCTTCTTTGCATAGGCAACACCCATATTATAGAAAGCGTCCGAATATTGTGGGTTAATTTCTACCGTTTTTTTAAAGGCGGCGAGAGATTCATCTAAGGAATCCATAGAAGCATAAGCAACACCTAAATTATAATATCCCTTTTCAAATTTTGGGTTAAGTTCTACGGCCTTTTTAAAAGTAGCTACGGCATCGGAGTATTGTTTTTTTCCATGATAAACAATTCCTAAATTATAATATGCCTCGATATACTGTGGAGATGATGCGATAGCCTTTTTTAGGCTTTCAAGGGCTTCATCTAATCGATCCGCCTCATAATAAATTACACCAAGATTGTTAAGCGCTTTTACAAAATTGGGTTCAATCTCTAATGTTTTTTTGTATGCGGTGATGGCATCTTCTACCATTCCTTTTTCATTATACACAATCCCAAGATTATAATGCGCCTCGGCGTAGTTGGGATTTTTTTCAACAGCCTGTTGAAATTCCTTAAGCGCGGCATCCAAAGATTCATCTTTGCCCTGATCCTGGCTATAACCAACGTTTACTAAAGCTAACAGCATAAGCACAGTAACGATAATCATCTTCATAGCATGACTCCTATTAAAAGTATCAAAAAGTTAATCCCCCTTAATAAAGGGGGAAACAGGGGGTTGTGTTTTTCTTTTGTACGGGGGTTATTTACAACCCCCTACACCCCCTTTTCTAAGGGGGATTTTTGCCACCCATAAAACCGCACAAATAAAGTGAAAAATATGCAATCGAGTTAATGAATCGGCATACGGCCTTCTTTTAAAGGCTCACACAATTTTATCATATGAATTGATGCAGTCGTCTCGGATATGGGGCGTTGAATCTTTCGGCCTTTTAACGCCGTAGTCGGTGTTTCCCGAATGACTTCAAGAAGGCGCAAAGGCGTTAGATCTTTTTTCCCCGTAACTTGCTGGACTATTGGTTCACGTTCTTTTGTTATAAAGGTTAAACGAGAAATTTCCTCAGTTATATTACCCGCATACGACTCCATCTTATATTTTCCAGTCATAAATGCTGTTCCTGTTTTAATCGCGGGTGCAGGTGGTGTGATATGTAATAATTCTAGGTTTGCGCCCGCCGCGATTGGATCTGCGATCGTTATTTTAAGTTGATCAAGAGATATTACTGGTGATGGTTTTTCATGTTTTGATTCCGAAACTGTTTTGGGAATTTCTTCCTTGGTTACTAAAGTAATGGGCTCTTTTTTGACGGTTTTTAGAATCTTATGAACGAGCAGGTCTCCCACTAATAATTGCTCCAGTGAAGCATCTTTTTTAACAACTTTCAAATAGTGATAATTCACAAAGATCGATGCAAGCCCAAAACCTATTACAATTACAGAAGTAATAATCTTGGAGACGAGGGGGAAGAATTTCATAACGAGGTGAAACAAGGCGACAAAAATTAACGCAGCTACTCCAACCTCTAAAAGACCGGCTTGTGGTGAACCTGTTGATGTAAAATAAACCATGACAAGTATTATGACCAGAAACCATATGCAAACATGGGCAACCATGTGCTTCCATGTATTCATTGATTTATGAGGAGCCGGTATCTTTGCTGGTTCTGTCAATTTGTTGTTTTTTTCTGTCATGGATATATTGAATTGAAATGCGAATATTTTTAAATGCTTACATAGTTCCCTCTGAAAAACACAGTAGGAGGGAGACAGGCAACTTCTGAGTCATAGATTAAGGCATTTTTTAAATTTTGTCGAGTAAAAATTGTATTAAAAAGGGAAAATCTGTCGTCACGTCAGTTACAAAGTAATTTTAAAAATTATAGCCTATCGTACTCAGTATCGTGGCATCATTTCTCCTTACATTTTCAGCGCCGGGTTGATTGTCATAATCGTTGATCCAGCTCAAGTTAAACGAGAGGGATTTTGTAAGGCTTTGCCTTAACCCCGTATCAGATTCCAACCGCCAATCTGCGAAGTCCTCCGGCACGGGTAAATAATCTACCTTAGCATAAAACAGGGTTGAAGGAAAGATTTGCCAATCCAGATAATTTCCTATCCTCAGACCTGTGCTTGTTTGTAAGAGGTTGTCGCGAAATCTTTCGTAGGTAAATGATGGACCAATTTCTGATTTGTATTTTAATCTGTCCGTGTCAAAAAACCGATACCCAAGACCCGCCGAGGTTATCGACCTCAAGTTCAGTTTTTCAACTTCATCATGTTCTACGCCCTCCTGGTAAAACGAATACCACTTCTGCCAGTGTTTCAATTCATATTTGAATGTACCACGTTGTTCATCGGCATTTTTTGCACCGCCATTTGTTTCATAGAGCAAGAGGCTGTTGAAGTAAAAATTGTCCTTCATTCTTTCCCACGAAAAATTAGTCTTTATGCTTGTTGTCATGGTATCGTTGTTGCCGATTTGCAATGTAAGCCCGCCGTCTACATTTCCCTTCCATTGTTTTACAGTCTGTGTCCCCGTATCTAATTGAACATCGGGATGGGTTGGGATTGTGTCTTTTACCATTCCATAATCATGTGCGCTTTCGTATGGCAGGAACGAATAACGTGCCAACATTTTCTCCGGAAAGAGCGCCGATAGCGATTCTGTTTCTGTGATTTTCATATCTTTTGCAGATACGGTGTTGCCCGGCACAGAAAGAATGAAGAATTTCTTTTTGTCTCCATTACCGCTTACTATGAAAATCTCATCTTTTCTGATAATACAGTTAATAATGCGCCATTGAAGAAATAATATATGATTGTGACTTTGACGAATGACAAGATATTCTTCGTCAACACTTACTATTTCGCCTTCAATTATAGCGCCATCGATGGTTTTTATCTCTTCAGCAAAGGCAATACGGGAAATATAAATGCACACGAGCAAAAAGCTAATCTGTTTTAAACTCCGTGTGATTGGTTTTTTGAACGTCTTCATTTTTATTCTCTTTTCTCATATAATTCAATATATCCTGAGACAATGGTGAAACAATAGATCGAATATGAATATCATGTTGCGGGAAGGCGATTTCAATTTTATTTTTTCGAAAACTCTCATCAATTGCAAAGTAGAGTTCGCTCTGGGCAAACCAGCGTTTTCCCGGATCGTCTGCCCAGAAATACAATTCAAAGATTAGTGCACTGTCGCCAAAATCGGCAAACCGTACAAAAGGTTCGGGATATGTCCTTACATTAGGATTCTGTTTGGCAATTTCCAGCAAACACCGCTTCACAAGTAATATGTCAGAACCATACGCAACACCCACCCGAACGAAACCCCTCATACGTGTCGTTGGATGTGTCCAGTTGGTTATCCTGCTCTCTACGAACTTCGAGTTAGGCACAGTAATCGTAATATCATCAGGGGTTTGGATTGTTGTGCTTCTGGCGCTGATCTTTTCTACCGTTCCTAATGTTCCATCTTCTAAGGTGATAACATCTCCAACACGCATGGGGCGTTCAAAAAGAAGAATGATTCCACTTACAAAATTACCGATGATATTCTGCATTCCAAAGCCAATGCCGATACCAAATGCCCCTGCAAAGATAGCAAGGCTCCGCAAAGGAATACCCGCAACATTGAGTCCTATAAGCGCGGCAATACACAAAATGACATAGCGAATCAAGGTAGATAAGGTCTGTCTTGAACCTCTCTCTAACCGAAATTTTAAAAATACCTTTTCATTGAGAAGTTTCTTTACATAACGCGAAACAAAAAAGACTACAAAGAATACTATTAACGCTAAAATTATTTTTATAGGTGTCGTATACCTGCCTTCCTCAAAGATAAA
>CAYJME010000150.1:0-1695 GCA_964370795.1 uncultured candidatus Brocadiaceae bacterium
GTCCATCGCCGTCAGGAGACGGCTCCTACCAGTCGTCGAAGGCATAATTTAATGGAATGCTACAATTGATATGTGAGAGTTTAGTGTGGACTGAAAAGATAGAACCTGTGCAAAAATCCCCCTCTGCTGTTTTGTCATTGCTAAGGAGGAACGACTGAAGCCGAAGTTGAGAGGAAAGCAAACCACAATTTTCATGGATTTTGAGAGAAATATTGCTTCGCTATCGCTCGCAATGACAGACAAGACTTTTTGAAAGACTCTATTTCATTACCGTGTAAAACTCTTTTTTATACAATTTTTCACAACCTCCTCCATCCCCTTTTCTCAGGGGGATTTGGTTGCGGCTACGCCGCACTAAGTTTTATTTAACCACCCACCTGATGCATGATTACGTGTCCTTTACCACTGTGCACAGGGGGTTTTAAATTGGCGGCGCGGATGAATGCCTCGGTAAGTTTTTCTTCGGTGGGGTTGTTTCTCAGTATGGCCTTTAAATCAACCTCTCCTCCGGAAAGCAAACAGGAGCGGATCTTTCCATCTGAGGTTAAACGGAGGCGGTTACAGGAATTGCAAAAGGGTTGGCTCACCGCAGAGACAAATCCCAATTTTCCCATAGCGCCCTTGATTTTATAAATTTTTGCAGCACCGCTCCCAAGTTTTGGTTTGGGAAGCGCTATGAGTTCATTATTTTTCGCTATGATCTCAATAATATCAGACATGGGAATGAATTTATCTTCGGATACCAGGCTCTCTTTATTCATTGCCATGTATTCAATAAAACGCACTTCAACGTCCCGCTCTAAGGTCAGCCGTGCAAACTCTTCAAACTCATCGTCGTTAACGCCCTTCATGGCAACGACATTAATCTTCGTATTTTTAAATCCCAAATTAAGAACTTCTTCGATCCCATCGAGGACGTCCTGCAAATTACCGCCTCTCGTGATCCTTTCAAATTTTGCCGGGTCAAGACTATCCAGGCTGATATTGAGCCGGTATAACCCAACGTCTTTCATTATTTTAACATACTTCTTAAGACAGATGCCGTTCGTCGTTATCGCAAGGTCTTCTATACCTTGAATTTCCCCCAACTTCTTCAAGAGATACTCAATGCCCCTCCGGTAGAGGGGTTCGCCACCCGTTAACCGAAAGCTTCTTATTCCTAATTTAACGGCATGCTGGACAAGGGTCAGAATTTCTTCATAGGTAAGGATATCGGTGTGCTGGGAAAGTTCCAGTCCGCTCTCTGGCCTGCAATAAACACACCGGAGATTGCAAAGTTCAGTCACTGATATTCTGAGACGGTCTATGTGTCTTAAATATTTATCAACGATATTCATGGTTTATTCCGTATTGTAACTCGTTTTCGGTATTATCTGGTATTCCTTCATCTTTCTCCACAAGGTTGTCGTGGATATTCCAAGGTCATTTGCCGCCTGCTTGCGGTTTCCCGCATACTTTTGCAAGGATTCAATTATTGTTTTCTTCTCCTGCAAGGCAAGGGCAGCCCGAATACCTCCCATTTCCATTGCAATATTCATAGTATCCAATAACGGTGAAGCTTGTAATGCAAGGTCCGGGATAGTAATACGGTCGTTTTTCGATAAAGTAACCGCCCTTTCGCCAACAATTTAAAGTTGCCTGAAATTACCCGGCCAAGAGTAATATAACAATATATTAATAGCATCAACGCATATA
>CAYJME010000150.1:1705-8638 GCA_964370795.1 uncultured candidatus Brocadiaceae bacterium
TGGTCAACAACCTGTCCGCCTTTAAAGATTAAAAGTGTAGGAATACTTCTGATTCCGAATTTTCCAGCAATCATGGGATTGTTATCAACATCAACTTTTCCGATTTTTGCTTTTCCCTGATATTCCCCGGCCATGAGTAATTTAACAATATATTCATAGCATCTCCGCTTATCTCAGGCGGTTTCCTTTTCAGTTTATTCGCATACATATTCACAAAATAATTGATTAAAATGGGAATATCTTCTTTCCTTTCCCTGAGGGGCGGGAGATGAATCCTGATCACATTCAGCCGATAAAACAGGTCTTTTCTGAACGTCCCGTTTCGCGTGGCCTCGTCGAGGTCTTTATTTGTTGCCACAATAACCCGCACATCAAGGTATATCGGTTTATTATCACCGACTTTTCGTATCTCGCCATTTTGTAAAAATCGAAGGAGTTTAACCTGGCTCGAGAATAATGTTTCGCCAATTTCATCCAGAAATAAGGTGCCGCCCTGTGCTTCTAAAAAAATACCTTTTTTATCCTTTATCGCGCCGGTAAACGAACCCATAGCATGACCAAACAATTCGCTTTCCTGCAAATTTTCAGGCAACGCCCCGCAATTCACCACGACAAAAGGTTTGTTACACCGCCTACTGTTGTTATGGATGGCACGCGCAACCAATTCCTTTCCCGTCCCGCTCTCACCGGTAATCAGGACGGTGCTTTCGCTGCTTCTCAACTCCACAAGGGTATTGAGAATACGCATCATCACCGGGGAGTTGCCGATAACACCTTCAAATTTATATGTCTCATTGACTTCTCTTTGAAGGTTATAGACCTTGTCTGAAAGGCGCTTCTTTTCCAGGGCGCGTTCAATTACGGAAAGCACATCGGATAACTGAAACGGCTTGGTAATATAATCATAAGCGCCCTTCCGCATCGCATAGATTGCGCTATCAATAGTGCCAAACGCGGTCATAACAATAACTTCCGTATGCGGATTGATATGCTTAATATGCAGCAGCACTTCCAGTCCGTCCATCGCTTCCATTTTTAGATCAACAACCGCCAAATCGTAGATGTGGTCTCCGAAAAGCTCAATTGCTTTTTCTCCACTCTCGGCACTGTCCACATGATAGCCTGCTCTCTTAAAGGCTATGACGAGAGACTCTCTCATGTTTTTTTGATCTTCGACAACCAGGATGTTAAACATAAGTTTCTTTATTATGAAATTTGCGCTGAATGGGTTTTGAATTGTTTATGTTTTATGGGCAATCGTATTGTAAAGGCAGTCCATTTATTTGGTTTACTCTTCACGTCAATTACGCCGCCGTGATTATCAATAATACGATGTACGATAGAAAGTCCCAATCCGGTTCCCTTTGATTTCTTTGTGGTAAAGAAAGGCTCAAATATCTTTTTTATTATCCCCGGTGGAATCCCCATGCCCGTATCTGCAATTAAAACCTCAATCTCATCCTTATTGTCTCTCATGGGTTTTCTCACGCGGATAAATATTTTTCCGCCTTCGGGCATTGCATCAATTGAATTTACCAACAAATTCCAAAAAACTTTCCTTATCCAGTCTCTATCCAGATAAACCCTGGGGATATCAGGGGCATAAACCTTATTAACCTTGATTTCCCTGCTAAATCTGACGTCCTGCTCTAACAAAAAGAGCGTCTCATCAATAATTTCGGTAATATCGCTTCTCACGAAATGATATGCTGACGGGTGTGCAAAAGTAAGGAAGTTGGTGATAATATTGTTCAGCCGTTCCGTCTCTTCAGCAACCATCCCCAACAATTTCTCATCGTCATCTTTTAAAGTAAGATCACGCTTTAACATACACACGGAATTTGATATCGCACCCAGGGGATTACGTATCTCGTGGGCAATCGAGGCGGCCAATTCTCCAACAGACGCCAAACGTTCGGAACGGCGTATTTGTTCTTCTATCCTTTTACTATCGGTAATATCACGGATAATCCCTTCAATACCGATAACGCTTCCTTTTTTATTTTTAATGGGGTAGGTATTCTGGGATACCCAGAGTTCCTCGCCATTTTTACAATAAATCCTGTACTCTAAATCCTTGGAGACCTTAAGCTCCCCTTCCATAACCTTCCTGATCGAGTCCCTCACCAGATGCTCATCATCCTTATGAATCATCTCCATTGCAAGGGCGGGGTTATCATAAAATTCCTGGGGGGCATATCCGGTAACATTCTTTAACGCGCTGTTCAGGAATAAATACCTGCCGCTCTTATCCAGCCGGAATATCACGTCTTCAATGTCTTCTACGAGATTTCTGTACTTTCCCTCAGACTCTCTAATTTTATCAAATAGGCGTGTGTTGTCAATTGCAATAGCAAGCTGCGGGGCTATCTTATTGACAATATCAACATGGCTTTCCGAATAGTTATGAACGTTTTTACTCCCGAAATTCAGACTCCCGATAATCTCTCCCTTGCATATCAATGGATAGGATAAGCGGGACTTAATGCCCTCTTTTAATAAAATAGGGTCTGTGGAAAAAGTGCCACGGGATGTATCATTTACCATGTAAACCTCGCCATTTTCAACCACTTTACCCGCAAGGGTACCGTACTTGGGATAATGAAGACCTTCTTCCAATTTAGACGCAGGATAATCTTTCGATACTGCAAAGATGATAAATTCATCCCTTTTTTCATCGAGCAGGGTAATACTCATTCGGTCAAAATCGATAACCTTATTGAGTTCCGCGCTCAGGGATTTGTAAACCTCGCGGAGATTCAAGCTGGTGGCTAAAATTTTATTAATGTTATTTAAAATATCCTTTTCCTGCTCAATCCTCTTGCGCTCCGTCAGATCAATGATAATACCCTCATAACCTATTATATTGTTTCGTCCATCACGCCTGAGGTTGGCCGTCATCATACAGGGTACCCGATACCCTCTTTTATTTTTCAACTCCACCTCATAATCTTTGATAAACCCATTTTTACACACCATATCCTTAACCATTTTACCTTCATCCGGATTAAAGAACAGGTTGCGAATCAGGTTCAATTTTAAAATATCGTTTTTCAATTCATATCCAAACAAGTCCACGCCCGCCTGATTAATCTCTACAAACTGGCACTCCGTATCGCAGAAAAACACAACGTCCTTGCTGCTTTCAAAAAGACGCCGGTATTTTTCCTCGGATACCCGTAATTTTCTTGTTCTTTCTTCAACAATTTTTTCCAGCCGAATCGTATAATTATGCAATTCCTGTTCTAATAATTTTTGTCTTGTTATGTCCCGTGTAATCATCACAAAACCAACAGGCATTCCATCCATAGATTGACGGGTTGTAAATGTACAATAGCCGGTAAACACGTCTCCATTTTTTCGCAAAAACTGCATCTCGCTTTCATGTCGGCCGGCATTCAGGGTTGTCTCCAATGTTCTTTGAATCATACCTGATTCCACGTCGTCGTTTGTATAGAGTATCTGAATGGTAGATTTCTGAATTAATTCCTCTGGCGCATACAAAAATATCCTTTTGGCGCCCTCATTAAACGCCTGGATGTTTCCATCCAAATCAAGGGCAATGATGGAATGTTCTGTGGAACTTACGAGGATACTTTTCAAGAAATTTTTTGCTTCCTGGAGTTTTGTTGTCTTCTCTCGCACAGACTCAGCCATTACATTAAACGCATCAGCCAATTCACGAATTTCGTCCCGGGTCTTTATCACAACGTGCTGTGATAAATCTCCGGCTGATATCCTCCGCGTCGCCTTGATTAATTCTGTAATTGGGTTGGCAATTTTCTGGCCTATCAAAACGGCAAATGCAATCCCGGCAACAGCCATTATCACACCGGCAATGGTAAGATACGAAAGGATTTTCGATATGGGATTCTTGAGATCATTAATTGCTAAAGATATTTTCCCGGTGCTCATTTCCGTAATAATACCCCAGTTAAGCTCAGGAATATAAAACCACGCCCCCAATACTTTTTCACCCACATAATTTGTGTAACCGTCCACGTCATATCCATTTTTTCCATTCAGACACTGGAATACACTCCTGGTAAATCTTCCCGTTTGCGGATCAACGACAACCTTTTCAAAATCTGCCCTTTCTTTAAAATCCCTCATGTCTCTTGATTGATCATTAAAATCCGATTTGGCAATCATCACACCGTTCTGATTCACCACATACACGTCATAGGCGTCGCCATAGCGTATTTCCTGCCATTCTTTTTTAAACAGAGACAAATCAACGCAAAGCGCCAACACACCGACAACACCTTTTTCCCCGTCTTTTATGGGTACGGAAAAATACGCTGCTTGCCAACCTTCAAATTCTGGCGAATTGCTGAAAACCAAAGGAATGTTATCCGAAATGTGAGTCTTGCCCTGGATTATGGAATTAAACCACTCAACGCCGGATATGTTTTTACCTATTATGCTATTATCAGTCGACAACCTGACTACGCCTGAGGCATCGCTGATTATAAACACACGAAAACCTGCATCGCAGGAAACATGGGATATGAATGGTAAAACGGTATTTACGTCCGCCTTTTCTAAGCTAACAACAGATGTTACAAATGGATTTTGTGAGATTTGAAGGGCATTTTGTTTGAGGGTATTTAACCAATCTGCCACCTGGGAGACCTTTTGAGAACCAATCGACTGTAAATCGCTAATCGTCGTTTCCTGAATGGTTGTTTGCGCGGTGGGATATGCAATAAGCCGCATTACCAGTAATGGCGTGAGAACGGCAATCAAAAACAGAACAATTAACTTATTCTTGATTGACCGGAACATACATCACCATAAACTGGACATAAATAATTTTCAGGAAGGGCGCGGAGAAATATAACCTATGGAAGGCTTTGTAAATCAACCATAGTTATATATTATTTCTGTTCTGATTTGAATACACAAATTTTCAACGAATTCAGTCAGCAGTTAACTTTTAGGTTCTTCTACAAAATCGGGGTCTACCGGAACCTTTCCTAAAAAGGGAACCTCCCTGAATTCCGTATAATTATTATTGGCTTCTCTCTGAGCCTTTACAAATATTTCACACTTCTTGACAATCTCATGGAACGCCTTTGACGCCTCTGAATCAGGAAATGCAGCGATAAATGCCTCGCCCTTATCGCATTTCTCAGTAATCCCCGGATCTAAAGGTATCTTGCCAAGAAATGCCACACCCAGTTCCATGCATATTTTTTCCCCGCCGCCTGTTTTAAATACATCCACATGGTTATGACAATGCGGACATACCATGCTGCTCATATTCTCAACAATCCCAATAATAGGTACATTACTGTCACGGCAGAAGAGTACAGCCTTTTTCACATCCAGGAGAACAACATCCTGAGGCGTCGTAACGATTACAGAGCCATCTACCTTTCCTATCAATTCAATAATAGAAATAGCCTCATTGCCAGTTCCCGGAGGCAAATCAACGAGGAGAAAATCAAGATTTCCCCAGCACACGCTTCCCATTAATTCGCAGAGAAAATCCCACTTGGCGGAATCCCTCCAGATAACGGGCATCGACGGATCTTCAATTAAAAAGGAAAGTGAAGCAACCTTTAAATTCGGCATTACTTCCAAAGGCAATACGCCGCCACTACTGCCCTTGAGCCTTTTTCCTTCTACGCCCAACATCATGGGTATGTTTGGCCCGTGTATATCCGCATCAGCAATACCTACCTGAAAACCTTTTTGAGCCAAGGCAACGCCAAGGTTTGTCGTCACCGTGCTCTTACCGACTCCGCCTTTATTGCTCATGACAACAACCTTGTATGAAATATCTTTCATACGCTGAGCGATTGCCCACTTGTTATGCTCAATCTGGTCTAACTGACATGATAACTGCTTTTCACAAAGTTCACAGGTAAATGGAATTGTACATTCAGGCATTACGCCCCCCTTTTCGTTACGGTCTTAATTGCGCAGGTGTTGTTAATGGTATGACACGTGTATTCACAAATGCCACAGCCAACACATTTCTCTGCATTAATTACAGGCTTGCCATCCTCCTGGTAAATTGCGTCACCCTGGAGAGGGCATTTGATAAAACAAAGCTGGCAATCCTGCCCCTCCCAGGCAAGACAGCGTGTTTGATTAATCATGGCAACGCCCATCTTGATCTTATCAATACGTTCAACAGGCTTTAAAGCGCCTTCTTTACATGCAGAAATGCACTGCATCCCATTACATAAAACGCATGGGTTTTCTTTCGGTATAATAATAGGCGTACCCACGGCTACATCCGTAAATCCCTGATACCTCTTAATGGCCTTTGCAGGACAAACCTTGATACACTCATCACAACGGGTGCACAAGGAAAGAAATTCGGTTTCTTCAACAGCGCCGGGAGGACGCAGGTAATCTATTTTTTTAGGCATCACGCGATCAACTTTTTTCTGCGCATAATCTGCCACCTTGTTTCCTACCAGGGAAAACAAATCTTTGAAAAGCTGACGTCTATCAACAATTTTTTCGCTCTTGCTCATATATCAATAATTTTAGATACAATACTAAATAAAATTTAAAATAAAAGTGTACTTCAACAAAAATTGATTGTCAAGGTTAAATCTGTATAGATAGACAAGATACAATTTATTCATTTAAATGCCTTATATATCCCGATGTTTAGGAATTTCCAAGTTTTTGGGAGGAGCCAACTCCTGTTGGCGACCCCGGACACACGCACGCCGTTGTGAATTGCCAGCCGCCGTCAGGAGACAACTTTTACTGCACCGTTTAAACATTGTTAAGTCTTTTTATATCCTTGTACCTGTTTGTATTTATTTTTATCTTTTGGAAGCAATTTATGTAATTTACGGGAAGAGATGAATGAGGTGTTAGCGGCATAAAAATTTTATGTATTGCTATCAGGTGTAATTTATTTGTACAATTAAGTACCAATTCAGGTACCGAAAGGAGTCTAAA
>CAYJME010000151.1:0-8634 GCA_964370795.1 uncultured candidatus Brocadiaceae bacterium
AACCGGCAGGCATTTTCGGGAAACTATTGAAGAGATTTGTTCCATTGTCAAGGGTCCGGTGAGCGCTGAGGTGGTAAGTCTCGACACCGATGGTATGCTTAAAGAGGCAAGGGAACTGGCAAAAATCGCCGATAATATTGTTGTCAAGATCCCCCTGATAAAAAATGGCTTAAAGGCCGTAAAGAGGTTGTCAGAAGAGGGGATAAAGACCAATGTAACCCTCTGTTTCTCCTCAAATCAGGCGCTTCTGGCGGCAAAGGCCGGAGGTTCTTATATAAGTCCTTTTGTGGGCAGGCTCGATGACAGGGGACAGGCTGGTATGGATATCATCCAGGAGATACGCACCATCTATGATAATTATGGATTTCAGACGGAAATTATCGTTGCCAGTATCCGAAATCCGATTCATGTACGGGATGCAGCGTTAATGGGTGCGGATATTTCTACTATTCCTTTCAACGTATTCGACATGCTGGTTCAGCATCCGCTGACCGATGACGGCGTAAAGCGATTTCTTGCAGACTGGGAAAAGGTACCGAAGAAATAGTGTAATGGATAGAAATTTTTCCTTTATTTGATCAATATTGAATATTGAATTGCGAATGAAATGAAGCTACATTCGATATTCAACATTTCATTTTTGGGAAATATTAAATACTGAACATCGAACGATGAATTATGACGACTGAAGTCGTCACTGCAAACTTAAGGTGTCGTTTTGTATTTATGGGTTATCAATAACAGAGCATGTCTTATTCAAACACAACTCAATTACTGTCAAATAACCAACCAACGCCGGAACACCAACTAAATCAAAAATTATACGCAGAAGTTGTGGTAAACATTCCGCTTGACAGGATATTTCATTATAGTGTGCCTTCCCACCTGAGAGATGGGCTTTCCCCAGGTATGCGGGTAAGGGCGCCTTTCGGACATAAAATTATTACCGGGTTTTGTGTTGGTTTTACCGATACGCCATTTTCGGATAAGATAAAAGACATTATCAGTATCGTGGATAAGACTCCGCTGGCCGACAATGTTATGCTCAAGATTACCCGGTGGATTGCATCGTATTATCATTGCGGGTGGGGAGAGGCGATTAACGCGGTAATACCGCCGGTTGCCCGTACCAGGACAAAGGAAAAAGGGGCTTTGTTCGTTGTTCATACCCATAAAATTTCCGAACTGAACGCAGAGACGTTATCTCAGATAAAAACCCGTGCGCCAAAACAGGCCAGGGCTCTGGAAATTCTTAAAGAACATGCCGGCGAGATAAGCGCAAAGGAACTTATGCACATCAGCGGCTGCATGATGCAGGGTCTCCGTCAGTTGGAAAAGAAAGGTTTTGTTACTTTTAAAACCAAGTCCCTGGATGAGCTTGATATACCGTGTGATAGCAGCCTGTTGCAAAAACACCTTATGTTTACCGAGGAGCAGCAGAGCGCCTTTGATACCATAAATAAAAAACTCCTTCAAACAAGACCGGGTGTCGTGTTGCTTCAGGGCGTCACCGGCAGTGGAAAGACGGAGATTTACCTTCAAACCATTACAAAAGTGGTAGAGCAGGGGCGCAGGGTAATATTCCTTGTCCCTGAGATATCGCTTACTTCTCAGACCATCCAGAGGATCAAGGCGCGGTTTGACCGGGTTGCCATATTGCACAGCCACCTCCTGGGTACTTTCCACTATTCACAGTGGAATGATATCAGGGGGGGAAACGTGGATATTGTGATTGGCGCCCGCTCCGCGATTTTTGCCCCTTTAAAGAATGTGGGCCTGATTATTATTGATGAGGAGCAAGAAAATACCTTTAAACAGGAAAATAGCCCACGGTATAATGCGCGGGATGTTTCGATTGTGCGGGCAACGCATGAAAACGCCCTGGTTATACTGGGGACGGCCACGCCTTCGCTCGAAAGTTATTATCATGCGTACCTGGGAGATTATGAAAAGATCGTGCTTTCAAAAAGGATAGGCGGACGTCAATTACCGCCTGTTGAGATTGTTGATATGGCCGAAGAGGCGCGCAAACGCAGGGGGTACCATATAATTTCCCAGAAGCTGGAATATTACACGAAACAATCACTGGCGCGAGGCGAGCAAGTCATTCTCTTTTTAAATCGCAGGGGCTTCGCCCCTTATATTCACTGCAAGCGCTGCGGTTTTGTGCTCAAGTGTAAACGATGTGATATTCCCATGACCTTTCACAGAAAATTAAATACAACCTTGTGTCATTATTGCCATGCAGAAGAGCATCCGCCGGAATCGTGCCCTGATTGTCTTGCCAATAATATTAACTATCGTGGTTTTGGGACGGAGAAGATTGAGGATGAGATTATGGCCAGATTCCCTGACTATAAAATTGTCAGGATGGACAGCGATTCCATGCGTGTCCGCGACGCCCATGAAAAGGCCCTTACCGCTTTTGAACGAGGGGAGTTTCAGATATTGCTCGGTACGCAGATGATTGCAAAGGGTCTGGATTTCCCCAATGTGACCCTGGTGGGGGTAATCTCGGCAGATACGATACTTAATTTGCCGGACTTTCGGGCAAGCGAGCGGACATTTCAGCTCATTTCACAGGTTGCAGGCCGTACGGGAAGAGGGTCAAAGGGGGGGCGGGTTGTCGTTCAATCTTTCAACCCCAGACATTACAGTATTACCTATGCAGCCAGTCATGACTACGAGGGATTTGCAAAAAAGGAGTTGGAGTACAGGAAGCAATTGAATTATCCGCCGTACGGAAAATTGGCGAGGATCGTCTTTCGCAGTACGCAAGAAGATAAGGCAAAGGAGAAGGCCTTCCTCGTTGCAGAGAAACTTAAATCCAACGGCAAACAGCTTGATATCCTCGGACCATCACCGGCGCCCCTGACAAAGATTAACGAACAGTTCCGGTGGCATCTTTTGCTCAAGACGATTGAGGAAAAAAGTATTCATGACGCCCTGCACAGTATTGATGATGCATTAAGGCCGTCAAAGGGTGTACAAACGATGGTTGATGTTGATCCCTATATGATGTTATAATAATCAAAATATTTAAATTTATAATAAACGAAAATTTAACAATTGAAATTATCACTTTAATGGGAGGTAATACATATTTTATGTCACCCAACGGACTGGATGCAAAAACATTTTTCGAGCGTATAGAAGGCATCACCTACAACGACTTTATCCTGCTTCCAGGTCACATCGATTTTGCGCTGAATGAGATCAACCTCGAAACGAACCTTACCCGTAATATAAAATCAAAAATGCCCGTGGTGAGTTCCCCCATGGATACGGTAACTGAATCCAGGATGGCTATTAGCCTGGCCTTATCTGGTGGAATTGGCATCATTCATTATAATAATACCATAGAAGAGCAGGCAAGAGAGGTGCGACGGGTGAAGAGATTTGAAAATGGATTTATCACAGAACCGGTCGTTCTCAGTCCAAATCACACCATTAAAGACGTTGATATGCTCAAAGAGATGTATGGTTTTTCCGGTATACCGATTACGGAAGACGGCACTTTAGACTCAAGACTGGTTGGTATTGTTACGAAGAGGGATACCGACTTTGAAGATGACCGTAATAAGAGGTTGAAAGATGTAATGACTACCCAACTGGTTACTGCGCCTGCCGGAATATCTCTGGCTGAGGGCAACAGAATACTGAAAGAAAGTAAAAAGGGAAAATTGCCGCTCATTGATAAGCAGGGACGATTGGTATCACTCATGAGCAGGACAGATTTGCTCAAGAACATCGACTTCCCCTATGCGTCAAAGAATAAGGACAAACAGCTTATCGTGGGGGCAGCGCTCTCTACGCGAGAGGAAGACAAGGAGCGCCTTGCTGAACTGGCAAAAGCAGGTTTGGATGTCGTGGTAATAGATTCTTCTCAGGGTGACTCTGTTTTTCAGATTAGTATGGTTAAATACATTAAAAGCAAATATCCGCAAATCGATGTCATTGGTGGAAATGTTGTTACTGCAAAACAGTGCAAATCATTGATCGACGCCGGTGTCGATGCCCTTCGTATTGGCATGGGGAGTGGTTCAATCTGTATTACCCAGGACACCCTTTCTGTGGGACGGGCGCAGGGTTCTGCCGTTTATCATACGGCAAAATTTTCCCGGGAATACGGAAATATTCCCGTTATTGCCGATGGTGGTATTGCGCATATCGGGCACATTGTAAAGGCATTGTCTCTGGGGGGCAGCACGGTTATGATGGGAGGTTTGCTTGCCGGTACGAGTGAATCACCCGGCGAATATTTTTATGAGGGCGGCGTACGCGTGAAGAAGTACCGGGGTATGGCATCTCATGAGGCGATGGAAAGAGGCGGTGGTAAGCGTTACATGTCCGATAAAGACCGGATAAAGGTTGCACAAGGCGTTTCCGGTACCGTTGTGGATAAAGGTTCTGTCGTTCACCTCGTTCAATATCTGATGCAAAGTTTACTGCATTCATTTCAGGAACTTGGGTGTAAAAATATTCAGGAACTCCATAAAGGACTCGCTGACGGAACACTCCGCTTCGAAAGGCGTTCACAATCCGCCCAGATTGAGGGAAGCGTACACAATCTCTATTCCTTCAAGGAGCCACACCTGGGTTTATTGCGTATGAACCGGTAGGCACATTGGCTCGTGCATGTTGGCGAATAGAGAGCGGAGTTCCTATTTTGGATTTAATTCTATTTTGTGTAAGTTTTTAATAATCCCCCTTGATTACCCTTTGCTAAGGGGGGATACTCTGAAATCCCCCTTAATAAAGGGGGACACAGGGGGTTGTATCCCTTATTACTCTCTTGGATATTAAACAAAGCGCCATTGAAATAGTAAAGGTTCTGCAGGCCCACGGCCACAATGCATTTTTTGCCGGTGGGTGCGTGCGCGATATGATCATGGGCCATGAATCAGCCGATTACGATATAGCCACCAGTGCGCTACCTCAAGACATTATGAAACTTTTTGAGCATACCATTCCTGTGGGTATACAGTTTGGCGTGGTCATTGTTGTCAAAGAAGGTCATAATTTCGAGGTTGCTACCTTTCGTTCGGAGGGTGGCTATAGTGATGGAAGGCATCCTGACTATGTTGTCTTTAGCAGCGCCCCTGAGAATGATGTAAAGCGCCGTGACTTTACCATCAATGGCCTCCTTTACGATCCTTTGACTGATGAGACATTAGATTATGTCGGTGGCAGGGAAGACATTTCACGGGGAATTATCCGTACCATTGGGAATCCCATCGAGCGATTTACCGAAGATAAGCTGCGTATGATACGGGCAGCACGTTTTTCATGTCGTTTCAATTTTCCTATTCATCCTGAAACAAAACAGGCGATCATTCAGCTTGCGAAACTTATTCATGTTGTGAGCGTCGAGCGTGTACGGGAGGAGTTAGAAAAGATACTTACCGGTACCAATCCCCAGCTCGGTATAAAACTCCTGGAAGAATTGCAGCTTTTACAGGAAATACTCCCGGAGGTGTCGCAGATGAAGGGTGTACGGCAGCCTGAAAATTTTCACCCTGAAGGGGATGTCTTTGTGCACACCTTGTTGTGTTTATCTAAAATGGAAAAACCGACGTGGACGCTTGCCATGGGGGTATTGCTCCATGATATTGGCAAGACCGACACTTATGAGGAATTAGATCGCATCCGGTTCAACCTCCATGAGAAGGTGGGGTCCGATATGGCTGCCAAAGTATGCAACCGGCTAAAGACCTCTTCTGCTGAAAAGGAGCGTATTGTCTGGCTTGTCCTGAAACATCTGTGTTTTAAGGATGCTCAAAAGATGAGATTGAGCAAACTCAAGAGGCTCTTTGCGACGGAAGGCTATCCTGAACTGGCAGAATTATGCAGGATTGATGCCCTCGCAAGCAGTGGCGATCTGTCTGATTACCATTTTTGCCAGGAGATGTTCAGTAAACTATCCCATGAAGAGGTCAAGCCAAAGCCCCTTATTACAGGCCGTGATTTAATTGCCCTGGGTCTGAAACCAGGACCGCTCTTTAAAGATATTTTGACAAAGATAGAAGACGAACAATTAGAAGGTATTTTAACAACAAAGGATGCTGCCCTTGAAAGGCTAAGGGTATTAATCAGACAACTTATTTAAATGTTAAGAAAATTCTCATAATTTACAAAAGATGAATGTTATAATAGGGAGAAACGTTGTGAAACATATTGTTGTAACTACTGATTTTTCTACAGAGGCCGAGTCAGCATTTGATTATGCAAGGGAACTTGTTCAACTCATAGGAAAAGATAAATGTAACATTACGCTTTTAAAAGTAATGGATGAAGTAGCCCCATCAAACATTACCTTTGAATTTGGGTTAGCAATTGCGGACAGAAAAAGTATGGTAGGGAAACTTCATAAACATGCAGAAGAGAAAATCAAAGAAATAGCAGAAAAACATTTTGCCGGTTTTTCTTTCAAAACAGTATTAATTAATGCCGTAAAACCCGTATATCAGGAAATCGTAGAATTTGCAAAAACTCATCATGTGAACCTTATGATAATGTCAACGCACGGGCGAACCGGGGTAAAGCATTTTTTGTTGGGAAGCGTAGCTGAACGAGTAGTGCGTCAATCGCCGTGTCCCGTTGTGATTGTTCCCGCGCAATCGTAAGGTATTTATTATGAACAAGTTAAAGTGGAGGCGGAGGGAATTGAACCCTCGTCCCTAGATATTGCGATATAAGCTTCTACGTATATAGTCTATTTTTTTCAGTCTCATCATCCAACCCTCCAACAGACAGGATTTCTGGCGACCAGCTCAGCTTAGAATTTCGCCCGGTTTCCACTAAGCAAAGAAACCAGGCTAACCTGCTGCGTGTCGTTTCATAAACCTCGCAGGTAAGACTTATGAAACGTGGTTGCTTAATTAGGCAGCCATTGCCATTGGTTCGGCATTTAAATTTTTTGCCAGGTTTTTAATGAGGCCGCCTGACAACCTCAATACGCCACTTATACCCCAAATTATCCGGTCGAATCCTTTCGCCCCCTTAATATAATAGTTTGATTGAGATGTGATATACAGAAATGACTCAATGTAACAAGGTAATATTCAGCTCAATTATAACATGAGATATCAGATTTGCAATGTGATTAATTTTTCGTTTCCGATGTCTTTCCATAAAAGGAGCAAGCTGATTTCCAAAGAAAAGGAGGAAAGAGGAAATCAGCTTGCCAAAAGGAGAACAATTACGCTATTATAAACAACCTTTACTCAATAAAGGTTCCATTTTTATAATTTTTTTTGTGTTTATTGGTTCATGGATTATAATTACTCGTTATGAGGAGATATAGAATAATTTATACAGGGGTGGTTATCCTGTTTTTATTTGGATGCAGTACGACTTCACAGAGGATATTAACGGATATAGACCGTCAAATGAGTGACCTCACAAAAACCACTCAAACCCTTGAAAAAAGGGTCGATGATTTATCAAGGTCTGTTTCCTTGATCGTAAACGATGGAAATGATTTGCATAACGAGGTATATAGCGCAAGGAGTCAGGGTAAAAAGGTTGAACAAAGGGTTGATGAAGTAGAGACGTTAGCAAAGAGTTTGGACGAACGAACGGATAAGCAGGAATCAAGTCATAAGGCATTGGAAGAAGATATAAATAAGCGGATGGACGACCTCCAGAAGGCTATGGTTGAGTTATCCAATCGTTTAGAAGTGCTGAAGTTGGATATAAAGGATAAGGTGAAGGAAAATATCGGACAACCAACAACTCCCTAACCTGCGAAGATTATTTCAATTAATGTGCAAAATAGTATCACGCATTTAAAATGAACACACTCAAAAAAATGTTTCTTATCTTTGGAATAGGTTTCGCGTACTGTTCGATTATTTACATTACCTTTTACGTCGTTGCCAGGGTTTACAGCACAAGTGATCCCATTCTGGCAAAAAAGGTTGTAATTTTAGCATTTTTTGTAAACATAATTATTTTTATAGGCAGTTGGTATTTATTTTATAAATTGAAAATTCTCAAAGAAAAAAAATGAAATGTGCAAAAAAGTAATTTTCGTTCCGGCGATTGTTATTCTTTTTTTTCTCTCTTGCAGTAATTCATATGCAGGTCAAAATGCAGAGGTTGATAAATTAAAAAAAGAACTCCTGGAACTTGAAAAGGTTACCAATCCGCTGATTCAGACATTTCGAAAGGTTTCACAGCTTATTACGCCTTCAGTTGTAAGTGTAAATACTGAAAAGAAGGAACTCGCAAAATCCAATCCTGAAAATAAACAACCGCCGCCACCGCAACAAAATTTTTCTCCAAAACGTGAGCGTGAGTATCATACCGAAGATGTCCCCAAAAAGGGCATTGGTTCGGGCATTATTGTCGATGAACGAGGGTATATTTTAACGAATAATCATGTCATTAGCGGTTTTTCTGAAAATGAAGTGACCGTCGTTACATACACCGGGGAACAATACAAGAATGTTAAAATTGTTGGAGTTGACCCAAGCACAGATCTGGCGATTATTAAAATTGAAGGCGGTGAATTTTTACCTGTCGAATTTGGAAATTCTGATGAAGTGCAGGTAGGCGACTGGGTAATTGCAGTAGGCAGCCCTTTCGGATATCTGCAAACGGTTTCAACGGGTATTATCAGCGCCAAGG
>CAYJME010000152.1:0-8587 GCA_964370795.1 uncultured candidatus Brocadiaceae bacterium
GATACATTGATCAATTGCAATTTATGCATGGATTTTATGGGTAGTTTCTTTAAAGGAGAATTTTATAATAGTCAACAGGACAAACGTCAAAAATTCAAGGATAATGGCAAGGGCAATGGCTTTGTCCATCTCCCCTTTCTGGGTCGCAAAATAGATCAATACCGACATAGTTCCCGTAGAAGAAGTTAAACCTCCTGCAAGGATTAGGGTAGCTCCAATCTCACCCAAACTCTTAGAAAGCGCCATCACAAGCCCCTTTAGCACACCCCAAACAGAGAGTGGAAACGTTAGCTTGTAAAATATCTGGAAGGTACCTGCGCCTAATGTATATGCCACGTTCTCAATATTTTTATCTACACGATCAAACGCCTCACGGACAAAGCTTACCATAAACGGAATACTTACGAAGAGTTTCGCCAAAACCACGGCCGCAAAAGTATATGGTATGTGGATATTAAAATGTCCGAGAAATTTCCCTAAGATGCCGGTCCTGGCTAATAAGAGTAACAAAATTAGACCGTCTACACCAGGTGGAAATGAGAGGGGTAAATCGACGATCACGGTTTCCAGGATACGCTTCCCCCAAAAAGTCTTCCGCGAAAGCACATAGGCAGCAGGTATACTAAAAACAAAAACGAGCAAGGATGCAATAAAAGACGACCCAAATGTTACGGCAATAGAAATGAGTACTACTCTACTGCTAATCTGCTGGAAAAAGGCAGATGGAGTTGTTGTAAAAAAGAGTGACCCAATAATTAAAAACATGAAGGCAATAAGAATGAAAGAAAAAATGTAATTAATGCCCTCAAACGTCCTGTTAGCCGTTTTCCGATAAAATTTATTCACAAAAATGTTTTTCAACGTAAAAAAATTTTCCCTGTATGTGCATAGTTACCTTGATACAATAGGTATGTGTCATGCTTGTTTAAAACTTCGTTATTGTACCACTGTCATAGTTCACCACCCAAACGTTAGTGCCATCAAAAATTATTCCCCTTGGATTCAAGCCTACATTATAGGTGCCAAGCACAACACCATCGCTAGCTCTTATTTTCGTTACATTGTTGCTTCCAGCATTCACTACCCAGATATTGGCGCCATCAAAGGCGATCCCATATGGATCAATTCCCACGGCGTAGGTACCTAGTGCAGTTCCATCGCTCGCCCGCAATTTCGTAACTTTACCACTGCCATAATTCGTCACCCAGATATTTGTTCCATCAAAGGCAATCCATTTTGGAATCCATCCCACTGCATAGGTGCCGAGCACGGTTCCGTTGCTCGCTCTCAGCTTCGTCACACTGTTGCTATTAGAATTTGCAACCCAGATGTTTTCACCATCAAAGACCACTCCCCGCGGATCGAAGCCCACACCGTAAGTACCAAGAACGGTTCCATCGCTTGCCCTTAGCTTTGTTAAACTGGCGCTGCCAGAATTTGTTACCCAGATATTGACACCGTCAAAGGCTATCCCGTACGGATAAAAACCCACAGCATAGGTGCCGAGTATTGCGCCATCACTTGCCCTCAACTTAGTTACGCTGTCACCGCCAGAATTTGCCACCCATATATTAGTACCGTCAAAGGCTATCCCGCGTGGCAAGAAACCCACAGCATACGTACCGAGCACGGTTCCATCGCTTGCCCTCAACTTTGTTATGCTTTCGCTCCCGGAATTTGTTACCCAGATATTAACACCGTCGAAGGTTACTCCGTATGGATAAAAACCTACCATAAAAGTAGAACTACTGTGGTGCGTTGTTTCATACCAGCGTTTGAGCGCTTCAAATCGCGAATCCACTGATTCCTGATTGTCTTTCTTGCCCTGCGACTCTTGGTTTCCACCTTGAGCTATATTGTTCATGCTGAAATTCCAAGCTTTCGAGGGTGATGAATGAACGACCACTTCTTTTTTACATACAATACTTTCTCCCAAATTTGTATGGGATTTAGATCCAAGGAAATTTCTTGATTCGATATTTGCTTTTAAGTTGGTATTTTCATTCGAGGCACTGAGGGAAAAGAAAGGGCGTTGGCTGTTTGTGAAAATGAAGGAAGGAAGAGTCTCTACAGGAGTTATGAGTTTTTCATCTGACTCTGCCCAGGTTGTCGTGATGGTGAATAAAACTAACGCAAAACCAAAGAAAATATCCTTAAAGACTTTCATTATTTTATCCTTTCACATTATAGTCAAATCAGCAAGTGAATGACACAAAAATGATAAAATCTGTTTATAATTCGCTTACCACGAAATGTTAATTAATACCTTGCTCATAGAAAGACTTTTTTTCTATTGGTATTTCATTATACTACTGGATGAAGAGAATCTTTTCTAAAAAAGAATGTTCCGCTAACGTGTACTCACGATCCCTCACAAAGACACCGCCGCCTGGTGCTTTTTCTTCGCTCCAACACAAGGGTCCTTCGTCTTGTTTCTGTGAAGATGGTTACGGAGGTGATGTGGTTTCGCTTTCTTGGAGTTTTGGACCAACGATTTTACCGGCGTATTTAAATGACTCAAAAAGCATGAAAAAGAAAATACTTACAGCTACAGCGACGACAACAGCTCCTGTCCAATGCTGAAAGCGAAACCGTTTAAATGAAGGAGCAAAAGCAATCAAGCCAAACACGGAGGAAAGCACCGTTATAGCGTCCAAGCTTGCTCGTTGCAAGTAAGGTCCCCCCAAATGTAGCCACATTCCAAACTCGTCAAATGTTAGTGCCATACTGCTCCCGTAAATCATCGCTGCTATTTCAGAATTTCGCCCAATCGGTCGCCAAAACAACAGATATGCGCCAACGCCAGCAAGGAGAAAAATACCATAATTGAGGTGATGAACGTGTGTTCCACCTAAATGCAGATAGAGATCAGGTATGCGCCGTGACATAATCAAAAAGACAAGCACTCTGGCCACTATGAACGTTAAAATGAAAGTAACAAGCACTAACCGAGCCAAGTGACTGGAAACTCGCGGCGGCATATTAGTTTTTGTGTCGTATGTCATCGTTAAACAGTCCTACGACGAAAACGATAACGGATATAAGTGCGATGATCCGACCTTTTAGGCCAAATTATTTGAAATCGCCTAGTTGTTAAGTATACAATAATTGGCGCAGGTATGAATTTTACCATCTCCCCTACCCAATTAATATCAATATACAGGAATCGTCCTATCAGTCATCCCGTCTCTCAATGACCGTCCAATTACCTTCCACATCCAAACTGTACTGCTTAGTGTTAAGGCGCTGGAGAAATAAGCTACTGCAGCGATTTGGGAGTAACTATTGTTGATGCTGTTTGCGCTGCATTGGTTGCATACTTAAGGCCGAAGTTAGTATTGTCATAATAGCTTATGTGCGCCTTGCCTGACGTGTCCACTGCTATGGAAGTATACCCGCCTACATTTCCACTACTGTCCACAGTCTTGGTTACCCACGAACCGGAGGTATTCGTGGCATACTTGAGATCATCATTCGTATAATCATAATAGCTTATGTGTACCTTGGCTGACGTGTCTATTGCTATGGAGGTATACCCGCCTACATTTCCACTACTGTCCACAATCTTGGTTACCCACGAACCAGAGGCATTCGTGGCATACTTGAGATCACCGTGAGTATAATCATAATAACTTATGTGCACCTTGCCAGATGTATCTATCGCTAAGGAGGTAAACTGCCCGACATCGCCATCGCTATCAATAGTTTTGGTTGTCCATAAACCAGCGGCACCTGTGGCGTTGGTGGTATATTTGAGGACATCATTTGTGTTATCATAATAACTTATGTGCACCTTGCCAGATGTATCTACTGCTATAGAGGTATGCTCTCCTACATTTCCATCACTGTCAATTGTCTTCGTTACCCACGAACCTGAAGCATTGGTGGCATACTTGAGATCGCCGTTAGTGCTATCATAATAGCTGATGTGTACCTTGCCTGATGGGTCTACTGCTACGGAGGTATACTCTCCAACATTCCCATCACTATCCACGGTATTAGTTGCCCATAAACCCATGGTATTGGTAGCATACTTGAGATCACCGTTAGTGCTATCATAATAACTGATGTGCACATTGCCAGATGTATCTATCGCTATGGAGGTATACCCGCCGACATCTTCATTGCTATCCACAGTTTTGATTACCCATGAGCCAGAGGCATTGGTGGCATACATGAGGTCACTTTTAGTGCTATCATAATAGCTGATGTGCATCTTCCCAGACGTGTCCATTGCTATAGAGGTATATGCTCCTACATTTTCTCCACTGTCCACAGTTTCAGTTGTCCATAAACCGGGAATATTGGTGGTATACTTGATGCTACCGTTAATGCTATCGTAATAACAGACGTGTACCTTACCCTTTGTGTCCACTGCTATGGAGGTATACTCACCTACACTTATGCTACTATCCACCGTAGCTGTTATCCATTTACCAGAGGTGTTGGTGACATACTTGATGCTACCGTTAGTAATATCATAATAACTGATGTGCACCTTACCCGCTGTGTCCACTGCTATGGAGGTATATCCACCTATATTTCCGCTATTATCTACAGTAGTCAATATCCATGTGCCAGAGGCGTTCGTGGCATACTTAAGGTTCTTCTTGGTAAGATCATAATAACTGATGTGTACCTTGCCTGATGTGTCTGCTGCTATGGAGGTGTATCCACCTACCCATTCGCCTTTGTCCACAGTTGCTCTTAACCATGCCCCAGAGGCATTCGTGGCATATTTGAGGTTTTTCTTGGTAAGATCATAATAACTGATATGCACCTTGCCTGATGTGTCTACTGCTATGGAGGTATACGCCCCCACATCTCCGTTATTATCTAATGTAGCTGTAACCCATATGCCAGAGGCATTTGTAGCATATTTGAGATCGCCGTTAATATCGTCGTAGTAACTGATATGTACCATATTTGAAGTATCAAGCGCTATGGAGGTATACCCACCGATATTCCCGCTGCTGTCCACAATAATGGTTACCCATGAGCCAGAGGCATTCGTAGCATACTTGAGGTTTTTATTAGCAAGATCGTAATAGCCGATGTGTACCTTGCCTGATTTGTCCATCGCTATTGAGGCATACCCGCCTACTCCAGAGGATGAATCCACTGTCACAATATGCCATTTACTACCGTTATGATATGCATAGTAAAGATTGGTGCCTCCATAAACGATGTGAGGCTGGCCATTGGTATCAATTGTGATTGCCCTTGAATAAAAATGTTGGAAATATTTTTCTTTAACAACTGTCTCTGTCGGCCACGGTGTCGCGGATAATGTATTTACCGTGAAAATAAAGTTGATAAAAATGAGAAATACGGTTAATAAAGCCCTTTTATTAATAATCATTCCCATCATTTGCGGCCTCCTAAAAAATAGCATTCCTGGATTTTAATAACAAGATTCTTCAGCCCGCCGGTACGTGGCGAGCACTCAGACAGATTGCACAGACCGTGCAGATAGAAAAAATCTATGTCATTCGTGAAACCTGTAATTGTATTCTCATGTGAACCTGTTGTAAAATAATTAAAAGGGACTTTAATATTATACATTTAAAAATATTATAACTCACGTGATTTTTCTATGATTTTTAAAGTTCCTGATAAACTTTGAAATCTCAAAAATAAGCGTTTAGGTACATTCAACATGAAAGTGCAACAGCAATGTTATACATAACTTCAATAAATATGCTTGACAAAAAATTGAATATCAAATATACTTTTGATCAATTATATGCTATAGGCGATGGAGTTCGCCCAATGCTACGCTGTAGCTGATAACTCCTGTTGAAGTCTTGCTTCGATAGGAGTTTTTTTATTGATTAAACCCCTGTCGAAGCCACAGTTTCGACAGGGGTTTTTTTGTTATCCGGCATAGCAAAATACGTATCCCTGTCCAGTATCTATGGTAAAAATAGGAGGGATGTATGGAAAGAGTTATTGGAGTAAATGACCTCAGGAAGGTGGGATTGCTGGGCGTTGAATATCCGGAATCAGACCTTTGTGATGCCTTGTTAGATTTGTATGACGCCTTTGTTATGTATTTAATTGTAAATGATACATTTAACAAGGACCGGATCATTCTTAAAGATGGTAACTATACGCTTGACAGCAGTAGCTGTTTTAGTTTAGGGAATTGGTTGGTATGATTGTAGTTTTTTATATTTCTCAGGCGATGGAGTTCGCCTAACCGCTATAACAATAGCTGATAACTCCTGTTGAAGCTGGTCTTCGATAGGAGTTTTTTTTGTCGAAAAAGCCCCCTGTCGAAGCCACGGTTTTGACAGGGGCTTTTTATTTCATTCTATTACCGTTACAAGGAGGTTTTTTCGATGAAAAAGATTGAGGCTATAATCAGACCTGAAAAGTTTACCATAGTTAAGGATGCCTTATTGGAGTTAGGCTATCCGGGAATGACTGTTATAGAAGTAAAAGGACATGGTAATCAAAAAGGCATCACCGAGATGTGGCGTGGAAGAAAATTTCGAGTAGATCTCTTATCAAAGACCAAAATCGAAATTATTGTCAGAGACGATGATGTTGAAAAAATTGTAAATATGATCCTTGATGAATCGTGTACGGGAAGTATTGGGGACGGGAAGATATTTATTTTCGATGTTGAAAACGCCTTTCGTATTCGTACAAACGAGGTTGGTGAAGTTGCCATCTAAATTACGTTATATGCGCTTAACCAATGTTGTATGAAGATTAATCCAAATCTATATAATTAAGGGGGGTGTTATATGTTAACAAGCACATTCTTTGTGTGTCCAAATTGTTACAACACTAAAAAATTTCGAATATTTACCAGTAATTTTCAAGTAGTTAAACAATCTCCGGAGATGGGTATCCGTATAGAGGAGAGTGATACCTTGCCTAATTTACGAGAAGGTGATAATTATGTTGAATGCCAGGCATGTTTTACAAAACTAGAGTATAATATGGCAACATGTGTTGGCAAGAAATATCTTCAACAGACTAAAAAACTTCTCAATAAAAATTTTCCTTCTATAATTTGCAAATAATTAAGGAGGAGGCCTGAATGGTGACAGAAAACAACACACAAAAACACATCCAGGATTTAAGGAGAGATGCATATTCACCCCAACAAACTGCCCGAATAGTTAAAAAAAAGGCGTTAATAAGGGCAAGATTAACCGTTTCTCAAACTTTTATCCTGAGTATATTAGCGGGGATCTATGTTGCTCTGGGTGCACAATTTGCCACTTTTGTGACAAGCGATTCCACCTTACACTTTGGAGCTACCGCGCTTATTGCCGGCATTGTATTCTCGCTTGGCCTCATACTGGTTGAAACTGCTGGCGCTGAACTCTTTACGGGCAACAATCTTAATATCGTAGGCTATCTGAGCAATATTATTACAACCCGTGAATTACTCAGAATATGGATGATTGTATATATTGGAAATTTTTTCGGCGGGCTCATAATGGTCTTTTTAATGTTGAAAACACACCAATGGGAGTTTTTCCACTCTATGGTAGGGGCAAAGGCGCTGATTATTGCCCATAAAAAGGTTAATTTAACCTTTACAGAGGCCTTTACACGCGGTGTACTGTGCAATGCGCTTGTATGCCTGAATGTCTGGTTATGCTACAGCAGTCAAAATCTGGCAGACAAGATTCTTTCGGTAATATTCCCTATAGGTGGTTTCGTTGCCAGTGGATTTGAACACTGTGTTGCAAATATGTATTTTATTCCTATGGGTGTGGCGCTACGAGAAAATCCATCAGTCGTTGCGGTAGCAGAAAAAATGACAGGGCACACTTTAGACCTTTCCCGCCTCACATGGAACGGGTTTTTGATAAACAATCTTATCCCTGTTACCCTGGAAAATATCGTAGGGGGGGTTTTTCTCATTGGGGCTGTATTCTGGTTTATTTATCTACGACCGCATATCAGTTATTTGTCCATTAATATAAAATCAGACTCCGATCAGGAAAAGAAATAAATTCCAGGATTTTTCAGAGGATAACCGTGATCACATTCTTTTGCCCGCTATGCTGGAAGAAAATAAGCGAAAATGATAAAATGTGCCCTTGCTGTGGCGCTGATATATCAGAACGCGAGAACAAGGATTTTGAGGAAAAATTAATAAATGCACTCAGACACACGGAGCGAGAAACTGTCCAAAGGGCTGTTTTTATCCTCGGCAAACTAAAAAGTAGTAAGGCCGTACAGCCCATTTTCAAGCTCTTTCAACAGACAGATAATATCTTTCTCAAAACAGAAATACTCAATACGCTAAATGAGATTGAAGCGCCAGAGGCAAAGGAGTTTTTTATGAATGTACTTGATTCTGAAATAGGCATAATTAAAAGAATGGCCAAAGCACTCGTAAAGGAATATAAAAGTTATCATGAAAAATAATTGGTTGACAAAGAGTATCATTGGCATCGGTCTTACAAGCCTCTTTAGTGATATGGGACATGAGATGACTACTGCAATACTACCCATGTTTCTTGCTACTGTAGGAGGGACAGCGGCAACATTGGGACTTATTGAGGGTATAGCAGATGCATCATCAAGTATCATTAAGCTCTGGATGGGTTATCAC
>CAYJME010000153.1:0-8394 GCA_964370795.1 uncultured candidatus Brocadiaceae bacterium
ACCGTGGAGTATGCCTCAAAATGCTCCTCTTCCGTCGGAGGTTTCGGCGAACCTAAATAAAGGAATTCAGTTCTGTAAAGGCCGATTCCTTCCGCATCATATCTTATGTTGATATTAATTTCTTTGGGAAATTCAATATTACCATATATGGTAATATGTTTACCATCACGCGTGGTCGATGGTTGGTCTTTGAGTTCGGTAGCTAATTTTTCTTCAAAGACATGGATACTTTTGACCTTGTTCTGATAATTTGCCAGTGTCACATCATCGGGACGGACAATAACAATTCCCCTGTTTCCATCAACAATGACGGTGTCACCGCCAAAAACATCGGTGGTAATGGTACCGAGGCCTACTACCGCCGGTATGCCCAGTGCACGGGCAACTATGGCTGTATGAGATGTCCTTCCGCCAACATCGGTAGCGAAACCCTTGACTTTTTCCGTATCGAGTGAGGCCGTTTGCGATGGGGTTATGTCATGCGCAATTAACACAACTTCCTGGGCAAGATTTTTCAACTCCTCTCTTTTTTCTCCAAGGAGATTTCTTAAAAGTCTCCGTTCAATATCAAAGATGTCACTTACCCTTTCAGCAAGATATGAGTCCTTTACATCCTGGAATTTTCTGATATAGACACGCAAGGCAAGAGATACCGCAAATTCCGACGTAAAATTAGTTTTCTGTATTCTCTCTATGATTTCATTTTTTAATCGTTTATCTTGTAAGACCATCCGGTGGGTGCCGAAGATGGATCCTATTTCGGAACCCAAATTTTCAGAAACCTTTTGTTCAAGTTCTTGGACTTCCTTTTTTGCATCTTCGATAGCTTTTTCAAGCCGTTGAATTTCACCCTCTACCTCTTCCTTTTTGATTATATGGCGCGGAATCCGGTATCCCTCGCTTTCAAACATAAATGCCTCATGGATAACCACTCCTGGGGATACAGCAATTCCCTTCCTGATTTCCATAAATTCTTCTTCGAACTTACTTTTTACCAGACCTTCCAGGGCGTCCAACGCCTCGGCTGCATCGGGTCCCTTTGCGCTGATGATAATTTCGGTGCCATTTTCAGCTCCGAGCGTTAACAATTCAATAACGCTCTTGCCATCGACATCTTTATTCTTTGTTTTTATATGAATCTCAGAATTATATTTATTGGCAATCTCTGCAAACTTGGTTGCAGGCCGTGCATGCATTCCATTGGAATTCGAGATTTTTATCTTTCGTTCTAATGGTTTGGAATTTATTATATGAATATCCATAAATTAAAATTTCTGATTTATAGTTATTGGCAATTTCAGCGAATGTGGATATCTATACAAAAAGATTATACCTGAATACCGTCAACCTCTTTTAAAATATCTATCATACCGTCTTTTCCATGCGCTTCTCGCATAAAACGACGAAAATCATTATCCCGAATAACCGTTGATATTCTTTCGAGCGCGGCAAGATGTGAACCTGCAGAATCATTGGGGGAAAGTAAAAGAAAGAAGAGATGGACGGGTTCTCCGTCAAGGGCATTAAAGTCTATACCATCGGTTGACCGCGCAACCGTTCCAATAATTTTTTTTGTGCAATCATGTTTTGTATGGGGAACGGCAACACCTTTACCTATTCCGGTACTACCCAGTTCTTCTCTCTTTAAAAGGGATTTTATGACATTTTCTACATCTTTACTCTGGATTTTTTGTGTGTCCTTTAGTGAACACACCATCTCCCGAATGACAGATTCTTTATTATTAGCTTTCAGTTCCGTGATTATAGCTTCCTCCACAATAAAATCAGTTAATTTCATACGATAACCTTCCTCCAATAGAATTGTTTTCCGTTAAGCTTCTGGTATATCCTGAAAGTCTTCCATTCCTATTGTTGTCGGCCTTTTCCTAGGCATATTTTTTAATTGCCTCCGTGATATTTAAATGCCTTGCGACAATAGTGATATCCTCCAAAGGTAAAAATCCTTTCTTCTTTAAGAAGTATTCAAAATATTCTAAACACTTATTCTACATCAATATAAATTTAACAGTCAAGAAAATTAAAATCACCTACACATTTCAAGTATTGTATTCGGCTTTTGCAAGCACAAATACATGGACGGATTCTGCGCCGGATTCCTTCAGTTTTTTGGAGCATTCAGAAGCCGTTACTCCGGTTGTTAGCACATCATCGACGAGTAAAATCTTTTTGTCTTTAAATAGCGAGGGATTTTTCACGAAAAACGCATTGTGAATATTTGTCCGCCGCTGGGCCCTCGACAGTTGAGTTTGCGAAACCGTATTTTTAATACGGCAGAGATTATTCCTTGATATGGGTTTTAAAAGATGTCTTTGGATACCTAAGGATAAAAGCTCAGATTGATTGAAACCCCGATGGAGTTTTTTCAGCCAGAAAAGAGGCACCGGCACAATAATATCGATGTCGGAAGGAGTTTCTTCGAACCGTGTGTGCATTGTTACGATATTGTTGAGTACGCTTACGACAAACTTTTGTTTGGCATATTTGAACTTATGGATTAACGTCTTCGTAACTCCATCATAACGAGTAATGGACGTGATGGTATCAAAGGAGAAATGTTTGCCTTTGCATGCGGGGCATCCTTCCTGTATTGTTGAGGTCATATGCGGGCCCAGCGCCGTCCCGCATCGAATGCAATGGTCATTCCGAATAAAAGAAATCGTTTTTTTACAATAAGGACAAAGATACATTTCTTGTGAATCGTTCAAATGTGCATTGCAGTGGAGACAGTATCGGGGATAAAAGAGGTCTAATAAGGCATGGATGTAGTCACGCAAGGCCATATCACATTTTCATCATATCAAAAAACAGGAGACCTACGGACCCAAAAATAATGATAGGTAACCATGCCGCCAATAAGGGATGTATCATTCCTGTATTACCAAGGTTGGAACAGACAAAGGTTAATGCATAAAAAATACCACAAACAAGGACGCACAATCCTACCCGTAAAAACAAATTCCTGCTCAATCTTTCGAACCCAACGACGAGCGGAATACCGAGCAACAGAAGCACAAAATGGGTAATGGTGTATGCAATTCTGCTGTGAAACAGCACATTATTTCTTGGGTTACCAGGTTCATTACGGCAGAGTTCTCTTAATTTTTCAAAATTCAAAAGACTTGGATCCATTCTGATTTCTCCAAGTTCCCTGGGAGTTATTGTTGTTTCAAATTCTAAACTGTCGGATTGCTCCACGGGGGCAACCCACTTTCCCTGTTCGTTATAATTTTGCTTTACTACTTTGGAAAGTAACCATTTGTTATTGCCAATCCATTTTCCCTCTTTGGCGGTGATTGTAAACTTCTTTTTTTTATTTTCATATCGCGCAAGGATAAATACTGAGTCCATTTGCTGCGTTTTTGTTTTATATTTCCAGATACGCATAATGGTATTGTTTTCCTTATCCTCGAAAAGAATATTTTTTTGATTCGTATCACCAAACGAGGCTCGTCTTAAAGTTTCTAGTTTTTCCGCAAGCCTCGGTATAACCCACTCCTGATCTCCAAAAGAGGCAAATGACATAAATACCGTGGTAATAAAAATAGGGAGCAAGATTCTGTAAAGTGAAATACCAGCAACCTGCATCGCCAGTATCTCCCGATTTTTCACCATTCTTACAAGGACAATACTTACGGCTATGAGGGTAATAGCAGGAAAAAATTGAAAAATAACCACCGGAAAAAGATATGCATAATAGCGCAATCCCGTACCCAGAGCATCTCCCCCCATTTCCACAAACTCTCCCAATTTCTGAAGGAGGTCAACAATAATGTATATACCCGAAATAATAAGCAAGCACAGGAAAAATGTTGGTACAAACGCCCTGAGTATGTATCTATCCAGCCTGGAAAACATGTATTTTTATATTTCGAATAAGAGTGAAGGCTAATCCAACGTATATGCAAAATAATATTATCTAACAAACTCCCTCAGATTTCAATTGCATAAGAATAAAAACAGTGTAGAGACGCAAGATTTTGCGTCTCTACGCGATGTGCAGATTATCAATGTGAGCAGCGAGTCCTACGTGTCGAGTTAGTTGAGTGCGAGGCATGCGGGGAACGTTGCTTTGCAGTTCCTGAAATTGTCGCCTTTTGAGTATTGTGTCTTGAAATTGCGGACCGTTGCGTTTTAACCTTCTTCACATTCGTTTGCTTGCGGTGGCGTTGCGGTTGATGGTGTGTATGTTCTGCGCTGGCACGCGGCTGGGTATAATCAAAATCTTGCAGGGTACGCCGTTCCAGCTTCATACCGGTTACGCTCTCGATAGCACGCACCATAGCTGCATCATCGCGGGTAAAGAGGGTAAAGGCATCGCCTGTTTTAGCGGCGCGACCTGTGCGTCCGATACGGTGCGTGTAGGCATCGGCAGTATCGGGCATGTCATAGTTAATGACATGTGAAATACAGGACACATCGATGCCGCGAGCAGCGATGTCGGTCGCTACCAGAATCTTGAACGAGCCGTTACGAAACCCATCAAGCGCTGCCTGCCTCTGACCCTGAGATAGGTTACCTTGCAGCGATGTCGAACGGTAGCCCGCATTTCCCAACTGCTGAGCAACTCGCTTGGCGCGTATCTTTGTACGGGTAAAAACCAGCACAGACTCCGTGTCGGCGTGATCCAAAAGCGCCATCAGCAGGGCAGTTTTAAGATGCTGGTCAACCGGATACAATGCGTGTGACACGGTGGTCACCGGCATGGTATGGTTTATTTGCACCGTAGCCGGATCCCGCAAGACGTCGTGCGCCAAACGCCGGATATCATCAGGCATCGTAGCCGAGAAAAACAACGTCTGCCGTTGTGCTGGCAAGCGCTTCAAAATCTTACGGATATCAGGCAAAAAACCCATGTCAAACATCCGGTCTGCTTCATCCAGCACGAGCACTTCCAGATGTGATAAATCAATGGTGCCCTGGCGGATATGATCGAGCAGGCGCCCAGGACAGGCTACAGCAATTTCAGCTCCGTCTCGTAGTTTTCTAACTTGCGGATTTATGTTCACACCGCCATAAATGGTTACGCTGCGTAACCTTGTTTGTTTGCCCAACCCGCCGATGGCTTCATGTATTTGCTCAGCCAATTCACGCGTGGGGGCGATTATCAGGGCACGGACACGACCGCGAGGTCCTTGCATCAGTCGTTGCAAAATCGGCAGCACAAAAGCGGCAGTTTTACCGGTTCCGGTCTGAGCCAAAGCCAGAATGTCCTGACCTTGAAGAATGAAAGGTATTGCTTGAAGTTGGACCGGCGTGGGTGCAATGTAACCCAGCGCCTTCACGCCAGCCGCGATATGCGGATGGAAATTAAATGATTCAAAATTCACAGAGTCTCCTTCTGTTAAAAGATGAGCCATGTCTTATATTAATAAATGGCTCTCGAATAAAAATATCACAATTGATATGGTACAGAAATTTTCATTTTAAGCGGGTTTCCAAAATATGCCCAAGTGTAAACCAAACCTTTAGGTTTGAGTCTTCACAGGGGGTATCAGAACTAAAGCCTTGAGTTACATTAGGGATAGCTTGAACACTGCTCATCGCATGAATGCTGCCTAACCGGATTATTGGAAATGTAGGTTGGAAACAATTGGAATTGGATTCTGCCTATTCAGTATGGGTCAGTCCAACATGGTTAACTTTTGCAGGTAATTACTTGTTTGTGACCTGTGTTACACGCAGTGTCGCTTAAACTTTTCCCAATTATACAGGAATAATTCTTCAATTAATACAAAATACTAAAATAATTTTAAGGTTTGATTTTTAATTCGTTACTGAAGTAACCTTAGTGTTCTGAGACGATAACTCATAATCCGTCAACAGGTCGTAAAATATGGCCGGGTTTTTCTCCTTTAATTCAATCACATAATCCATAAATTTTATTATCCCGTCACCTAATATTTTTTTCACCTTCACCATTAATGAACGTTGCTTCTGCGCCTCACAAATAAACAACTTGTCTGGATTTGTTTGTTTAAACAACTTAACATCTTCAATGAAGTGCAAAATAAAAATCATATTCTCAAAACTCGAATCAACGTCATCGATAATTTCCCGTTCCATGAATCCATAAAATACCTGATATGCTGCAACATACTCCATAATGACGGCCTCCATTGCCTCTAATGATACATATTCAATATGGTTGGCGTCGTTGCGCATCTGCCTTAATTCTTCCAGCGGAGCATTCTTGATTTTTGATATCGTTATTGCCGGAAATTTGAGCGCATTCAAATTGGCAAGAAAGAGATTACGCATCTTTGAGCGAAACAGATAACTCTTTACGTACTGTAGTTTCCTCAATTTTTCGGCCTTTTGCTTTTTCTCCACGATCTTTTCAATTAAGAGAGCGCCAAGCAGAATTTCAAGCGGTATGGCCGCAAGATGTAAGGCAAACTCAAAATGTGTCTGATAATTAATAAACAAAAAAAGCGCAGAACCGGCAAATAAAGATACATAGAGCCATATCTTCTTCGTAAAATTCCCTAAAAACCGCGCAAAATTCAATGGAATACTTTCCAGACGTCTCGATTGTTCAATGGCGGTTTGTTTGTACATCTCCAGGATATTTGTTTGTGTCGCTATCATGGATCTCAGTCGCTCCGCCTCCGTAATCTCGTTTTTATCAATGACAAAAATTTTTTCTGATACAAAGGGCAACACTGCCATCCGTATGTTCAATGCTATATTTTTAAACATATCTGCCGTATGACGAGGTATCCTCGTTTTGGAAAATATAAGCATCGCAAATAAATTTCCCGTGGGCAACATACCGCCAAAGCCCAGGACAGACTTAATTCCGAAAGGAACAACAAATTCATTCTGTGCCGGAACATAGGGACTATCAAGGGCGTCCGGCACGTAATATACATTAAAAATCCTGCCTTCCAATTCAGGCGCAAGTTTTGGATCAGGATTCAGCACACTGGAAATATCCAGCCCCATCTGATAAATAAATTGGTAAATCATAAGATTCTTTTTCAGCATATCTTCACTCAGGAGGGGCAGAATTCGGTGTCCTTTTGAAAGCTTTGTTGAGTTCCACTCCGGTTGCATTCCCGCAGTCGCCATGAGAACCAAACATTTCATTTCCTGAGGCGGTTGACTGTTTAACATCGTATCGACCAGTTGTCGTAATTCGCCGTCAATGCTTGTATATGGATAGGTCATGAAAAATCGGACAAGGGCACTGGATTTTTCTCCTGTTTGCTTATCAATAAAATGGTCGTACAAATAACGAACCATCAGAGTGGCCAGTTCTTCCACGTTTTTTGCCTTTGACTCAAACTGTTGCAAGGCGTCGCCACAATTGGTCATGTCTTGAAGGGTAAATTTTGTTAAATCATACATAGCTTTATTCACTTGAGAAATTCGATGCGCTTAATAAATGCCGCTGCTTTTCCGCCATCTCCGGAAGAAGATGTGTCAACCGCAAGGCTTATGCCGGATATTACCGGAACTGCTTTGTTGAAATATGTCTGAAAGACAGTAGTTAAGTCGAATTCCGAAATTACGGTTTCGTGAGGTTTTGGATTGCCCAAACAAACAAAACGCCCCCCTTTGCGATAATATTTCCCTTGATAAGGGATATTGATTTCGTCATTCTCGCTCAAGAAAAGGCTTATAAAATAAGGGCTTTTTGGAAGCACAAAAAATCCGCTGGACAATCTCTCATAACCAAAAAATATATAAAGGCTCAAGGCTTCATTGTTATTTTTTCTCTCATATGAGGCGTCTTTTGGATATTTGATAACTCCCCACTCAATCCTTACTTTCGAAAATTCCTTGAGATTAACAGACGCATTGGTCATAAAACCTCTGGCATGTTTATGCGTTTTAATAATCAACGAATCTTTTTCAAAAGAAAGTTCAATTAACTTGCGGTTTTTAGCTCCTTTATAAAATCGAAATCCCTTCGATTTCAACCATTCATCAAGAGAACCTCCTGCATAATCGGAAAAATTGATTGATAAATTTACCTCCTGAACTCCGTCGTAGGCCTCTTTTTCTTGAATGGCATTCTTATCATCCCTGAATGTTTCTCTGATTTCGCTTAGTTGATTTTCTTTTGAAAGAACATGGCCATTTAAAACAAAGATTACAACCCATGCTATGACCATTATAATAAAACTTTTCATTTCTGTTCCCCTGAATCCTCTTTGGTTTATATTTGATTACGTGCCCTTAAAGAAACGACACCGTTATTTAACATCCTTTGATGAAATATCTATCGTGATCGTAAAACTACTCGTACCGTTTCTAAAAAACATGGTTTATGATGTTTGCTGTAAAACTTTACAGTATTACTTTGTAAAAATTTCTTTTTTTTGTAAGTTTTTTACAACTCCCTTTACCCCTTTATCAAGAGGTACT
>CAYJME010000154.1:0-8373 GCA_964370795.1 uncultured candidatus Brocadiaceae bacterium
ATGACAAAGCGCATAGTCCGTGTCATTGCGAGGGGTCTTTTCCGAAGCAATCTCCTCGCTTTCATAAAGGAGAATTGGTTGCGGCTATGCTGCGCCAGGATATTAAAAGAAATATCGAAAGGTCTTCTTCCGATTTCGTGTTTCAGGGATGAAAAGGTATATTTTCGGGACGAGGAAAAAAAAGATTGGTGGGTATCGGATGAGGAGGAATTGTATAATCAATTTGTGCAAATATGCAGGAGATATTTTAAAGAGAAGGTAGTGTGAAAGAAGGAGCTACACGAACCACTGTAACTATGCACGGATAATTTATGATGATTGAAAAAACAGAAATCTGGATAACTTGTGAAAAGATTATAGAAGGTGATGGTACATCAGTACGTGGTTTCTTCGGAAACATGTACAAGAACAGGTCTGAGTTTCACGGACATAGAGAAGATGAATTAATTTATAAACATCCATTAATCCAATACAAAGTTTTTGGCGGTTCTGCCCTTATTACAGGTTTGAAAGAAGGTTCTTATCTCTTGAAAGCGATACCGAAACTTGAGTATCTTGAAATACATCATCAAAATTATTCTATTATAAAACAGAATACCAATACCGATGCAATATCGTTTGGATTAACCGAGAATAGGCTGCGTTATTCTTTTATAACTCCTTGGATTGGGTTAAATGAAGAAAATTACAAAAGCTATCTTTCGTTAAGAAAGAATTCAAAGGATGTTAAAATATTACTCGAAAGAATTCTCATAGGGAATATTTTATCTATGGCTAAATCTATCGGATATGTGGTAGAAGATAAATTGCATGTGCAAGCTTCACTAATTGAACATGGAATAATTAAGGTAAAAGAAGGTGTTGCGCTGATGGCTTTTCAGGGAGAATTTAACATAAATTTTTATATTCCTGATTTATGGGGAATAGGTAAGTTCAGTTCGAAGGGCTATGGTACAGTTCGGCATAATAAAGGAGGTGACACTTAATGATAAAATCCATAGAAATAACCTTTCCAAAGTTAAATCATTTCTGGCTAGATTCCGGCCTGTTAGGGCTTGCAATGATATTGCGTGAAGTTCAGAGTGATATTGAAATAATTGTGAATGATAAGGGTCTAACTTTGAAAGGTATTGAAAATGCAATACAGAAAACCCTTGAAAAAGCTTATGAGTTATTAATAGAAAAGTACTACAATTTATCAACAAGAAAACAACAGGAAGACACGGCTTCTTATAATTTTTATTATGCTAGCAAAGATGACAGGTTTGTCTCTTTTCCCAAGAAAAAATCAGTGGGTATCGCTGAACTTATATTCAATAAGGCGCCTCGACCAATGGGTACTTCTGTTAAATGGGCAAAGGAAGAAAAGCGGGAGGTATTAATCAACGGCAAAACCACAAAAAGAAATCGCGGTATTTTGCCTCCTTCTCACTCACCGCTCCAATTAAGAATGGATGAATTTTTAGACAAAAATGGTTTAGACGTAACTACATCAGGGTTACTTGTTGATGGCCCGAATGCTGTTTGTCCAAAAGTAACAATTGCCGTTAAATCTAACACAAAAATCAAAGGACATTGTTATTTATGTGGAGGTGATAGTTCTTCCTTAGAGGACGCAGGCCAAACAATATTTCCTTTTATTACCGGCTCAAGTGGCCTTTTAAATTTCAACACTTTTTGTGGTAATCCTGAAAAAGTATGCTGGAAGTGCGCTTTTATTGGAAAATTTGTACCGGTAAATGGATTTTATCTTTCTCAAGGCGGCAACCTGTTTGCCTTTTTCCCTTATTCTATTTCTCTTGAAAAGATGGTCGATGTCTATTCACCCCTTCAAGATGCTAAATATGACGATCCCGGTCTTTACAAAAACTTTCAGCATCCACTTGGTTTTGAAAATTATGCAGATGCTTTTTTTCAAAAACCTTTTGAAGTTTTGTTTGCTTTTCTTTACACGCTTTATAAAAAAGTCCTTCTTCACCAAAGAAATGATGCGAAAGAAGATGTATTGGATTGGGAAGAGATGTGTAAGCTTACCGTTTCTAAGTCACCCTTGGAATTTGTATTACTCCACGCAGAATCCAAAGGACAGACATCTATGGGTAAGACGGTCTGGCCATTTAGGGATTCAGTTTATTTTTTCCGTCTGATTAAAACATTAAAAGAAGATGGAATAAACATTAAAGAGACAATGCGATTACTTATAAACTTTTCGCAGAAAAATGAAAACAGAACACTTGTGAGAAATCGAGTTTGTGAACGAATCCTTAAGAAGCTATCAACACTTGATTTGATTGAATTACAGGTATTTAGCATAGACCAGACTTATATAAAACCGTTATTTGATTTTGTCATAAAATATGAACCTATTATCAGAAAGGAAGGGAGTGATATGAGCGTTGACGAGCAAGAGGCTGCCGTATCATTGGGCAAACGAATAGGAATGGTTGTTGGCAAAAACGGAAAGAAGGGAGATCTTTTTGCCTTGAGAAAGGCAAGGCGAAAAACTGATTTTTTAAATGAGTTGAATAGGCTTCAATTCAAATACCAACTAACAGTTCCCCCTGACGTTTATGAGGGGAAACTTACAGATTCAAACTTTGTAGAATTTAAACAATTTTGTATGATTGCAGCGTTAAACAGTTTCCATGCAGCAACTCAATCAAAGGAAGGAGTAAATTCGTGAAAAACGCAAAAGCACTAACAATTACCTATCTAACACCAGTTTCTTTTGCAAGCTTAAATGGCTCTGATAAAGAGGCCGATAATATATCAAGCATCAAAAAGATTACGAGAGAAACAGACCAATTCCCGTATGTTTCTGCTCAGGCTGTTCGAAGGGCTTTAAGGGACCAGTTAGCCGTGATAGGAAGACCGTTGTCTGAAGGTGTGACAGCGACTATTAAAAAAGGTGCCGCAACAACTCAGCAGGATCCTGACCAATTTATAGATGATGACCTCTTTGGTTTTATGGGAACGGAGGAAGGAAAAGAGGGAAAAAAGGGGACATCAATAACACGTACATCGCCAATAAGGGTATCTCCTTTAATTTCTCAACAAAAGTACGAAGGGGATTTAGACTTTGCTACAAATTTTATGGGTGTTAAGGCTGGCGGCGATCCAAATATTTTTGAAACTGAGATACACTCAGGGATTTATAGAGGCACGATACTCATTGAGTTGGATAGAATCGGGTGTGGAGAAGGATTTAAAAATGAATTACCAAGCAATGAAAAAATGTCAAGATTGAAAGATTTCTTAACTGCCTTTAAAAACTTATGGACTTCAGGCAGACAAACCCGGTTCCTTGCAGATATTTCACCGAAATTTGTTGCTGCTGCCATGCTTACAACGAAAAACCCAATATTCCTTGAATCTGTCATACCTCAGAATGGCGGAATTAACGTTGATTTGCTCAATGAAACAGTTCTAGATTTTAAGAAAGAAATTAAGATATTGACTTTTGGAGCAAGGAAGGGGTTGTTCTCAAATTTACCTGACGGGACAATTTCGATTGGTGAAGCCTTTGACAAAATGACGGGATGGATTGACGAATATTACAAGTAAGAGAGGTGTATTATGTTTGCTTTCAAAGTTAAGTCGTTTGCAACAACTGCATCTTTCAGAATCCCAGAAAGTCACACGTTTCAACAGACACTCCCATTACCACCCGTTACTACTATAACGGGTTTAATGGGAGCAGCTTTGGGCATGAATTTTAACGATGCAATGAATTTTAGAGAACAGAAAGGTATTCTTTTCGGTGTTATCGGTTCACACAAAGGAGAGATGAGGGATCTGTGGAAATATAATAAAATAAAATCTGGAGAATCCTTAAAAGATGTTTTGATAAGAGAGTATTTGACCGATTTTTCCATGACCGTCGCTATCGGTTCTAAAGATAAGGCTATATTATCTGAAGTAAGAAATTGTTTTTGTAATCCTAAATATGCCCTTACAGCCGGCAATAGCGACGACTTGTTGAAAATTTGCAGAATTACCGCTGTTTGCGAAGTTAATTCTGATCAATGTTCTGATTTTGAGAACACGGTATTACCGGGTGATCAAACACAAGACTATAAACCACCGAATGACTTTTTGAAAAATACACCAATAACGTATACAGTGCGGGCACCGCAGGTATTCCTTTTACCAACTGAATTTAAATTTGATGGCGAAGAAAGACGGGTAAGTAAAAGAGAACAATTTACCTTTGTCGGTTCTCCGTTAAGATTGAAAAACCCTATCCTTGTCTATAAAATAGATGATATTTCGGTTGTCTTATTATGAGTTTCCACGCAAAGCCAGATCAAACTTATAGAGAACATCTTGACGCTGTGTATTTAGCATGGAAAGAGACGGTAAATGCAAAAAGACCGCTTATTGAGAGAATAGCTAAAAAATACAACTTTTCTGTAGAACGTTTTCTCAAGGGCTCGCTCCTTACTATTGCATTTCACGATATTGGTAAAATGATAGAACCATTTCAGGAAATGATCCTGGCAATAAGACACAATAAATCTTTTGATAAAAAGAGAAATTACCGTCACGAATTGGTGTCTTTTGTATATACCGCAAAATACTGGCAAAAGATAAATAAAGAAAATTATTTATCAAGTATTCCACTAGAAGCTTTAGCAGTTGTTAGCCACCACAAAATGCTTGATTCAGATTTAACTGCGTTTAACAGAGAATGTATAGCCTCTCTGCCAAAAGTCTTACCCGCTGGAATAAATGAAGCTATCGTAATTGCAGAAGAATTGTTTAAAAAAGAGGGTATGGGTATTCCATTTATAAATGACATCTCTAAATGTGAAGACCCATATAAGTCTTTATCAGATCTGGTTTCAAGTGGTCTTTTGAGCAAGGGAAGTGAAAAAGATGGAACTGAAAAAACAAGAGTAATTTATTTCCTTCTGAAAGGAATTCTTCATTATGCTGATTGGCATGGTTCAGGAAAAACGTCTGTTAGATATAGTTTAAATAAAGATGCTGCTACTATAATCGATGAACTTGCAAATCGTTGCCGTACTAAAGGAATAGTTTATGAAGGACTCAGACCATTTCAGGAAGCATGTAGAAACCATTCTGGGCATTTAATAGCAGTAGCCCCAACTGGAAGTGGTAAGACAGAGGCATCAATCTTATGGGCATTAAAGAATGCAAAGGAAATGGGTGGTGCAAAGATTATATATCTTCTTCCTACAATGGTAACAGCAAACAGTATATGGAATAGATTGGTTGATTTCTTTGGCGAGGAAAATATCGGACTGACTCATTCTACAGCAAATCTATTTTTACAAGATGATTCAATAGAGGTTGAAGAAGATATTTGGGAAAACCGCCGAGACATCCTCTTTAATCAATCATTTATCAAACCGATTACTGTTGGCACTATAGACCAGTTGCTTACCGCAGGGTTCAATTCTGGGAAATGGGTATTAAAAGAAGTAAATGCCTCCAATGCCGTTATTATCATGGACGAAATCCATGCCTATGATGGCTGGACATTGGGTCTTATTATTTCAACAATCAGGCATTTTAGTCCACTTGGTACTCGTTTTATGCTTATGAGCGCTACATTACCCCTTTCATTACAACAATTATTCTCTGAGGAGCTTCGACTTCCAAGTAATACGGTAATCAAAGAAGAAACTCTTTTAAAAGCTAAAAGGAGTAAATATTTTGTAGAAAAGGATCTGATAGAAAATGCTCTTGAAAGCATTGAGCAGGCTATATTGAATGGCAAAAAGGTATTGGTGGTAGTTAATACTGTTAGCCTTTGTCAAGACTTAGCTCAAAAATTATCAAAGCTTAAACCTATCTGCTATCATTCTCAATTCATATTGAAAGATCGCAAGGCAATAGAAGGGAAAATTAATAACGCCAAATTTGTTATTGCTACTCAAGTAATAGAAGTATCTCTGGATATTGACTATGATTGGCTTTTCACAGAATGCGCTCCGCCTGATGCTATTGCCCAAAGGGCAGGAAGGGTTAATAGATACAGGGATTCTCAAAGAGACAGCCATGTGTATATTTTTAAGGCATCAGAAAAATCTGGGAAAATATATAACCCGATTAATGATCCAAGCCTCTTAACACGTTCCTTTGAGGCATTTAAAAAAGCACATGAGGAGATTAGTGAAAATGACCTTGTTGGATTGATAGAAGAGGTTTACAAAGATTACAGAATTGAAAATTCTGAATCTTTTAATGAGGCTATTCAGCAATATCGATTGTCACAGAAAAACAGAAATATGATTTTTGATAGTCGTCTAAAAGAAGACAAACAAGAGGTTACTCGACAGACAAGATACGAAACAGTTTCTGTAATACCGAGATGCTTTAAAGACTTGGTATTAAAATTGAAACCCGTTGAAAGACGATGGTATGAGATAAAGCTTCCGTTATGGTATGTATACAAAAATAAGGAAGATGTGAAAGGAATTACTTTTTGTGATGTTGATTATGATTCTAATGTTGGGGCAATATTTATAAAGGATGCAGAAGTGTCGAGTATGATTATTTAATACATGAAACTCTATAGAAACAAAGTAAATTATTATTCAAAAAACCGCCATATTTTGAACAAAACTATATTGTTTAAAGGCACCCCCATGCTCGGCTTTCTTGGCACATTCTCAGTAAACTTTGAAATCCCTGATTACTGGGGCATTGGTAAATCGGTTTCGAGGAGGTTTGGGACGATTAAAAGAGTTTAGGAGTTGAAGAGTTGAAGAGTTCGGGAGTTGGGGAGTTGAGGAGTTTATGAAAAGGGGGTAAATATGGCAAAGATAGAAAGATTTGAGGATATTCAGGCGTGGCAAAAGGCGAGGGAATTGAACAAGGATATTTATAAAGTAACCATGCAACCTTCTTTCTCAAAAGATTTTTCCCTGAAGGATCAAATTCGTAGGGCATCGGTTTCTATTATGGCAAATATTGCGGAAGGGTTTGGTCGTAGAAGCAACAAAGAGTTTTCTAATTTTTTAAACATGGCGCATGGTTCAGCGGCAGAGGTTCAATGTCACCTCTACGTTGCTTTGGACATGAATTATATTACTAAAACAGACCTTGAAATGCTTTATCAGAAGGCTGACGAGGTTTCAAAAATGATACAAGGTTTTATGAACTATCTCAATAACTCCTAAACTCCTAAACTCTCAAACTCTATAATTATGCAACTCATTATCAATACCTACGGCTCATACTTACAGAAAAATGGAGACTGCTTTAAGGTCAGGAAGGACGACCAGGTCTTCGAGGTTTCCGTAAAAAAGGTGGAAAATATCATGATCACCACGGCTGCCTACATAACCACCGATGCCATTAAACTCGCCATGGATAATAATATCGACATCGTCTTTCTTGACGAATTTGGCGATCCTTTTGGCAGGGTGTGGCACAGCAAGTTGGGGAGTACCACGCTTATACGCCGACGGCAACTGGAAATTGCAAATACCACAGAGGGCGTGAATCTGGCGTTGGAATGGGTAAAGAAAAAAACCGATAACCAGATAGATTTACTAATACGATTGCGTGAGAGCCGTTCTCAGAAATCGGCAGAAATTACCGCTTTTATTGATAAACTGCGCAACTGCCGGAGCAGTCTCGATTCCCTTGTCCCGCAAAACACCGGCAACAATATAGGTATTGAGGATATACGGGGTTCTATTATGGGCATAGAGGGCAGCGGCGGTCGTATTTATTTTGAGGCAATCAGCTTTATCATGCCGGATCGTTACAAATTTGACGGCCGCAGCCGGAATCCGGCAAAAGATGAATTTAACGCACTCCTCAATTATACCTACGGCATTCTCTATTCCATGGTAGAAAAGGCATGTATTATTGCGGGATTAGACCCTTACGTGGGAATTATCCATACGGACAACTACAACAAGAAATCCCTTGTTTTTGACCTCATTGAAAACTTCCGTATCTGGGCGGATGAAACGGTTATAAAATTATTTGCAGGCCGTGACGTCAAACAGGAATGTTTCGATAAACTTGAAAATGGTTTTACCTTGAACAAAGAAGGCAAGGCACTCCTTATTACCGCATTTAATGCCTTCATGGATGAATCCATCCGCTACAGCGGCAGGAATATCAGACGGGGGGATATTATACAGTTCGAATGTCATGGGATTGCGAATAGGTTGATTAGATAGCAGACAACAGACTGAGTCTGTACTCTGTGTTCTGGCAACTATTCAGCGAAAAATGAAAAAAACAAGTTTCACAGAGCGGTTAAAACCAAGAGCCGGAGCGGATAATAAGGAAGAATCCCGAAGGGATAACATGATTATAGAAAAAAGATTCGCCGGAGCATCTAAACCCCGTAGACATTCTATGTCAAGCTCTTTTTTTCTTTTA
>CAYJME010000155.1:0-8313 GCA_964370795.1 uncultured candidatus Brocadiaceae bacterium
CCTCTCATGTAATAAAAGTCTTTTCGCACAGGAATTCTTTTATTTAATCCAGCTTTCATAAGGCGATATGGTTGAGGCGTAGCTGCGCTCGGTGATCTTATATCTTTTGATCATTTATTCTTGTAATAGTATTTCCCTGCGAATTCTTAAATCTTTCAGTAAAATCTTACTGAACATGGTACTTATTTTAAAAGTTAAAGTAAAGGTGTAAAATGTGGTTCGCTGCATTAAAAGCTGTGTTAAAAGACAGATAAAATTACTTTTGCCTTATAAACCTCTTAATGATTAAATTGCATTTAAATTTCTTTCCTTTTGTGGATGGTTATGGCATTGCCTATAATGATAGTCATGCTGAACATGGTGTTTTCCACAAAGCAAGCCGATTTTGTAGGAAATATGCTTGTAAAAATTACAGGAGTTGATACATTATGAGTGGATTATAGCATTAGCCATAGCGCTTGCTATTATCAAAACGTAAATAATATCCAACACTGCTGCGGTTAATATTTATGCTTTGGTTGTTTGTAAAAATGCTGTTTAGCAATAGTTAGTATCTTGATAAAAATTGTAGCGCCGATCCCTCGTGGTTGGCAATAAACCCTTTAAACAGATTAAATGGTTTAAACTGTTTAAGCCGCTTAATCTGTACAAACGGTTATAGGGATAAACCACCCGCGCTACGCATTCCGACTCGTTCGGGTTAGGAATAAATATGTCTGAAGAAGTTGTAATATTGAGTGGTGTAAGAACAGCCGTGGGTAAATTTGGACATGCATTTAAGGATATTTCTGCCCCTAAACTAGGGGCTGTCGTAATAAAGGAAGCCATAAGGCGGGCTGGTATCCAGGTACAACAACTAAATGAAGTTATCATGGGTAACGTGATTTCTGCTGGTCTTGGTCAAAATCCGGCGAGACAGGCATCCATCTATGCGGGAGTGCCGGTTGAGGTAGGTGCGTTTACCGTGAATAAAGTATGTGGTTCAGGTCTCAGGGCAGTTATGCTTGCAGCGCAGATTATAAAGGCGGGGGATGCCGACATTATTGTTGCCGGTGGAATGGAAAACATGAGCGCCTCTCCACATTTGATTAGAAGTCTGCGGTGGGGTATGAAATTTGGAGATACCTCTATTACCGATGCAATGATATATGACGGGATATGGGATGTTTACAATAATTTTCATATGGGAGTTACCGGTGAACTTGTGGCACAAAAATACAACATAACCAGAAAGGAAGCAGATGAGTTCAGCCTGATGAGTCACCGGAAGGCAATGCATGCAACAGAGAGCGGAAAATTCAAAGAAGAAATAGTACCTGTTGAAGTGCAAGGTATCAGTATCGAAAAGGATGAGGGAATAAGAGAAGATACATCATTGGAAAAGTTATCAAAACTTCTTCCCATGTTTAAAAGAGACGGTATTTTAACAGCGGGAAACAGTTCGCAGCTGAGTGATGGCGCTGCCGCATTGGTAGTGGCTTCAGCAAGAAAAGCGGAGAAATTGGGGATAAAACCACTGGTCAGGATAATCGGTTATGAAATTGGCGGAACAAAGCCTGAGGACTTGATGGAAGCCCCGATTCGTACAGTCAAAAGACTTTTGAAAAAGACAGAACTTACTCTTGACGACATAGACCTGTTCGAACATAACGAGGCCTACGCCACTGCATCAATTGCAGTCTCGCGGGCATTAGGTATCGACCCTGAAAAATTCAACGTGCATGGAGGGGCTGTTGCCCTGGGGCATCCCATAGGATGTAGCGGGGCGCGTATACTGGTAACGTTACTCCATGCTTTAAAAGACCGGGGCCTTACAAGGGGACTCGCAACCCTTTGCATGGGCGGCGGCAATGCGCTCGCAATGATTATTGAACGGGGATAACTATGGGGATAAAAAGAATAGGGATTATCGGTGCGGGGACTATGGGTAGTGGTATTGCCCAGACGGCAGCGCAGAGCGGGTATGAAGTAATATTGGAAGACGTGAAGGAGGAATATGCGAAGGCGGGATTTTTAAAAATACGAGAAAGGCTTGAAAAAGGCGTTCGCGAAGGAAAAGTCGAAAGCACGGAAAAAGAAAGAATTCTTTCTGAAATTACAACAACCGGGAGACTGGAAGAATGTAAAGATGCAGATCTGATCATTGAGGCAGTGGTAGAAAATGAGGATGTAAAAAAACATATTTTTCAAAAGCTGAATACGATTTGTTCTGAAAATACTATTTTTGCTACCAATACATCTTCTCTATCGATAACACAACTTGCGCATGTTGCAAAGTGGCCTGAACGTTTTATTGGGATGCATTTCATGAATCCCGCTTACAAAATGAAACTTGTGGAGGTAGTGAGAGGGCATCAAACATCTGAGGAAACAGTCCGTAGCGTAAAGGCAGTTGCTGAAAAGATGGGGAAAACACCCGTTGTCGTAAATGATTTTCCTGGCTTTGTCCTCAATCGTATACTCGTCCCTATGATAAACAATGCAATCTTTTGTTTGCAGGACAGGGTTGCTCCGCGAGAAAGTATCGATACCATTATGAAGCTGGGCGCAAATCATCCAATGGGACCTCTGGAGCTTGCAGACTTTGTTGGACTCGATGTCTGCCTTGCAATACTTGAAATATTACATACTGAATTAGGAGAAAAGTACAGGCCGTGTCCTTTGTTGCGAAAAATGGTAGAAGCGGGAATACTTGGGAAAAAAAGTGGAGAAGGATTTTATGAATATCGAAAGTGAACGTGTAAAGACTGAAAGGAAAAAGGGAGTCGGTATAATCATTTTCAACAGGCCAATGGCCTTGAATACCCTGGATACACAAATGTTGCAGGAACTTGGGGACTCTCTGTCAGCGCTGGAAAAGGATGAACAGGTACGGGCTATCATCATAACGGGAGAAAGGAATTTCTGTGCAGGTGCCAATCTAAAGAAAATGAAGGAGATAAATCCATCTGAGGCAGAGGCCTTTGCCAGACTGGGTCATAAAGTCTGCAATCAAATAGAAACGATGGGAAAGCCGGTAATTGCAGCAGTGAACGGTTATGCGCTTGGCGGTGGATGTGAATTGGCCCTCGCCTGTGATATAAGGATAGCAAGTGAGGGCGCAAAACTGGGTCAGCCAGAAGTAAGTCTCGGTATTATTCCGGGTATTGGAGGCACACAGCGTTTAACCAGGCTGGTGGGTATAGGAAAGGCAAAGGAGTTGATCCTGATGGGCGCAATTGTTGAAGCGAGAGAGGCTGAAGCTCTCGGACTTGTCAACAGGGTGGTGAAAGAAACGGAGTTAATGGAAAAGTCAGAGGAAATGGCCCAGACTATGGCAAAGAAAAGTCCCATTGCTCTTAAAATGGCAAAGACGCTGATTAATGAAGGGCAGGAAATAGAGAGGGGGCTTGAGAAAGAAATAACACTCTTTACTCAGTGCTTTACAACCCAAGACCACCTGGAAGGTATAAACGCATTTTTGGAGAAAAGAAAACCGGTATTTAAAGGTTTATAATGATTTTTACCGTTAATCCAAATAGTGGTATAGACGTTCTTGAATTTAGGATATAATACCAAGATGGAAGAATGTACGAACTCAAGGATTTCGAAAGAGTTTACAGAGGTATGGTTTTAAAATTAGGAGCCGCAGATGAACGCTGATGAACACAGATTGAATGAATTATCAAAGAATTCGACGAAATCCCTGGCGCAGCATAGCCGCAACCAAATCTCCTTTATGAAAGCGGGGAGATTGCTTCGGAAAAGACCCCTCGCAATGACACGGACTATGCGCTTTGTCATTGCAAAGAGGAACCGGTCATTGCGCCCTTATTCTGTCATTGCGAGCGAAGCGAAGCAATCTTTCTCTCATAAACAAACAATACCTCTTGATAAGGGGGGTGAAGGGAATTGTAAAAAACTTACAAAAAAAGAAGTTTTTCACAGTAATACTATATTGCACAGTGTTTGAACTATTTTAAAATTACAGGTCTAAAACTTTGCTTGCGGATTAATTTTAGTAAGCCAAAGGTGGAGATTAAGGGGATGGTGAATGGTCTCTGAAAAGTTTGATGTCATAATAGTGGGCGCTGGTCCTGCTGGTTGTGCAGCAGCTTATTCACTGGCAAAGATGGGATTCAACATCCTGATGGTTGAAAGAGGCAAATATCCAGGCGCCAAGAACGTTATGGGCGGAAGGATGTATGCGTATGCCTTAGATAGACTCATCCCCGGCTTTTGGAATGAAGCCCCTGTGGAGCGGCGTGTAACCCGTGAAAAACTGACATTATTGTCCGATAAAGCTTCTGTTACGCTTGACTTCCAGGATGAAGAACTTCTCGAACCTCCCAACAGCTTTACCATACTCAGGGCAAAGTTTGACCAATGGTTTGCAAACAAGGCCGTTGAAGCAGGAGCAACGTTGATACCCAATATCAGGGTTGACGATCTTTTGTGGAAAGATAAAAGGGTTGTTGGTATCGTTGCAGGCACGGACAAGCTTGAAGCAAGCGTGGTTATTGCCGCAGATGGCGCTGTCTCCCTTATGGCAGAGAAGGCAGGTCTTAAAAAATTTCTGGCAAAAGAATTTGCCATCGGCATGAAGGAGATTATAGAACTGCCGGAGAAAACGATCGGGGATAGATTCAATCTTGCCGGTGAAGAAGGCGCAGCCCAGCTTTTCATAGGACAGTGCACGAAGCAAATTCCTGGAGGGGCTTTTGTCTATACCAACAAGACCAGCCTTTCTCTTGGAATTGTGGTTTATATAAATCATCTCATCGAAAGCAAGGTTGAAGCCTACGAGCTCATGAGGGAGTTTAACTCGAATCCTGCAATAGCAAAACTGATCGAAGGTGGTAAACTCGTGGAATATTCTGCACATGTAATCCCCGAAGCCTCACGCACAGGACTTTTCACCAATGGTCTGCTTGTTGTAGGAGACGCTGCGGGCCTGTTGATAAATAGCGGCATTACTTTGAGAGGCATGGATATGGCAATTGCCTCTGGGATGGCAGCGGCAGAGGCTTCGAAGCGTGCATTGGAAAAACAGGATTTTTCAAAGAAAAGCCTCTCATACTATGAATCCCTGCTGAAAAACAATTTTGTGCTTAAAGATATGCATACCTTCAAAAGATCACCTGCATTTTTGCAGAATACAAGGTTTTACTCGCTCTACCCTGAGCTTGCGTGTAGACTCTTTCACAGATTAGCTGTGGTAAAGGGGCCAAAGAAACGGTTATTTGATGAGCTGTTAGAAGAAACAAAGGGGAAGAAAGTTCAGATAATTCGGGATTTGATAAGAGGTCTCAGGTCGTTATGATAAAATTTAATTAGCCACAGATGAACGCAGATTTTTATAGTTTGTTATCCAGGTTCATCTGTGGTAATTTTAACTATTATGAATATCAGTATTGAAGATCAACTCGGCCTCATAAGCTTTGAGGTTGATAAAGAAAAACATATAAAAGTAGAGACCAGTATATGCAGGCAGTGCGTGGATAAACCATGCCTTCGATTCTGCCCATCAAAGAGGTACACCCTCGAAAAAGGCGAAATCGTGCATAATTATGAAGGATGCCTTGAATGCGGTAGCTGCAAGTTTGCCTGCCCCAAAGGGGCGGTGGATTTCAGCTATCCAAGAGGGGGCTATGGGGTGTATTATAAGTATGGGTAAATCCTGTAAGACTAAAAGCTAAAAATCAAAATTATGGAAGAAAATATTTCCAATTTTCCCCTGAAAGTACCCCATAACCTTTTTCTCTCTGCAACACACCCATGTGGTCCATTAGCCGGACTACTTGTCAGAAAAATTTACTTGCCAACTGCCCATTTTTCTCTTGTAAACACGAGTACAGAGGTACTTGTTTTAACAAATCTTACGGTAGATCCATTAGAGCGAAAAACCGATGGCAATAGTGTGGAAACTGAATTTTCTATTTTTCATTCCAAAAAAGGTAATGCACTACCTGAAGTCGTGCAAATTAAGCCCGGGGAGGTTGTGGATTTACAGCTTCATATAAGCGGAAATCTTCTTCCTGGCAATTATCTTACTTGCCTCAGAATAACCGGTCGCAATACAAATCAAACCTTAAGCATTCCTATCGAAGTAACTATCCTGGCCCATTGGCTCTGGACCATTGGTTTTATGCTTTTAGGGCTGATATTTCTTGGCCTTATTAAATTCCTTGCAGGTGTATCTGACATCCAAAACGAACAGAAGGAAATATTACAGTTACGGCAGGATGTTCACGAATTTCTGGAACGATACGTACCCGGTGATACGGAACAGAAATCAGTCGCAAGAATAGAGGAAGACCTGACACGAGCTCTTGAAATATTAAACCAGCCGCGCAGATGGACACTCAAAGATGACCGTTTGCAATTTGCACAAAAGCGCAAGACGCATATAGAATACCAATTTAAAGCCCTGCAAACGCAATTAGAAGGAAAATCGGAAGGTGCAGCCGAACTGGAGGCGCTGGAAAAAGAATGGGAGAACTTAACAAGGTGTATTGCAGAAGCAAAGGCATTACTTTCTGCTCAGAACGAAACACCCAACCCCGGTGATGATTGGTCTGTGCTTTTACAGAAATTTGAGAATGTCCAGCGCCACTCCCTTCTGGGTCTTCCCATCAAGGCTATCGAAGACAATCTTGGACATCAAGTAGAACGGGTACGGCTTGCACTCGCATCTGGAGAAATTCCCCGTGCGCGTGAATTGGCGCCTAAAGTGCAAAGCTGGCTTCATCAGGCCGCAAAAATACTGGATGAACGTGTTCACCAGGTGTTGACATGGCGCCACTTTGTTTCAGAGATGCTCTTACGACAGGTTTCGCTAAGCTCTATACTGCAAGACCCGTCTTTCCCGGCAACGGAGCGAAATGAACTCGCCGTCCGTCTTGAAACAGCAAGAACTGCACTCGCCAATACCCAGTTCCTTGTGGCATTCCGGCAATCTTACAAAAAACTTCAGGAAGCGGAAACCTTTGCCCTCAAAATATGGAGCACTGTAATTATTGCAGAGGTAAAGGATGCTATGTATGCAGTGGAGAGGGAAACAAGCCTTGCACTGATCGGGCAAGCATTATCAAAACTTCCCCCTGGTGATGCACCAGAAGTAAAGCAACAAAGAGTCCTGGATATTCTTGAACTCTGGCATCAACGTGTAACCTCCTGTAAGAGTTTAACATTGAGAAAAACATTACTAGACCTGATTGATTCATTGAAACAACGTGTTGGACAGGGCGATCTTGCCGCAACCATGCCGGGTTTTAAAAAACTTTTAGAACTCTGGACGAGTTATCAGGACGCACAGATAAACAAGGCAAGAAGAAAGGTTGAAAAGAAGTTTTGCGAAAAACTCGAATCTGAACTGAGGACTGAATTGTATATCTCTGAACAAGGCCTGGCTCTTTTAGAACCTAATCCCAGAGTCAAAGGAGTCGCGGAGGAATTGGATCGCGTGCGCCTTGGTTTGGAACAATTGCCAGCGGTGGAGTGTCTTAAAAAATTAACGGATTTGCAAGGCCAACTCAGTAAAGCAGGAGGCAAAATGATAACGGCTCTCATAGCATCCCAGAGTATTTCACCAGAAGTACGTCTGTCTGCAGCTAAACGCTCGGGGGAAAAAGAGGCTATAGCTTTAGCACGCCGCCTGATGACAGGTCCCCGTCCAATAAAACTTACTTCACTCACTTCGCCAGATGAATTGTATGTGGAACGCCAGGTTGCAATGGAATTAAGCGATCTCGATCCATCATGGGGAATCGGAGTAAATATCATCATTGACTTTGGTGACGGTACGCCGTATGCAAAATTTACAGCAGAACAAATACGCCAGGGAGTGCGTCTGACACATCGTTACAAACGACCAAAACAGATGATTGTTCATGCCATCGCCGCCAAAGACTTTATACCTGGTACACTATCCCCGGTAGGAGAAATGCTCGGTCAGGGAAAGGCTAAATTGGAAATCTTACCTTCACCCATTCATGCGGCTCAGGCGTTAGCAGACCGATTTCTGAATCTCCGTTTTATTCTTGCCCTGGCTATCGGATTATTGATACAAGGCTGGCGATTTTATGGAAAGCACCCTTTTGGTATTATGAACAGGGACTACTTAGAGGCATTTGCCCTGGGTGTAGGAATTGATGCAAGCACACGAGGATTGATTGAAGTACTTATAAAGTTAGGATTGTCTGTTTAAGTGTCTTAAATCGACAAAATCAAACCTTCGGTCAGTAGGGTGGGTCAAGCGGGGCAGTTCTGTCAAAAATTTAATTAGCCACAGATTAACGCAGATTTTTTATCAGTATTATCTGTGTGTATTCG
>CAYJME010000156.1:0-8215 GCA_964370795.1 uncultured candidatus Brocadiaceae bacterium
TTGCTGGACTGCTTTCATTTCCCCCAGTTTATCAATGGGTTCGCCAAGCAGGTTGAAAACCCTGCCCAGTACTTCTTTACCAACCGGGACGCTGATCGGAGACCCCAAATCAGCGGCATCCATACCCCTCATAAGTCCATCAGTTGTGGACATTGCAATGCATCGCGCCGTATCATTTCCCAAATGCTGCGCAATTTCACACATGACAGAAATATTTCTTTCGGCGTCTTTTATACTAACAGCACTCTTAATTGGCGGTAAGTTTCCTGGCGCAAACCGCACGTCGACCACAGGTCCAATTACCTGCACAATTGATCCTTTATTCTCTTTACTTTCTTTAACTTTTTTAGCCAAATTTTTACTCCTCCCTTATTTATTTTGGTTAAAAGTCAACCATCAGAGCACACGGAGGTAAAGAACAAAACTCCTGTTCATAAAAATGTGAAATTACTCTTTTCACCAAAAAACTCAGCCGTGTTCTCTTTGAAATTTTTTTATTTTATTTACGTGTCAGGGCATCAGCGCCAGAAACTATTTCCAGCAGTTCCTTGGTGATTGATTCCTGTCGAGCCTTATTATAAGAACGAGTCAATTCTTCAATCATCTCGCCTGCATTTTCTGTTGCCGCAATCATTGCGACTCGCCGGGCAGCATATTCGGACGTCAGAGACTCTAAGATACACTGATAAAGCCGTGTCTCAACAAATTTAGGAAAGAGATGATTGACAATCTGTTCAGCGGAAGGTTCAAAAATGTATTCTCCCTGTGGTTTCTCCTGAGAAGTAAATGCGCCTTTTTCTATCGGCAAAAAACGCATGGTCGTTGGAGACGACTGCATCATAGAAACAAACCTGGTGAAGAATATATGCAACTCGCCAAACTCATTACCCTCATATTCCTTTATCAACTGGGTTGCTATTCCCTGTATCTGGTTATAGCCGAGCTTTTCCGTACCTTCGGGAATGTATTTTTCTATAAGGTCAGCATACTTGCTCTTTGAAAAATACAGGTATCCCTTCTTTCCAATGAGGATGAGTTTAATCTTTTTGTCAGTCTTTTCCCTGATGAACCGTACAACCTTTTGAATTATATTATTATTATAAGCGCCACAAAGGCCCTTATCCGCTGTGATTAAAATAACTTTTATCGTTGGAATTTCCTGCCCCTTCTCAGAAAACCACGGATGTGCATTTTCCAATGACGAGACCAGATGGCTTAAAACGGAATGCATCTTCTCGGTATATGCCCGTGAAGCAACGACCCTTGACTCAACCTTCTTCAGCCTGCTCGCCGCCACCATTTCCATGGCGCGGGTAATCTGCTTGATGCTCGAGATACTGCGAATACGCTGTTTAATTTCTTTTGTACTCAGCATTCATTAGCCCTTTTTTGCAAATGTTTGTTTGAATTCTTTGATTGCATTTTCCAACTTAGTCGTTATTTCCTGATCAAGTTTCTTCTTCTCTTTAATCTCAAGACCAACAGCGGCATACCTGTCCTTCATAAACTTCATGAATTCTTTCTCGAACACCTTAACCTTATCGACCGGGACGTCATCGAGGTACCCATTAATGCCGGCATAGATTGCCATAATCTGATCTTCTACTGACACCGGCGCGTACTGCGGCTGTTTCAAAAGCTCAACAAGCCTGCTCCCCTTCGCCAGCTGTGCCTGGGTAAACTTATCCAACTCAGAGCCAAACTGGGCAAACGAAGCCAATTCACGGTATTGTGCCAGGGTCAAACGCAATGTGCCTGCAACCTTCTTCATCGCAGGGATCTGTGCATTTCCACCCACCCTGGATACCGACAAACCTACGGAAATTGCAGGGCGAACACCGGCATTAAACAAATCGCTCTCAAGATAAATCTGACCATCAGTAATGGAAATAACGTTGGTCGGAATATATGCTGAATAATCACCTCCCTGTGTCTCAACAACGGGGAGAGCGGTCAACGAACCGCCGCCGAGTTCATTGTTCAACTTCGCAGCCCTCTCCAGCAACCGGGAGTGCAAATTGAATATGTCACCCGGAAATGCCTCACGGCCGGGCGGACGTCGCAGCAACAAGGAAATCTGACGATATGCAATGGCATGTTTGTATAAGTCGTCATACATAATAACCGCATGCATACCGTTATCCCTGAAGTACTCACCCATAGCGCAACCGGCATACGGGGCAATATACTGAAGGGGTGCCGGGTCAGAAGCGGATGCTACCACGACAATACTGTTATCCATTACCTTGTTTTCTTCCAATGTCTTAACAACACTGGCTACCGTAGACATTTTCTGTCCAATGGCTACATAAATACAATATACGCCAGAATCACGCTGGTTTATGATAGTGTCAATCAGAAGCGCCGTTTTTCCCGTTTGCCGGTCGCCAATAATAAGTTCACGCTGTCCCCGTCCAATAGGAATCATGGCGTCAATAGCCTTGATTCCCGTCTGAAGAGGCTCTTTCACCGGCTGTCTTTCGACTACGTTCGGCGAAGTTCCTTCTATCGATTTGTACTGGTCGGCTGCAATAGGGCCTTTTCCGTCTATAGGTTGGCCTAATGCATTTACAACACGCCCCAGGAGCGCCTTACCTACAGGCACCTGCACAATTTTTCCGGTAGTCTTTACAATATCACCTTCTTTAATCTTCTCATCAGAACCTAAAAGCATAGCGCCAACGTTATCTTCTTCGAGGTTCATAGCGATGCCGTACACGTTATCCGGAAATTCTAACAACTCGTTGGATAAACAGTTATCCAGACCGTAAATACGCGCTACACCGTCACCGACCTGCATGACGTGTCCCACGTTTTCTAATTTAAGTTTTTCTTCATATCCTTCAATCTCTTTTTTAATGATTGAAGTAATATCTGTGGATGCGATTGCCATATCCCCATACTCCTCTATTTAAATAATAGATTCTTCGCTTCGTTCAGAATGATATTTCCACAACACAATGCCACCCTCAACAAAAAACGACAGAAGAACTTTAGTTATCAAAACCCCTCTTTGTCAAACTAGAAACTAATGTAGAGCGAAGCAACCCCCCGCTCTACATTTAATTTATACCTCTCGCCCGTTGACAGAAAAAAAATCCTGCTCCATGGGCGCATTTCATCGGACTTCGAATCTACAATGGTAAAGTCCAGTGGTTGATTCCCTATTGAAAAACACAGCGCTTACGCCGTACGTAACGACAGCAGTCTGGTTTTGAGATTTTTTAACCTGCTTGCAACACTCCCATCGATCATCATGTTGCCGATTTCGATTATCATCCCGCCCAGGATTTCCGGGTTCTGGACAACCTCTACTTTCACGGTCTTCCCCGTGAGTTTATTAAGCTTCTTCTTAAAATTATCCAACCGCTCTCCCGTTAAAGGAATAACCATTTGTATCTTCGCCTTGATGACTCCCCGTTTATCATCGACTGCCGCTTTATACACTTCAGGAATAAACTCCATAATTCCTTCCCTGCGCCGGTCTACCAATAAATTGAGGAAATTCACCATAAGGCCTGACACGGACTTGCCAAACACACGCTTGATTAAATCCTTCTTATTATCCCGCGAAATCGATGGATGAAGAAGTATCTTTTTCAGGTTATCGTGTTTTGTGATAATACCACAAAAAACATCCAAATCTTTTTCAATCTGCTCAAACTGACCCTTCTTTAAAGCGATATCCAGAAGGGCGTTGATGAATGTAATTGCAACACTATTATCTAACACTGAGTTCCCCTATTTCTTCAATAAAATCGTCGACCAGCTTTTCGGCTGTTTTTTGATTTATCGATTGCTGAATGATCTTTGAAGAGGCCAGAATGGAAAGAGTCACAACCTGATTTCTGATCTCGGTCAGCGCCTTCTTCCGTTCCTGTTCTATGCTTTCCTGTGCCCTAATCCTGACATGCTCCACCTCTTCCTTGGCACGTTTCACCAGTTCTTCGCTAATACGATTGCCTTCATTGATAGCTTCCTGAACTCTCCTTGCAGCCTCAGCTTCTGCCTCTGCAAGCTTTCTCTGGTATTCTAATCTCAGCCTTTCAGCATCGGCCTTATCCTTTTCCGTTTTTTCATAGGTATTCTTCACCTCATCGGCGCGGGCCTTGATCATGGCCGAAATCTTACCAAAGAGGAACTTCTTGAGGACAAAGAGCAGTATGAGAAAGCCGATGCCCTGGACAATAATTAATTTAAAATTTATTCCCAGGGTATTTAACATTTCCAAGCTCGTCTCCTCCTACGCTTATTTTACAGCGTGCTGAATTAATTCGAGAACTGCTTCAGTCTTTGGCAACTTACCCATTAAAATAAAGGACATCATCAATGAATAAATCGTTAATGATTCGATAAACGCGAGACCAACGAACATAACAAGCTGAATCTTTCCAGCCATCTCAGGTTGTCTGGCCATGCTGGTGGCTGCACCATACACTGCAATGCCCTGCCCCAGACCGCAGCCAAATGCTGCAATTGCAATTAAACTTACTGCTATAGCCAATAATGCAAAATAAATCACGTCATTACCTCCTTCTCTAAAAATTTTTAATGATGTTCTTCCTCATGGATGCCAATCGCACCCGCAATATAAAAACTCGCTAAAAGAGAAAATATCATTGCCTGTATCGTACTGCCTAACAAGGCAAGAAATACCATTGGTAAATGCATGGGTATTGGGATATACCCCAACACAAACGGCGAAAGACCAATAAATATCGCAATAATAGTATCCTCACCCATGATATTTCCAAAAAGACGCATGGAGAGCGATAACGGACGGGATAGAAGCTCCTGCATCAAGTGCAACGGAAACACCAACGGCGCAAGCCAAATCGGTTTACCCGCCATATGCTTCAAATACCCCACGATGCCGTTATTTTTAATACCCTGAAAATGGGTAACGAAAAATACGATAAGCGTTAAGGCGATGGTTGTATTAAAATTATTCGTCGGTGAGTGAAAGAGGGGAACCTGCCCTATCATATTCATAAGGAATATATAAATGAAGAGCGTCCCGATAAAGGGTATGAACGGCCCTGCGGCCCGTCCCATCTGCGTTTTGGTAAAATTTTCAAGACCTTCAACAACGATCTCTAAAAATGACTGCAGCCGTCCCGGCACCTTTTTTAACCTTCGTGTGGCAAGTATAGAAAAAAACGCCAGGAAAATGATTATCGTTGCTGACATAACGATCGGCACCAATTCATGTTTCGTCAAACCCATAATGTGACTATGCTCTTGAATAGGCACCAGATCCATAAACGATGGTAATTCTGTTGAGCTACTACTTCCGCCACCTGTGCTAGACACTCGATTCACACTCCTTTCTTTTTACAACTACTCTCTATGTGTTTATAATTCGTTGTTTTAACAGCCCTGTTCAGATAGTTCACCAGCAACTTGCCACCCACCTTCATAACCATTACTCCCATAACGACGCTCAAACCGATAGCAAGGGCAACTGCATGAACTTCCATGAAGAAACAAACTAAAAACAAAACCATACCGGCAATAAAATATTTTATGAAACTGATTTTTAAAAAAAACCTTTTTATTTCAATTCTCTTATTCTGTACCGACTGCTGAATCGTCCACCAAAGCGCCTTGCACAAGGCAATACTCATGAAGCAACCCAGTCCTATACTCATCGTCAGCCGGAGAGACATATACGACAATGAATAGGCGACAATGATCAGCGACAGGTAAAGAGCCGTCTTAAAAACCCTTTCAGGGAAACCATCATCGAGTATAGAAAGATATTTTTTATCTGCGATCATCTTTTTTGTTTTCGTTTGTTAACTTCTTTATTAATCTATAAAACTCGACAAAACTTCCTATAATTCCCCACAACATGAACGACACCATGAACCAGGGGGCAGTACCGAGCTTTTTATCTATATAACTACCCAGAAAATACCCACCGGCAATGGCGCCTGCTGTCGTGAAACCAAAACTTCCAACGAGCCCCGCCAGATTGTACGTCTTATTATCTTTATCTTTTCTGATAAAGACCAAATCACCACCTATTTAAAAGGTTTTTGCTACATCTTTAAATGCTTCAATGGTCGCATCAATCTCTTTATCACCATGCGCAGTTGAAACAAAAACAGCCTCAAACTGTGATGGCGCAAAGTAGAATCCCCTCTCCAGCATTCCATGGAAAAACTTTGCGTACCGCTTTGTGTCGGACTTCTTCGCCGTAGAATAATCAGTAACCGGTTGGTCAGTAAAAAAGGTGCACAACATAGAACCTACACGCGTATGATATGAAGGTATCTTTGCATCCTTACATACCTTCTCCACCCCTGCGGCTAATCTCTGTGATTTTTCTTCCAGACTCTTGTAAATTTTGGCGTCTTTGAGTATCTCCAACATGGCAATACCGGCAGTCATGGCCACGGGGTTCCCCGATAACGTACCAGCCTGATACACAGCGCCGACAGGCGATATACTGTCCATAATCTCTTTCCTGCCGCCATAAGCGCCCACAGGCAAACCACCGCCAATAATCTTTCCCAATGTAGTTAAATCAGGTTTAATATTATACAACGATTGAACACCGCCGTAAGCCACCCGGAAACCCGTCATGACCTCATCAAATATCAGGATAATTCCATGCTTTTTGGTTATTTCCCGCAGGCCTTCCAAATAACCCTTTTTGGGGATCACAACGCCCATGTTCCCCGCAACCGCCTCAACAATAATACAGGCTATTTCCTTGCCTCTCCTTGAACACACCTCGTTTACTGCGTCAATATCATTATAAGGAAGGGATATGGTATGCTTCACAAAATCCTGGGGAACACCCGGGCTGGTTGGCGTTCCTAACGTCGTTGCGCCTGACCCTGCCTGGATGAGCAAGCTATCCACATGCCCGTGATAACAGCCGTCAAATTTAATAACCGCATCCCTTTTTGTATATCCCCGCGCCACCCTGATAGCGCTCATCGTGGCCTCTGTACCAGAATTGACCATCCTTACCTTCTCAACGGACGGCATGGCCTCTTTAACCAGCTGTGCCAGTTTTATTTCTAACTCCGTTGGAGCGCCATAACTCGTTCCGTTGGCAACGGCCTCGTTTATCTTTTTTACCACCCGCGGTTCGGCGTGTCCCAGGATAAGAGGCCCCCACGAGCCTACATAATCCACATATCTATTGCCATCAATATCTGTTAAATAACAACCAGACCCCGACTTGATAAAGATGGGCGTGCCACCTACCCCGCCGAAAGCCCTGACTGGACTGTTAACGCCGCCCGGAATAACATTCTGCGCCTCAGCAAACGCCTTTTGTGACTTTTCTGTAATTATCTTTGACATAATCAATCTGTTTTTATATCGTATAAAAATCTTTTAAATTATTTTATTTCTTCTCTGGGAACTCTGTGTTCTCTGTGGTAAAGTACAGAGCGTAATTTTCTCCAAACCAAAGAAGACGTGAATAATAGCAAACAATAATTTTTTTGTCAATATTTTTCATCCATGATAAAAAAAATAAATTTAGGAGTGTTGATTTCCGGAAGCGGTAGTACCCTCCAGAATTTTATTGATCAAATACAATCGGGTAAATTACCGGCCACAATCCAGGTTGTCATCAGCAGTAAATCAGGTGTTGCAGGTATTGAACGGGCAAGGAAATACAACATCCCGACTGTGGTCGTTTCCCGCTCAGGCTTTAAAGACGTTGATTCCTTTAGCACCGCCATCAATGCAGAACTCGACAAATATCCTATCGACCTCATCACCCTTGCAGGCTTTCTCCACCTCTATAAAATCCCAGAAAAATATCTGGGCAAGGTGATGAACATCCATCCGGGTCTTATCCCCGCCTTTTGCGGTCACAACTATTACGGGAAAAAGGTACACAAGGCAGTTCTCGATTATGGCGCAAAGGTCACCGGCTGTACGGTACATTTTGCTGATAATCACTATGATACCGGCCCAATTATTATTCAAAGGACTATCCCCGTTCTTGAAGATGACACACCGGAAACCCTCGCCACACGGGTGTTCAAAGAAGAATGTGAAGCATATCCCGAGGCAATACGTCTATTTGCTGAAGGGAGATTAAAGATTGAGGGTAGAAAGGTAAGGATACTCAAGCCATAAACAGTATCATGGGCAAAGAATCGTTTAAAAATTCTTTTTTAGTAAGTTTTATAGTATTACTCTGTAAAAACTTCTTTTTTTTGTAAGTTTTTCACAACCCCCT
>CAYJME010000157.1:0-8184 GCA_964370795.1 uncultured candidatus Brocadiaceae bacterium
ATTCAAATAAGCTAAATCGTGATTTATTAATCTATCTTTTATGGAGTACCGGTTGGTATAATAATAAGGAAATCGGTAATTTGTTTGGCCTTGGTTATTCTTCCATAAGTCGGCGAGTAACTATTGCTGCAACAAATTAATTACGAAACATAATAAGTTATAATTTTGCATATTTATTCGGATATAAATGGCAACACAATGTATTGCTAATTATGTGTCGGAGCACTATTATAAAATCAAAGTATCTGGAGAAGATGAAATGAATAAACGATTAGAACATATTAAGAACCGTGTCCCTACTTTGAATTTCCTATGCAATTGAACTAAAGATACTATTGACACGTAAAATCCACATTGTTCTCCTTGCCCCCTTTAGATATTTTTACCGTTTGCGTGCGGCCATTGGCGCAGGATATTAGCCGCACCTTGTACGTACCGTTCCTGAGGTTCTTGAAGTGATAACATCCGTTATCATCTGTTTTTGCAGTCTTTTGCACCTTTGGTGTAGAGGGATATGTTCTGTTCAATCTGACTGTTTTCCCTGCAAGCGGTTTGCCTGAAGCATTTACAATTGTTCCTGATATACAACCCGTTGGGGGTGTGGTATCATTCGGACATCCACAGGTTTTGTCGCAATCGGGTATGTGTATGATTTGCAATCCACTATATCCATTAACCACGTACGCCGTCGTGTCCTTGACTACAACACCACGTGCTCCATCAGGTGTGTTATAGCTGCTTAGGAGGTTGGGTGCCGATTGCCCAGAAGCATCTATGACTTTAAGACCCCCGGTATTATCAGCCACGTACACCGTCGTGCCTACGACTGCAACACTATATGCAGAACCAGGTGTGTCATAGCTGCCCAGGAGCTTTGGCTTCGATGGTGTGGAGAAGTCAATAACCTGAAGACCACTCGCACCATCAGCTACGTACGCCGTCGTACCCACAACTGCAACACTATATGCAAGACCAGGTGTATCATAGCTGCCCAGGAGCTTTGGCTTCGATGGTGTGGAGAAGTCAATGACCTGAAGACCACTATAATCATCAGCCACGTATGCTGTCGTGCCTATGACTGCAACACCCCATGCAAAACCAGGTGTGTCGTAGTTACCCAGGAGTTTTGGCTTCGATGGTGTGGAGAAGTCAATAACCTGAAGACCACTGCTGTAATCGGCTATGTACGCCGTTGTGCCCACGACTGCAACACCAGATGCATAATCAGGTGTGTCATAGTTGTCCAGGAGTTTTGGCTTCGATGGCTTGGAGAAGTCAATGACCTGAAGACCACTATAATCATCAGCCACGTATGCTGTCGTGCCTATGACTGCAACACCAAGCGCACGGCCAGGTGTGTCGTAGTTGCCTAGGAGCTTGGGGGCAGATGGCTTGGAAACATCTATGACCTGAAGACCCTTAGTATCATCAGCCACATACGCCATCGTGCCCGAGACTGCAACACCAGATGCAATACCAGGTGTGTCATAGCTGCCCAGGAGCTTGGGCGCGGATGTTCTGGAAACGTTTATGACCTGAAGACTACTACGATCAGCCACGTACGCCATTGTGCCTAGGATTGCAACATCAAGTGCCCGGTCAGGTGTGTCATAGCTGCCCAAGAGCTTGGGGGCAGATGGCTTGGAAACATCTATGACTTGAAGACCACCACTAGTATCGTCAGCTACGTACGCCTTCATGCCAACGACTGCGACACCTAGCGCAGAATCAGGTGTTGCATAATTGCCCAGAAGCTTGGGGGCTGATGGTTTGGAAACATCTATGATCTGAAGACCACTGCCACTAGCAGCCACGTACGCCGTCGTGCCCACGACTGCAACATCAAGTGCAGAACTAGGTGTGTCATAGCTGCCCAGGAGCTTGGGTGTCGATGGCGTGGAAACGTCTATGATTTGAAGAGCACCACTATCAGCCACGTACGCTGTCGTGCCCACGACTGCAACACCTAGCGCATAACCAGGTGTTTCATAGCTGCCCAGGAACTTGGGTGTTGATGGCTTGGAAATGTCTATGACCTGAAGACCCCTATCCCAATCAGCCACATATGCCGTTGTGCCCACGACTGCAACACCCCATGCAGAACCAGGTGTGTCATAGGTACCCAGGAGCTTTGGGTTCGATGGATTGGAAACGTCTATGACCAGAAGGCCACTGCTGTAATCGGCTACGTACGCCGTTGTGCCCACGACTGCAACACCTAATGCATAATCAGGTGTTGTTGCATAGGTGCCCAGGAGCTTGGGCACCGATGGTGTGGAGACATCTATAATCAAAAGACCACTAAGACCATCGGCCACGTATGCCGTTGTGCCCACGACTGCAACACTATATGCAGAACCAGGTGTGTCATAGCTGCCGGGGTAGTTATCACAAGGTTTGGCAATCGTTGGTGACGATACTATATATGAAATGAGGGAAAGAATAAAAAAACTGCATATACCCATGCATACAGACAGTATTCGTTGCGAAACATTCATACGGTATTCTCCTTTATTTAAATATTTTTTACCCTTGAGGGGATACCAAAAAGGGTCACACCCTGACAGGCTGTCCGAGAATTGACTTTTTAATGAATTCTCATGTCATAAGTCCTTATAAATCAACATCCGGATTTTCGCATTTTGCATTCTCGGACAGCCTGTTGATCAGTGATTTGTCATTGGCAACGACTAACGCAAAAAACTATTCACAATCAAGGTGTACCCACCACATTCTATGCTGCATTCTCCTTGACCTCTCCATTCTATTGAACGCATTTCCGGACAGACTGTCAAGGTGTGAACCTCTATATTCCTGCAGCAAGCATATAGACCTGACCCAGATGTTACGACCCAATAGTGCCTCCCAAAATGATACCCTCATTGAAAAGAATGGCAAATTCCCATTTATGCATAGCCGCATTCGCGTTTCTTTTTTGACTTTTGCCCGGTGGGTACAACATCAGGTACAGTAACCATCTTTTCCTTGTCCTCTTTATTCCTGGCTTTCGGTTCGTCATCCCAACCGATTTTTTCAAGGAAAGCGTCATAGTTCCCCAAAAAAAGCTGCGCATTCTCTTCGTTGAAAACGATCAACTTGGTGGCGATGTCACGCAGAATCATTTCGCTATGAGTAATAATGATGACCGCTCCTTCGTATTCGTCGAGCTGTTCGGTGATCTCTTCTATCGATTCCATGTCGAGATGGTTGGTTGGTTCGTCCAGAAGCAGGAGGTTTGTCGGGTTGGCCAATATCTTGCCCAGCAACACGCGGCTCCGTTCTCCGCCGGAAAGCACCTTGATCTTCTTTTCCACTGCGTCACCGGGAAACATCATCGCACCGGCGAGACTGCGGAGGCGCTGGTTATTGAGCGAAGGGTTCGCCCTGCTCAATTCATCCAGAACATTGCATTCAAGGTCGAGCCGCTGGATGTTCGTCTGCCCGAAGTGTCCGATTTTTATGCCGGGGTGTGTGATGATCCCGCCGGTGAGTGGTTTTAGCTCACCCGCGAGAAGGTTCAGCAGCGTCGATTTTCCCTTGCCATTTTTCCCAATGATAGCGATGCGGTCCTGCGCCCCCACCGAGAATGTCAGATCCTTGAACAGCACGTTATCCGGATTGCCGTCGTAGGAGAACGATAGGGAGTGCGCTTCCATTACGACTTTGCCGGGACACTTTTCGTGATTGAAACGGAACGCCAGCATCGCGTCATGGTCAAGCTTTTCGATACGCTCCATCTTGTCCAGCAACTTCAGGCGCGACTGGGCGCGGGCGGCCGAGCTGGCGCGTGCCTTGTTGCGCGCTACAAACTCTTCGATCTCCTTTATCCGCTTCTCCTGCTGGACACGGGTCTTTTCGTGAATTTCATCCTCATGATCGAGGGTCTCGAAAAAGGTGACGGTATCCCCTTTCAGCTTACGGAGCTGCCGGCGGACGATCCCCATCGTGTGGGTGGTTACTTCGTCCATAAAGCCGCGGTCGTGCGTGATGATGATGACCTCCCCCCGGAATGACCGGAGCCAGCCTTTGAGCCATCGGAGGCTGACGATGTCGAGGTAGTTGGTCGGTTCGTCCAGCAAAAGCATGTGGGGGTTTTGCACCAGCAGCTTCGCCAGGTTCATCCGTATCTGGTAGCCGCCGGAAAAACTCTTTGGCGGTTTTTCCATGTCTGGCTCCGTGAAACCCAGGCCGAACAGTATTTTTTCCGCTTTCCAGTAGTCGTATATTTCATCTTCCGAAAGGGCTGTAGCAACCTCTTCCAGCACCGTTTTCCGGGTGAATTTGAGGTGCTGCTCCAGCGTTCCGATTTTGTACCCTTTTGGTATGCTGATGATACCGCTGTCGGGTTGCTCTTCTCCCAGAATGAGGTGGAAGAGGGTTGATTTGCCGCTGCCGTTACGCCCGACAAAGCCGACTTTTTCGCGCGGGCTGATGCTCAGGGTAACGTCGCTGTACAATACCTGCTTACCGTAGGATTTGGTTAGGTTGCTTATTTGTATCATTTCATTATCCGCCTAAGGTTAAATATCGCTTTAATTAAAACTTATTATTTTACCAGCGAACAGGCTGAAATGGAAGGCAATTAAGGAATAGGGTCTGTCCTCGGATCTAAGCATTGACAATCTATAATAAGCATAACATCAGGGATGAACGACCCTTCTCGCTTTTCAAGTTTGCACGGCTATTGAGATATCGTGCGTTAATGACATTACCCGTTCTGCCTCTTCAATGGTGAGCGTCCCTGTACCACAACTGGGAGTAATGATAGACCTTTCTTGAATAAGTGTTCCTGGTATCCCTTTATCGACAAGGAATTTGACGCCTCCTTCCAGTTTTTTTATCAAATCATTTAGTGAAATATTGATTATTTTAGGGGAAGTTGGAATAATGCCCCAGGCCAGGTAACCTCCTCTATCGAGAAATACCCTGATTTCCCGCCAGTACATTAAAAATTTATCCATAAATTCGTAGGCGTCGAAGCTGATGATGTCTACTTTCGATTCCATAAGCATAGCCCAGTCTGTGTTGCCACAACAATGGGTGCCCGTAAGTCCTCCGTGTGTTTGAATTATTTCGTACACTTCATTCAGTGCATTGATTGCCTTTTCCCGGCTGATATTCATGAATGCAGAGCCGAAACTTGTAAGGTACGGTTCATCCGCAAAAATAATAACGGGGAGACCAAATTGGGAAAGTTTGGTAAATTGCCAGTAAGCCTTCATTGCCATTAATTTGGTAATGATATCAAAAAATTCTTCACTATACAGGGCGGTGATACCCGTTGATAACTTAATGGCGCCGGACAGGGTAATGGGGCCAACGACGTGTCCTTTGAGCGCACGAAGAGATTTTTGGGGAGATTTGGCGAGACGCTCTATCATTGCATAAAATCCAGCGGCGCAATCGCGGCTTATCTGGAATAAATCAGGATCATTTTTCAGGTAGGCATCGTAAAAGCCTTCCAGGGCTGCCGAGGTATCCTGAGAGACGTCAATACTCACCGTCCTTCCGTCTGTATCAATTTGGGTGCAGGGTAGTCCTTCCGTATACTGAATACACATATCTTCTTTGACACTGATTCTGGGCAATTGCGGCCAGCAGGGGATTTCCGGGAGCGACTTGAACATGAGTTCGCATGCTCTTTCAACATCAGTATGGGGAAGGCTGCCGATTGCCGTGGCAGAGAAATTACCTTGAAATTTATTAGACATTTTATTTACCAGGAGTTCTTTCGATTAAAAAATTAAAACCACAATTAAAAATATCATTTTGTCTTTCGAATCCAAAAAAGCAGTGGTACTGAGGCGAATTGTGCAAGCGCCGAAAATATAATAAGTGACATCAGTGAAAAGTCGTAGAGAATGCCCATGAATGCGCTGCCGAGAAACCAGAATATACCGTAACCGGCGTTAAAGATACCGTATCCTGCGCCCCGTTTGTTTACCGGAACCATTTCTGCAAGGGCAGCCCTCATGATAGATTCCTGCGCGCCCATACCGATACCCCACACAACCATTCCCATGAGGGCGCATGAGAAGTTTCCTAAAAATACGAGTGGGGCAAAGAGCATGGAAATCAGAGATGAAAAAATTAAGACGGAAATACCCTTGCGATCGAAGAGGTATCCAAAAAAAAGTGCTGCGAGGGCGTCTACTCCCATTGCGATGGCGTACAAGAGTGGTATCCAGTTCGGCGAAGCGACCAGATTTTTTTGAAAATGGTACGCAATCAAGGGGAAGTCTGCATATCCTGCGGCAATTGCGGCGACGGCAGCAAGATAAATCCAGAACCTTTTCGGAAATCCTTTCGTTTCCAGTTCAGGCAAAGACACTTCTAAATTACGGGGTTGTGGATATAAAAAACGGGCAGCTAAAAGTACACCGATCGCCAGGATGGCCGGACAAAGGAGGGTAATATAGCCGGTTCTGTAACCACCTTTGAAGTGAACAACACCGGCGAGTGTAAGGGGGCCGAGCACCGCTCCAATCTGATCCATTGCCTCGTGTAATCCAAATCCTTTTCCTCTCCCGATTTCTTTTGTTGCATGGGACAGCATTGCATCGCGTGCGGGGGTGCGTATTGCCTTTCCTACACGTTCCGTAATCATGAGAATTGCAGCAATTTCCCAACGTCCTGCCAGGGCGAGGGCAGGTACTGCAATCATATTCAGGGTATAACCGAATAGTGTTATTGCCCAGTATTTTCCTATTCTATCCGTAATATATCCAGAAACAATCCGCAAGCCGTATCCAACCAGCTCGCCAAACCCTGCAACAAATCCAACCGTGGTAGCGCTTGCTCCAAGTACTGCAAGATACGGTCCATTAATACTACGGGCGCCTTCATAGGTGACATCAGCCAGGAGGCTTACAACGCCAAGCAGTACAATAAATTTTAAGGCATTTGTTTTGGTATTGTGAGGGGTGTTATGCTGTAATCTATGCTCCATACGTATTTTTCCTGCAAATTTTAATCTTAATGGAGGTGGTGATATCGGTTTTGTTTTTCAATACATAATATAATAAATCCGAAATGATATAAAGAAAGGGTGGGCAAGTCAAAATAAAATAAGTTGTTTTATGAAAGTGCTTCTGGCAAAATTAACAATTTAATGTTAAGGAAATTAAATGTAGTGCGAAGTGTTATTTTTCTCTATATAAAAAATATCTGAAAGCCTGACTTGATAAGGTAATGTATGAGCGAGTTCTCGTTTATTGAATGGATCAGAAAGCATCAGAAGAGACGCAAGGATGTCATTCTTGGCATAGGGGATGACTGTGCGGTCATCGATGTCTCTTCTGACAAGTTGTGTCTCATAACGACCGATATGCTCGTAGATGGCACCCATTTTGATTTAAAGAAGTGTACCGTCCGCGATGTCGGAAGAAAGGCTATTGCATCCAATATCAGTGATATTGCCGCTATGGGGTGTCAGGCAACAGTGGCGGTAATTTCTATTTGTTTTCCTCTCCACACCACGGAAAAATTTGCGAGGGAATTATATCGGGGAATCTGGGATGTTGCAGATAAATACCACATAGAGATTGTGGGTGGTGATATTATCAGTGGCCGAAGTCCTTTATGCATCAACGTGGCAATGTTGGGGCGGGATTGGGGATTAAAACCCATTCGCCGGTCAGGGGCAAAGGTTGGAGATGCGATTCTGGTGACGGGTGAACTAGGCGGTTCGCTCCTGGGCAAACATCTTCATTTTGAACCGCGATTGAAAGAAGGGCTTCTTCTCAATAAAAATTTTTCCATTCACGCCATGATTGATATCAGCGATGGATTGACCGCAGACTTGAACCATATTTTAGAAGAGAGCCATGTCGGCGCACTTTTATATGAGGATAAGATTCCTGTTTCAAAGGCAGCGATAAAGATGTCAAAAATAACGGGAAATACCCCTCTGTATCATGCCCTGTCGGACGGTGAGGATTATGAACTGGTAATTGTGTTATCGGGGGGTCAGGCAAAAAAGGTCTTGGAATCGGATTTATTTCCAAAGGATATGATACATTGTATTGGAGAGATTACAAAAGGTCGAGGCATTCGGATGAAATATTCCAGTGGGGACGTTCGCCATCTCAAGCCTCAAGGGTATGAGCATTTGAAAACTTGATGTAGAGGAATTTCAAACCTTCTGTTATTATTCTACCCACCCCCAACCCCCTCTCAAGAGGG
>CAYJME010000158.1:0-3050 GCA_964370795.1 uncultured candidatus Brocadiaceae bacterium
ATCATCCATGCCTGCTTCCGCGGCAATAGCCGCCGCGGTTAAAGGATTATCCCCGGTAATCATAACGGTCTTGATCCCCATCCTGCGAAGCTCGGCAAAACGTTCTCTGATGCCTCCCTTTACGATATCCTTTAATTGAATAACGCCGAGCACATGTTTATGTTCTGCTACAACGAGCGGCGTCCCTCCATTTTTTGATATCATTTCAATATTTGATTTCAGGTCTTCTGGAAAAAAACCGCCGAATTTCTTTACATAATCTTCAATCGCTTCAGATGACCCCTTCCTGATTTGCCTGCCGTTACCCAAATCCACCCCACTCATCCGTGTTTGTGCCGTAAAAGGGATAAATTTTGCATCGAGTTCGTGGATGTGACGTTCTCTGATGCCGTATTTCTTCTTGGCTAATACTACGATGCTTCTGCCTTCAGGGGTCTCATCAGACAGAGAGGCAAGTTGCGCCGCATCTGCTAATGATTTAATATTTACATCCTGGTTTGGTATAAAAGCCACTGCCTGTCTGTTTCCGAGCGTTATAGTACCTGTTTTATCCAGAAGCAGGACATCGACATCTCCCGCTGCCTCAACTGCACGGCCGGAAGTGGCGACGACGTTGGCCTGCACCATCCTGTCCATGCCGGCTATCCCTATGGCTGGTAATAATCCTCCTATCGTGGTCGGGATGAGACATACAAGCAAAGCAACCAATACGGTTACGGTAACCCGTTCTCCGTGCCCGGCGGAGATGACGCTGTAAACAGAAAACGGTAAAAGCGTTACTGTCGCTAAAAGAAAGATGATAGTAAAGACCGCCAGTAAAATGCTCAGCGCTATCTCATTGGGAGTTTTTTGTCTTTTGGCTCCCTCAACCATGGCGATCATATGATCCAAAAATGTTTCGCCGGGATTGGAACTAATGCGCACCAGAAGCCAGTCAGAAAGCACCCGCGTACCGCCGGTAACGGCGTTGCGGTCTCCTCCGCTTTCGCGTATAACGGGTGCGCTTTCTCCGGTAATCGCGCTCTCATCGACAGACGCTACGCCTTCAACGACTTCGCCATCCATAGGGATAATATCCCCCGCCTCAACAAGAACGACATCTCCTTTTCGAAGCGTTGTAGCCGAAACCTTCTCATAACTGGAGCCGTAGCTGGGGTTTGAAAGTTTTTTTGCGGGGGTGTCTCTTCGGGTGCGACGAAGATTCGCGGCTTGCGCTTTTCCGCGTCCTTCTGCCATGGCTTCGGCAAAGTTTGCAAAAATTAATGTGAACCACAGCCATGACGATATCGCTAAAATAGACCCTGCCGGTGCTTCTCCGTGTCCCGAAAGCGCCTGAAAATACAATCCCGTAGTCAATATGCTTCCTACCAGGACCACAAACATTACCGGATTTTTGATCTGGTGTCTGGGATCTAACTTCTTGAGCGAATCAATAATTGCCGGACCAATGATAGACAGGTTAAACAAGGATTTTGCTTTCTGTGATTTCCTCATGCAAACCTCCAATTTTAACTATGATGTAGCATGAAATGTTCGACGATAGGACCTAGTACCAGTGCAGGAAAAAAAGTAAGCGTTCCTACAATCAAAACAACCATGATCAAAAATATAATAAAAAGCGGCGTATGCGTCGGTAATGTTCCCTGGCTTACGGGAACAATTTTTTTCCTGGACAGTGATCCCGCAACGGCAAGTATCGGTATGGCAAGCCAGTATCGCGCAAAAAACATGGCCAATCCTAAAGCTATAGTGTAAAAAGGAGTATTGGCGGATAATCCACCAAAAGCGCTTCCGTTATTATTTGCCGCAGATGAAAAAGCATAAAGCACTTCGCTGAAACCATGTGGTCCCGGATTAAAAATCGACACCTTTGCCTGATGCAAACTAACGGAAACCGCTGTTCCGACAAGAACAAGTGCGGGTGGAATTAAAATCATAAGGGAAGCCATTTTCATCTCATACGCCTCGATTTTCTTGCCTAAATATTCCGGAGTCCGTCCAATCATGAGCCCCGCTATGAATACGGCGATAATTGCAAATGCAATCATGCCATAAAGCCCCGATCCTACTCCGCCAAAAACAACTTCTCCAAGCTGCATAAGACATATGGGTATTAAGCCTCCGAGAGGCATGTAAGAATCATGCATTGAGTTAACCGACCCGTTTGAAGCCGCGGTTGTAGCGACCGCCCAAATGGCAGAATTGACAATGCCAAAACGCGCCTCTTTTCCTTCCATATTACCGCCAGGCTGAAAAGCGGTCGCTTTTTCATCAATGCCTAAACTGCTAAATAAGGGATTCCCTTGTTGTTCAAAGTATATGCAACTCCAAAGACAGGGAATAAAAATGATTAACATCGCTACCAAAAGCGCCCACCCCTGACGTTCATCTCTGACCATATAGCCTAAGGTATAACATAGAGCAGCCGGTATCAGAATTATTGCAATTACTTCTAAAAAGTTAGATAAAGGGGTCGGGTTCTCAAAGGGGTGCGAAGAGTTCATATTAAAGAAACCGCCCCCATTCGTTCCTAATTGCTTAATTGCAACTTGTGAAGCGGCAGGGCCAAGCGCAAGCACCTGCTCTTGAATCACTGTTCCATTGTCATTCTTTACAGGCTGAAGAAGTGTAACTTTCTCATATGGCTTGAAAGTCTGCACCACGCCTTGAGAAACTAAGATAATAGATAAAATTAATGATAAAGGTATTAAGATATAAAGCGTCGATCTAACCAAATCCACCCAAAAATTTCCTACAGTTTCTACCTTTTTTTGGATAAAGCCTCTAATCAATGCCACAAGGACGGCCATACCAGTTGCGGCGGACAGGAAATTCTGCACGGTTAATCCAGCCATTTGAGTCAGATAACTTAATGTCGTCTCACCACCATAACTTTGCCAGTTTGTATTCGTTGCAAAACTAACGGCTGTATTAAAAGCTAAATCCGGGGTAACCCCTGACATGGACATTGGATTTAAAGGCAGGTGAGTTTGAAGACGCTGAAGGGCATACGCTACCACTATGCCGATACTATTAAACAGCAACATTGC
>CAYJME010000158.1:3060-8156 GCA_964370795.1 uncultured candidatus Brocadiaceae bacterium
GGATATACCGCTTTTCCGGATGTATTCCGGAAAAGCGGTATATCCAGCGTTCCACAGGTCCCAGTAATACATTGAGACCCGCGGGCTTACCTTCATATACGCGTGCCATGTATGTTCCCAGCGGTTTAGCCAACAGAATAACCGTAACGAGATAAATTAAGCCCTGAATAATATTATTCCAATTCATGAAAAAACCTCCGGCTTGAGAAGCGCTACCAGGAGATATATGAATAAGAGGATAGAAATTATTCCGCCGATCCAATAAATAATTGTCACAAGACACCTCCTTTGAACCTTATATTCTGTCGCAGAGGGCGATAAAAACCACCGAAAGCACCAAAAGAATCAGAACGATCCCTAAAAATAACAAGTCCATTTTCCCGCTCCTTGAAGATGAACAGCAAAATATCTCTCAATGATTATTGTTCCTTCAACAAAAGAAACCATACAAAATTTAGATTATGGATTTATCTTATAGGCAGTATGAGAAGAAGCCAAGTCAATAATTCGTCAAAATTTTGAGTTTAGTGAAATATGGTAGTGACAGGAATTTGGCATGAGCAGAATGGACATCTTGATGGGCAACCCCAATATTTCCTTTCAAGGCCATCCTGTCGGATTAACCTTGACAAACATCAGGAATTTATGTATCTTCTTTGTAGATACATACAAAGGAGGTATTTAGATGAAAACTCGTATACAAAAATGGGGAAATAGCCTTGCATTGCGCATTCCAAAATCATTCGCTCATGAGGCAGGGCTGGAACAGGATTCACCGGTTGAAATGTCGCTGGAAGAAGGAAAGCTTGTTATCGTGGCCGCTCCTAAATCCAAGCTGACTCTCAGACGACTCCTTGCGCAAGTTACCAAAGTCAATCGACATACTGAATTTGATACAGGACCTTCTATAGGTAGCGAAGTATGGTAAAGAAGGGTTACGTCCCGCAACGCGGCGATGTCGTGTGGATTAACTTGAATCCGCAATCAGGTCATGAACAGGCAGGGCGTCGCCCGGCGGTAGTGCTTTCACCGGGGTTATATAATGAAAAGGTTGAACTTGCCATTTTCTGTCCTGTTACAAATCAAATCAAGGGTTATCCCTTTGAAGTGCTCATGCCTGACGGCTTGCCTGTAAGTGGAGTAATTTTGGCTGATCAGATTAAGAGTTTAGACTGGCGCATCCGGAATGTAGAATGGATATGTACCTTACCACCTCGGGTAGTAGTAGAGGTATTGCAGAAACTTGGTACATTGCTATCATGATAAAGACGAATTTTTTTGAAGAAATCAAAAACTCCCAGCTCTGTAAACTTGAAAAACATAAAAGGATTCCTATAATTGACAAATGAAGGTGACCCTTTTCACTGCTCCCATAATGATTGTGTTGAGTACACTTCGCTTCACCCTTATAAAAATTCACTCACCCTCATAATCCATATCCACCTGTATCCCCAAAAGCCTCGTTTCGTCTGACTTGTCTGTCAGTTCAAGTATTTTGTTCTTCTCAATGACTTCTTGATACTCATTGGGTTCAAAGTATCCTTTGATTGATTCTAGCATGTCTTCATTTGCAGAGATGATATACTGCAAGCCGTCACCAACCGCATGTTTATGGGCTTGCTTAAAAAGGATTGCTCTCTGGCGCGGGTCCATGTTGGATAGGAGGCGGCTGTCGTGGAAGATAAAGTTTATTTTATGGCTATGCTTTGCCTTGAGCAGCATCCAATCGAAACAGAATATCTTTACTTCCCCTATCCCGTCTGAGGCATCATCTTGTATCTTGGCGTTGATATTGAACCGCATCTTGTTCATGCCGTCATTGTTGGAAATTTCTATACCGCCAGGTTTGTTATCGTAAAACTCTCGGGAAAACGATCTGAATAATGCCACATTCATGTCAGTGAACGGTTTTATCTGGATTAGATAGTTGTTTGTTTCGATATTCTCTTTTTCAAATTCTATCTTTATTTCTGCCAGTTTATTTTTATACTCCTGAAGGATTTCTTTATATGTCTTCAGTTTGTTCAGTTTTGTCTTCATGTTTGCAAGCTGATTATTCAATGCGGTAAACTCTTCCAAAGCTCCGTGGGTGTTAAGATATTGAAGAAGCTCATCCTCTCTCTTTCCCATGACAACCTTTTCTGATTCCATATCTTTTAGCCGCAACGCTAATTCCTTTTTCTCTTCAATCAGCCTTTTTGTTCGGTTGGAAAGAAGCTTATTATGAAACTCCTCTACCTCTTCTACCCTTTTCACAACCATATCGCTGAGGGTTAAACGGGCTTCGCCGTATAGCTTAAAAACCGTGTCTTTCGGGATATCAGGCTGAACAGTGAGGCTTTTTTCAATATTTCTTATGGCATTCTTTAACGCAGTAGACTGGTTTTTCAAAACCCTTAAACGGGCAGAGCAATCGTCGGCTTCTTTCCTGATCTTTTCGTAGTCTTCGGCCACCATGTAGTTTTTCAGCCGGTTTTCTATCCTGGCGATCTGCTCCTCAAGGTCTACGATGTCAATATCTACATCACCTTCCTCGTGAAAATACGACTTGAATATCTCGTCTTCTTCTATATTCTTGCGCAGTTTGTCTGTTTTATCGTGCTGCTCTTTCAAAACATGCTTCTTTGTGATCTTTTCTACATCCAGACCCAATAAGTAGGCGTTATTCAATTGCCTTGAATACTCTTCCTCTTTGTTTACAAAATCGCAATATTCTAGGTAGCTGCTCTTCCTAGGCCGGATAAACCTTGATATCAAGGAACGGAATGTCAACCATTTGACTGGCGTTTTCAGGTCGAATAGCCTTTCACCCAATTCGCTCCTAAACTTATCAAGCGGCATGTTTTTTCCGTTTAGCAATATTTCCCTCATATCTTTCGTATTTCTCTTTGATATAAAGGCTTCTTTGCCTATCTCGAATTCAAGCGAAAACTCCCAGTCCGTCAGCTTCTTTCCAAACTCTTCAATGGAATTGGATGCCAGGCAAAAGTGTACAAGTTGTATGATAAGAGATTTGCCAAGACCGTTGTAAGTTTTTTTTTCATCTTTGACGGCGGGGTTTTCCTTTTTGCCAATAATCAGGGATATTCCGGACCTGTTGAAAGACACTGTCTGAAAGCTCTTTTTATTTGCTGACAGTCTCAATAGACGCATTATAAATTTCCCCAGATTGATTTATATTTATTGCCCCTATTGTAAAGAGGAAGTCTACAGACAGAATCAGATTGTCGAAACCGTGATTTGCCGGAAACGCTAGTGTATCGTTTATCTTTGAATACTCTTCCCATATCCTATCTATTGTCTTTGGACGGTCTAATAGTTTCAGGACATGTCCACCCAGACCCAGAAGGGATTCGGCAAGCTTGATATGTTTTTCAGGCAGAATCATATTTAATTCGGAACCTCAAAAATATCGCAATACTCGAAATAATAAGACATCAGGACGAGGACTGCATCTTGTACGGCTTTCGTTTTAGAAGGACTGGCTTTTTCCAGGATGTGGAAGAATACCATATCTGATTTATCTTCGTAATTCTGGATTGACTTCACGCCGTCTTCATAATGCCGGATGAAAATATTTTTAAGCTCTGCTTTCGCAAAATTACTTTGACGTTTAAAGTAATCATCAATGATATAATTCTGATGGCTTCCGTAGTCAAGCAATCGCGTTACGGACTTGCTTAATCTGTTAAACTGTATTTTTACTGCGAAATCAGGATCTTGAGGTATCTTTTCCACTTTAAAGGTAACCTCTGTTCTAAGCAAATGCTGAATTACCTCATTCATTATTGAATAATCAACATCTTCAATTTTTAGAGGGTCTGGAATGAAACCCACGATGTCAATGATTTTATGTTCCTGTAGATTAATAAAGACGTCCTCTACATCCTTTGCAAGAAATGGATTACACCTTATACCTGGATGCTTCTGTTCAAGCAGGGCAAGCCCCTTTTCAATCTCAGGATACGTACCCTTATATTTATCGTTAATAACAAAATAATATTCCTTTATAGGCGCTATCTGCTTATTCCAATAATCTAACAACCCATGAAAAGAATCTGTAAGTTTGGCAACTGCCGTACCTACTTTCGGTGCTAAATCTTCAGGTGCATAGACTTGGTAATATACACCTTTCGATTTATCAAAACCATCGTTTTTTTGATCCCCTTCCCGTCCGTGCGGCTTTATAGGGTGGAAGTTCGGGTTTGCATGTTGCATGACCTTGGTAAACAAATCCTGATATGCCTGCCCGTCTGATTCGTGTATCCGCAGTCTAAACATTATTCTTGCTAAGTATAGTTCTTCTTTTGTCATATCAAATGTTTTTTGAATCAAGGTATAAAGGGTCAAGCAGAAGTTATGGGACCAATTCTTTGATTATTGACAAATCCGCTTCAACTCTTTTTATAATCTGATAAAGATGCTTGTCGCCTTTCAGTTTTTCCCGTAATCGTTTTCTCCCCAGCCTCACAGTACTATAGTCTACCTCCATCAATTCTCCCTCTCAGACTTGTTGGGCATCTTGTGTTTAAATTTATGAAGGTGCCAACGACTCAACCATTCTGAGGGATCTAATTGTCTTTAATTCTTTTGCCTCATGAAGTTTTGCCTTATATATATCCCACCTAAGCTGCAGATTCATCCAAAAATCTTCTGAAACCCCAAAGAATTTTGCAAGCCGTAAAGCTGTACTGGGTGTCACACCACGGCGTTTGTTGATAATTTCATTAATCCTCTGGTATGGAACATGTATTTCCTTTGCCAATTCCCGTTGGGTGATATTCATAGGGATTAAAAATTCTTCAATGAGCATCTCCCCGGGATGGGTTGGCTCTCTCTGTGTTGGTATGCGAACCATATTTACCTCCATAAAATATCTTACTTTCAATCAATGATAATCCGTAATCTCTACTTTTTCCGGTCCTAATTCTTGCCAAGTGAAACATATACGATATTGATCATTTATCCTTATGCTATATTGTCCTTTTCTATCTCTTGTCAGTACCTCCCGTCTATTGTTTGGAGGCACACGTAGTTCCATGAGATGTTTTACAGAATCAAGTTGATCCAATTTCCTTGTTGCTATCTTCCATAAT
>CAYJME010000159.1:0-8122 GCA_964370795.1 uncultured candidatus Brocadiaceae bacterium
TACTAAGGGGGACTTAACGAAATCCCCCTTAGACTTCGTCGTGAGCTCAGACGAACGAAAAGGGGGCAAGGGGGTTGTAATTCTACATTTATCTTGAGTTGGCTGAACTGTCACGAAAAGGTTAAGAGCGCCATTGGATGAAGGGTGTAAGGATTTCTCGTTGCGAAACGCACCCGGAGATATTAAACTAGATGATAAAATAAATTCACCATCTATAAAACCTTTTCTCTTTACTATTTCAACAGGTGTCTATAATGCCCAGAAAATACATATCCAGTCTCAAAAGTGGTGAAGTCATAGAAGACGTCTTTCTTGTCGTAAAAAAGGAAGTCAGGGAAACGAAAGACAAGAAACCGTATCTTAACTTACAACTGGCGGACAAGACCGGCTCTCTTGAGGCCAGGAAATGGGATGCAACGTCGCAGGTTTGTGATAGTTTTCAAAAAGACGCATTTGTCAGGATCAAAGGGGTTGTTGAAACATTCAATAATATCCTCCAAATAAAAATTAATGAAGTCGCTCTCGTTTCCGATGCACAGGTGGAGATGAGTGAATTTATCCCGTGTACGGAAAAGGATGTTTCTCTTTTAAAGGATGAACTCAGAGAGATATTTCGTTCCATTCAGGATGTCCACCTTTCAAAACTGCTTACGAATATTTTTCAGGATAAAACCATCCAAAACGCATTTTTCACCGCCCCGGCTGCCGTGCAAAACCATCACGCATATTTAGGGGGATTGCTGGAACACGTTGTCGCGCTAGCCAAACTGGCAATGAGTTTTGCCGGTCTTTATCCTGCGGTAAAAAGAGACCTGTTGCTCACGGGCGTAATTCTCCATGACATTGGAAAGATACGGGAATTATCCTACGAGCGCAGTTTCCAATATACGGATGAGGGCTACCTCCTCGGTCACATAACTTCCGGCGTGCTCATTGTCCAGAAAAAGGCGCTGGAGATTGAAGGTTTTCCCCCGGAGTTGCTCAATGGTCTCCTTCATATGATATTAAGCCATCATGGTGAGTTGGAATGGGGATCACCGGTAAAGCCAGCCATTCCAGAGGCTATTGCTTTACATTATTTAGATAATCTTGATGCAAAGATACAAGCCTCAACGAAGGCAATCAACGAGCAAAAAGATACGAACGGTTCGTGGACAGAGTACATCAGAATGTTTGAACGGAGGCTCTATAAAAAATAGGGAGGACGGACACTATGGCTGTTATAACGGTACCAAGGGTTTTACGGGAAAAACCGGGGGAAGACGGCGCTGATTCTTTGATAGAACTGATTAATAAAACTGATGCAAGCGTAAAAGAAGATGTGCTTGTGTTTGTTGAAGAAAAGTTCGAGAGGAGATTATCGGAAGAATTAGGGAAGGTAAGTGAACGGATATCGGAAGAAATGGGGAAGGTGAACGAAAGGATATCCAAAGAGATAGGGGGTGTAAATGAAAGGCTATCGAAAGAGATAGGAAAAGTAAGCGAAAGGATATCAGAAGAGACAGCGAAGGTAAATGTAAGGATATCGGAAACAAAAATAAGCCTGTTAAGGAGAATTGAAGAGGTAAATACTGGTTTACTCGGAAAAATTGCTGAAACAAAGACAGAAATGATCCGATGGATGTTCATCTTCTGGGTGGGTCAAATAGCGGTGATGGTTGGTATCTTGTTAACTTTTTTAAGAAAATGACGCCCATGATTAATCCTGCCGAAATTCTCCACTTTATCCGCAGTAAAAAATACAGTCCCATGACAGCCGCAGAACTGGCCGACCACTTTGAAATCGGCGATACAGAATACCGTGCATTTTGTGATCTTTTACAGGAGCTGGAATTTTCCGGCGAGGTGGTACAAATTAAACAAAAGCAGTATGCCGATCCCCGAAAGGTAAATCTCGTGGTGGGCAACCTTGAATGCAATTCCAGGGGATTTGGTTTTGTTGTGCCGGTCAGGGAAGACGAAGGAGAAGACATCTATATCAATGCAGAAGACATGGGTTCCGCCATGCATGGCGACCTTGTGGTGGTGCGTCTTCCCACAAATGCCCGGATACCCGGAAAGCGGTTTGAGAAGGGGCGGCGCGCATCGGGTCAGATTGTCAATGTGCTGCAACGGGTAAATATCCTTGTCGTGGGCACCTTTGAAAAATCAAAACGGTTATGTTTTGTTGCCCCTGATGAACCCCGATTATTCAGAGATATCTATGTAGCAGAAGACGTTGCCAAAGGCGCACAACCCGGAGATAAGGTTGTTGTTCGTATCACCGTCTGGCCGTCAAGGCATCTCAATCCCGAGGGTGAAGTTACCGAGGTTCTGGGTAAAGAAGGAGAACCCAAAGTTGACCTTCGTTCTGTTATATATCAATATAATCTCCCTTACGCCTTTAATCATAAGGTAATACAGGAGTCAAAAGACGTTCCTCATGCCGTTTCTTCAAAAGACATCGGGAACAGACGCGATCTCCGCGGCAAACTTATCATTACCATCGATCCGGAAGACGCAAAAGACTTTGACGATGCGGTATCCCTTGAAAAGGACAGCCATGGACACTGGCTGTTAGGCATTCATATTGCAGACGTCTCCTCTTATGTAAAACCCGATACTGCAATTGATAAAGAGGCCCGTTTCAGGGGCACCAGTGTCTATTTGCCCGGCGAGGTCATCCCCATGCTCCCCGAAGTCCTGTCAAACAATATTTGTAGTCTGCGGGAAGGGGAAGACCGGCTTACCAAGAGCGTTTTTGCCACAATCAATCGACGGGGAAGGGTTGTTAAATTTGAAATCCGGCATACCGTTATCAATGTTACCAAACGTTTGACGTATAATCAGGCCACGGCCATTCTCAATGACGGGGATAATGTTGATATTTCTGATGAGGCCAGGGCAATGCTGAAAGATATGGGGCGTCTCTCCCAATTGATTTTCAAAAACCGGCTGGAACGCGGGGCGCTGGAATTAGACATTCCGGAAGTCTCCATCAAGCTTGATGAACAGGGATATGTAAAGGACGTTGAGAAGGTAGAGAGGGATATCTCTCATAAATTGATTGAGGAGTTTATGCTCCTGGCAAATGAAACGGTGGCAACATTCATGTATGACAACAACATGCCACTCCTGTGCCGGGTACACCCCGAACCGGAAGAGGAGGACATGTGGGACTTTGCAAGTTTTATCCGTGGACTAGAGCACACAAAAGTAGACCCTTTCGATTGTAAAAGTTTGCAGAAATTGTTGGATAAAATACGCGGGAAACCAGAGGCATACACGATAAACCTGGTGTTATTAAAGTCAATGAAACAGGCCGTCTATAAGGCAGAAGAAGGAAGACACTTTGCGCTTGCAATGGACCACTACACCCATTTTACCTCGCCCATACGCCGTTATCCTGATTTGATCGTCCACAGGCTTTTAGACCAGCATTTTTCGGGCGAGTTGTCATCCCCCACCCTCCGGGATGCATGGAAGAATTGTTTACCCGAATTGGCAGTCAACTGTTCTGTGACTGAACGCAGGGCAGACGACGCCGAGCGGGAGATAAAGAAACTTAAAATGCTTCGTTTCTTTGAAGACCGGGTCGGTGACATCTTTGACGGCGTCATAACCGGTATTCAGGAGTACGGTTTCTTTGTCCAGGTAAATACCTATTTGCTGGAAGGACTTGTCCACATTCGTACCCTTTCGGACGATATCTACAAAATAGACAAGAAAAACATGGCCCTTGTTGGCACACGGCAAAAGAAACTGTATAGGATCGGCGATGTTATAAAAGTGAAGATTTACAAAATCGATTTTTTAAAGAGGGAAGTAGATTTTATCCGTTGTGAGGAAAAAAAGCCAAAAAACCACTCCCGAAGGTCAGGGAAAAAGGGAAAAGATGACCTGGGGCAACCATAAAAACCCCATGGTACTTTTTATGTAGTGCGAAGTGGCGCTTCGCGCTACACTGAAATTCCTCACTTATAAGATAGGTATATCGTTTGGCGTAAACGTACCAGGTACCCACCAGTAGTACCGTATGCCTTCGCTACCTCCTCGAAATTCAGCAAGGGAATGAACTGCGCCTGCATCGTCCTTCAAATAAAAATCAGGCGCACGGTCACCTACTTTAACAGACATAACGTAGCCTCCTTTTGCAACGACATATACATTTAACTTATTTAAATCGTTCATTTAAGTGTCTGAAATGAACGAAAAGCCTTCCAAAATTCTTGCTGTCTTTATCAATCCGGTGGTAAAGCTTTTTTATTTCGGGGCGATTGAGAAAGCGCAAAACAGTATTCTTTAATTGCCCGCTTCCTTTGCCGGGAATGATTTCCACAAGGGCAATCCGTTTTTCTACAGCATCGAGGATAATCCGATGGAGTTCTTTTTCAATCAAATCTCCCTTTTTACATATATCATGCAGGTCTAGTTTTAATTTTGCCATAAGACATTTATGTCGATTATTCTATTTCTTCTTCTGACGGCAACACCTCGTGTTTGGCAAGTAATTCCATTGCTTCCTCTTCAGTAAGTTTGGTGTATCCCAATCGCGACCATCCGCCTTTTCCCTCTGTGGTATAGGTTAGCCATTCGGCATCACGACCTAACGACAGGTCTACCATGTTCGCATGTTTTGACGGATACTGTACCACCAGGGTGTTCCCCTTTCGGTAATATTTCCTTTCTTCTGCCATAAATATTTCCCTTTCTAAAAATAATACCTTTGCGAGTTTTGCGTCTTTGCGGTGAACTATTACCATATTCTCAATTTGTATTAAAAATAACTTGATGCCCCTTTAATTGCAAGCATTAGTTTGTTAAAGTTGCGATACAAATATCAACGCCAAAGGAGAGAGAATATCTTCACAGGCGAATTCTGACATTTTCAACCCTGTCAGGGTTTTAAACCCTGACAGGGTTAACCATGAATTCGTTCTTCAGGTTTTGTCTTTTCCATCTCTTTCGGATTGGGCATTGCAAAAACAATATCATTTTGAGAAAATATTTATGCATAGTGTGCTTTCTCAGGTCGTGGTGTATAGCAATACGCCATGAGAACTGAGGTTTAATTTTTCCCAAAAATCAGGTTGTTTTCATTAAAAGGGGGGTAATTTTATGGAATATCAATTTTTAATTGATACATATGAAACAGAACGGATAAAGACGCTCAGTACCTGGAGTACATTCAAAGACGAGGATCTTCGCATACGTCCACGCCCTAATGACAGGCGTGGTAGAAATGCCCTTGAGCATATGGTTCATCAATGTGTGAGTGAAAACAATTGGTTTCGTACGATGTTGGAAATTGATGTTGGCGCTCCACCTTTGCCAAAACAGGAGACACGGCTTGAATTTATCAAACGCTATGCCGAGGATTCGGAAAAGCGACTCATCGTATTGCAGAAGACGGATAAAGCCTGGTGGGAAAAGATAGTTCCGTTTTTTGATGTTAAACAGTCAAAGGCATGGATCGTGACCAGGAGGATCGCCCACACCGCGCATCACCGTGGACAACTGACGATCATGTTACGTATGCTGGGAAGAGAAATTTACAGCACCTACGGTCCGTCATCGGACACAGGCGGCCTCATGGTAAACAATGCGCCAACAATTTATCCATATTCCAGCATAGAAGCGCTTATCAAGGGGGAAGAAGCTGGTGGGGCAAAGGCATTACTACCCGGACCTGGTGACAAACCATGCACAGAGAGGCCGGATCCTGTGGTGAAGTAAGACAGGATTTACAAAAGTTCAGGCTACTTAAAAAGCATATTAAACAATCTGCCGGCTGAATCTTTATCCAGGTTTCGAAGAATTTTATATTCTTCCAATGCTGCTTGCTTATCTTTATGGTTTAAGTATGTTGTACCGAGATTATAATGTGCTTCTGCAAAATCTGGCTTAATGCGGATTGCCTGTTTATATGCCTCTGTCTCTTCCTGATAACGTCCGAGGACGCCATACGTCAGACCCAGATTGTGGTGCGTATGGGCATCGTCGGGATCGATCGTGAGCGCCTGTTTGTAGACTTCGACAGCCTTCGCATATCGCGTGAGTTTGAAATATGCCATGCCAAGCATGCGGTATGCATCAGCACGGTCTGCCTTTATTTTAATCGCCTGCTTATAAGCCTCTATCGCCTCCGGGTATTTTCCAAGCCTATCGTATGCCAAGCCCAAATTATAATAAGGTTGTTCATTATCGGGCTTGATACGAATAGCCTGCTTGTACGATTCCACGGCCTCCGCGGAATGTCCTGATTTATCATACGCTTCACCGAGCATAAAGTATGTCTGGGCATCGTCAGGCTTGATACGGACCGCTTGCCGAAATGCGTCAATTGCTTCAGCATACCGTTCGAGGTTAACATAAGCAGCGCCCAACACCGGGTACACACAAGGGTCGTCAGGTTTCAAAGCAATCGCCTGCTTGTAAATCTCAATTGCTTCGGGATAACGCCCAAGGTTAAAGTAGGTCGTACCCAGATGGGAATAAGCCTCGGTAAAATCAGGTTTCAGGGAAATTACCTGTTTGAAAGTTCTGGCCGCTTCCGAATATCGTCCAGCCGCACGGTAAGCAACGCCGAGTTTGTAATGTGTTTCGGGATCTTCAGGTTTCATGCGTATGAGCTGTCGGTAGATTTCAATTGCATCGGCATAACGTCCTAACCTGTCATAAACAATACCCAGACTGGAGTATGCCTCAGTAAAATCTGAATTGATTCGAATGGCGCGCTTGTATGGTTCAATGGCCTCCTGGTATTGCCCGGGTTTGTCCTTACAAAGACCGATGTAGAAAAAGACCGTTGAGTATCCCGGATTTTTCCGGCCCGCTTCCTCAAAATGGGAAAGGGCGTTTGTATAATCTTCCGATGACAGGTAAAAAATTCCCTGGTTACAAAGTCCTTCAGGGGAGGTAAACCATTCATTTGCCGCGCCTTCAACCCATTCAGCAAGGGTGGTAACCCTGCCTTCTAAAAGTCTTGCAACTCTGGAGCTGTGGATTGTGAGATGAAACTTCTGGCCTTTGAAGGTATAAAGGGTTGATAATCCAACAAACTCGCTGTTCATCGTTATGACAGGGTTGCAGCCGTCAGCCAAAGGCGAGGACGATATAATTTTCACAACAACCCCGAACGCTGGAATTTTACAACTACCTGAGACCACACCCTCAGCGTATCTTCGATTATTTTCTGACGGCGTTCCCAGAAGGATAACCCGCTCGCCGCTGCCGGGAATGGTATCACCGAACGTCAGGGGACGCACAATTCGGGAGGGAATATCAACGGACACGCGGACAAGGTCGCATTCCTTATCTTGCGCCAGGACACCCGTAATCTCACATACCTTTCCATAAGCGGTTTTCACCTGGGCAGTGGCAGCGCCCTGAAGCACATGGATATTGGTAATAACATCGCCGTCGCCGTTAACAAAAACTCCGTTTCCCTGGTTTAGCAACGCTCCGTTTTTATCGTATGACAGGACATCAACCATGGATTGCTGAATCTGTTTGGCAAGTATGGATATGTCATCCTGTGCATGAACGAATGTGGAAGAGGTCAGAGAGAGAATAAAGATAATGGACGATATCAAAACGAACCGATGCGTCTTCATAGTTTCATAGTAAATCAGGCCTTTGGCGACTATAACTCCCCCGCCCTTGATGGGAGTGGTGAGGGGAGTGTGCATGTCCTTTTTCTTCACCCCACCTAATCCAATGTCATCGAATCAAGGAAAGATATTTTGTAATAATTTAGTTTTTTAAAAAATTCCAATAATAGCGATGTCTGTCACGTAGTGTAGGGGCGAAGCATTTGCGATAAATTGGTATAAATGCGTTCATACCCAAACTGGCAAATGCTTCGTCCCTACACTTATAACATCTCTTATAACCATATTAAGGTCATTTGGATCGAAGGATACCGCCCAACCCCAATTCCCAAAACCACCGTGCCGGGTTACTGCCTTGCACCACTCATCCAAAAATGCCCTCTTGGTTTTGTTCTGTTCACTGTCCTGTCCTTTGGTTTCAAGAATGAGATGGTCGCCGTTTTTCAATTTGATAATGAAGTCAGGGAAATATCTCCTGATAACTCCCTGGTAGTTGTAAAGAATGGCGAAACCTATATGATCATTTTTTA
>CAYJME010000160.1:0-1678 GCA_964370795.1 uncultured candidatus Brocadiaceae bacterium
CCGGTTCCTCTTTGCAATGACAAAGCGCAATGCACAACGACAGGATGCAATGCACAATGTAACGTGCAGTGTACCATCAAAGCGCATAGTCCGTGTCATTGCGAGGGTGTCTTTTCCGAAGCAATCTCTCCGCTTTCATAAAGGAGACTTGGTTGCGGCTATGCTGCGCTAGGATTTATTGATTAATTAACGATTTGCCAAAGCAGTTATAAGATTATGATAAATAAAGAATTAAGACAAAATAGAGCTTGACTGTTTTGTGAAATATGCTATCATACACACATTTCCATTTACCTTTTCGCGGCATCAATACGCTTTTCTTGCTGAAAATTGCAATACTTTAATTTTATAAAGAACAAAATTGCAAAATCTGTCTATTCTTATGATTTACCATGACGCCATTGTCGTTGGCGGCGGTCTTGCCGGTCTCAGGGCTGCGATTGAGTTAAACCGCCACAATATCAAAGTAGCTGTTATCTCAAAGGTGCATCCCATTCGTTCCCATTCTGTAGCTGCACAGGGTGGAATTAATGCCCCGCTGGGAAACCATTTCCGCGGGGTATACGATACCTGGGAAAAACATGCCTTTGATACGGTGAAGGGAAGCGACTACCTGGCAGACCAGGACGCCGTCATCCGCATGACCAAAGATGCTGCTGAACGTATCTACGAAATGGAACACTGGGGTTGCCCTTTCAGCCGTACTACGGAAGGGAAAATTGCCCAGAGACCCTTCGGCGGCGCTGGATTTCCACGCACATGTTTTGTGGCAGATACAACCGGTCACGCACTTTTACACACCTTATATCAAAAAATTGTTAAATTCAAACAGGCGGCCGAGCGAAAAGAGATGGTAATTTATGAGGAGTGGCTGGTAACTGACCTTGTGATTGAGGACGGTGTCTGTGTGGGCGTGATTGCGCTGGATATTGTGAGCGGAAAACTCGGGGCGTTTCAAGCAGGCGCCGTGATTTTTGCCACGGGAGGCGCAGGCCGTATCTATGGAAAAAGCACAAATGCCATGATCAACACAGGTATGGGTATTGCTCTACCATACTGGGCAGGTGTGCCACTCAAGGATATGGAGTTCATCCAATTTCATCCTACGACCCTCTTTGGGAAGAATATCCTGATGACAGAGGGGTGTCGTGGCGAAGGTGGCTATTTATTAAATAATAAAGGTGAACGCTTTTTGGAGAAGTACAGCGATTCAAAGAAGGATATGGAGATTGCCCCCCGTGATATTATTGCGCGGAATATTGCACGTGAGATTATGGCAGGGGGTGGTTTTGATAATAGTTATGTTCATCTGGACATGCGGCACCTTGGCGAAGAAAAGATTATGCAGAGATTGCCCGCTATCAGGGATATATGTAAGGAATTTGTCGGCGTAGACCCTGTGACATCTCCCATTCCCGTTCAGCCTGGTCAACATTACACCATGGGTGGGATTGACTGCAATACTGAAGGCGAGACCACGGTAAAAGGATTGTATGCAGCAGGGGAAGCAGCCTGTGTAAGCGTCCACGGCGCAAATCGTCTCGGTGGAAATTCACTGTTGGATACCATCGTTTTTGGCACTATTGCAGGCAGTAATGCTGCTCAATATATCCAGGGTTTAGCAGGCAAGAAGGGTGAAAACACCCTCTGTGATACATTGAAACGTGCGGAACAGAGG
>CAYJME010000160.1:1688-8006 GCA_964370795.1 uncultured candidatus Brocadiaceae bacterium
TAAATGAATCATATGCCGGTATTAAAGGGGCGTTAAATAACGTTATTGATAATAAAGTCGGCATATTCCGTGAAGCTCCTACCCTGAAAGAGGCATTCCGGGAGGTTAAGAGCTTGCAAGAGAGATATAAAAAAATCAAACTCAACTATACCGGCAAGCGAGTCAATTTAAGTCTCGTATGGGCATTAGAACTCAAGGGAAGTCTTGATTTGGCTGAGACTGTTGTTGCAGGTGCATTAGCCCGTGAAGAAAGTCGCGGCTCCCATTTCCGTAATGACTTTTCAAAGAGAGATGATGCACAATGGCTGAAACATACCCTCGCTTATTACACGCCTGACGGCGTAAGGTTAGATTACAAACCTGTGAACATCGGGCCATTTGAACCGAAGGAAAGAAAGTATTAAAACAGTTTGCCTGGCGCGGCTACGCCGTAACCAAACCGCCATATGAAGGCCGGATTAAATAAAACAATTCCTGAGTGCATGAAAATGTTCATTTTCATGTCAATACTATAACGCAGCGTGCCGCAATAAAATGAAGTCGAAGGGGGATCAAGGGGGTTATTAAAAAACTTGCATAAAAAAGAAGTATTTACAATGTAATACTATATCGATCTGGGAGAGTTTGGGCATACTGAACGCGCCAGGAAACCGGAAAGACTCCCACGGTAATGACAAAAACAAGTGGCTTGCAACGGGCGATACAGAAAGCGGTCCGCAGAGCAGGCTTTGCAAAGCCTGTTAGTCCTCATACGTTTCGCCACAGTTTTTCCCGTTAGAAATTTATGCAGTTTTACATGTAAATATTTTCAGGATGCTCCAAAGATTGTAAAACGTGTATTATCGGCACAACAGAATCGGACATTCGGTGGATCTCATAACCCTTACCGTCGTGCTGCCAAGGATCATCTCGCGTACTTTGGAGTGCCCATAGGCGCCCATGACAAGGAAGTCTACTCTTAGATCCTCGTCATTACAAACTTCCAGAATACCGCCCGCGTGGTCGTACCCCCCTTTAGCGATGGTATTTACCGTCAGGTTGTAACCTTCCAGGAATGTCTTTGCCTTTGATAAGGGTTCTTTCGCTTCGTCTTCTTTATCTGCCACACAGACGACGGTTACCGGCAGCTTTAAGTGTTGCGCAATTTCAGCGCCGCTCTTTAATGCCTTGTCAGCGAATGAACTACCGTCATAGGCGATCAGCATTTTCCTGATAGGTTTGTATTGGGGTGGCGTGATGAGCACCGGCTTATGGGTCTGCCGTACGACGAATTCAACGGTAGTGCCGAGGAATACGTCCCGCCACTCGGCGTGAATTCCGGCCTTGCCCATGACGACCAGATCGCAGGTGTCTGCGGATTTTACAATTTCATGGCTTATAACACCTTCCCGTACCTCACCGCTACAGGGGATGCCACCCTGATTACATTTTCCTTCCACCTGATTCAGGGTTGCATCGGCCTGAGTTTCCAACATCTCCCGAACGACTTGATGAAATGTTCCGTACGGAACCATTCCACCAATACTCGTTCCAATATCATGGATTAACGGGCCGGTTAATATCTTGACATCCTTGACAAAGAGATTTCGTATACTGGCCTTAAAAATTTGCGCTAAACTTATGGCATAATCAGCCGCTGCCAGGCTACTTTCTGACCCATCGGTGGGAACAAGGATTTGCTTTATCATAATGCAGTGTCTCCTGATAAACTTAATTGTGCGGAGTTAAAACATTACCACGGAAAGACAAGACACGGAATATCACGGGAAAATGTGTATTATAGCCATGAAACATTTGCAGGCATCATGATGCTATGCCGGAATAAGACTCCGCGCAATTCCTTGATTTTCGGTGGTCAATGAAATACTTTAAAACTATGCGATTATTACGTAACGATAGGGTTTTGTCAAGCCAAATTAAGTAATAATGTAACGGATAAATTTGTGTTGGGAGAAATTTATTATTGGCCTTGAAAGTCGTGGGAGGTTTAGTACAATTTTATAAGTTTTTGTTTATTAAAAACCGCTAAATCCGAAAAACGAGGGACGATAGACGATGGGCGATAGACGAGGGACGATAGACGGGGCACATCCTTCGTCTCTCGTCCATCGTCTATCATCTCTCGTCCCTCGTCCTTTTCTTTATAGGGAAAGTTGTATTATGAAAAATGTAAAAGGTGGTTTTTTAGGTATTTTTGGTGTTTTAAGCCTGGGTGTTTTTTTGTTTCTTACCTCAGGGTGCACTCTTGTATCCGTTTCCCTTGGGCCATCGGTTGAGCCGCTCAGGGAGACAACGATTATGGGAGAGGGAAAAGACAAAATACTCATGATGGATATTTCGGGAATTATTTCTGGCGAGGAAAGACGCGGCCTCGCCCGTTTTTCAGGCGAGCCCGATATGGTCGCCCGTGTCAGGGAAGAACTTAACAAGGCTGCTCAGGACAAACGCATAAAAACCATTATCCTGCGTATTAACAGTCCGGGGGGAACGGTTACCGCCTCAGATATGATTTATCACGAAATTGAGCGTTTTAAGGAAAAGACCGGCGTAAAGGTTATTGCCTGTATTATGGATTTGGGGGCATCGGGCGGATATTATGTGGCTGTTACCGCAGACAAGATTATTGCGCATCCCACGACCGTTACCGGTAGTATTGGCGTCATTATGCTCAATCTGAGCGTAGAGGGGCTCTTGCAAAAGATCGGTGTAAAAGATGCCACCATCAAGAGGGGTGAGTATAAGGATATGGGGTCGCCTTTGAAAACAATGACAGAGGATGAACGGAAGATTTTCCAGGATGTCCTTGATGGTATGTATGAAAAATTTTTATCTGCCATTGCAGGGGGTAGAAAGGATTTAACCCGGGAAAAGCTCCAGATGCTTGCCGATGGCAGGATTTATACCGCACAGCAGGCGCTGGAACTGAAACTTATCGATCAGATTGGTTATCTGGATGATGCCGTTAACCTTGCGCAGAAAGAGGCTGGTTTAGCGACGGCACGGGTGGTTATGTATCATAGACCAGGTACGTATAAAAATAATATCTATTCTCAACTCAGCAACCCCGGCTTTGGCACGTTAAATCTTATTAACTTCGACTTAAAGACATTTGTGAATTCAGGCACGCCGTCTTTTATGTATCTGTGGGCGCCATGATGCTGACCCTGTTTTCATCTGAGGAATGCAGGAAGGGCAGGAATTTACACTTGAAAATCACAAACCCTGTTTTTCCTGTATTCCTGCATTCCTCAGCCATTTTGTAATTTCTGTTCATACGCAAGCACTGGCGCTAACCACGATGGCAATGGTTCACCCCGTTGCTTCAAGGATGCGTTCACTCAATTTTTCTGCATAAGGTCTTCAACCACCATATTTGCCATTATTGCTGTATTATCGTATTACTCTGTAAAAACTTCTTTTTTTGTTGTCATTACCAATGATTTGTCTCTCTGCGCCATACTTGTGTTGCGACACAATGTACGCACAAGTAATAGAGAGGCAATTATTCTCTCTTAAACAAAAGGTTGTTGGGTTTCGCTTTACTCAACTCAACCTACATGACTGATAAATCATTTTTGCAATGTTGTTTTTTAACTCTGCAATTAACTCTGACAGGGTTTGAAACCCTGTCAGAGTTATAGCTGTTTATGCTGGCAAATGCTTCGCCCCTACGGTCTTTTCCGACTCGTTCGGGTTAGGATGATGTAAAATCTAACGGCTAAATTCACCGGCTGGCGCGGCTTTTCGCGCAGGTCCGGTGGAATGATGGGTTGGGTACCGTTTCATTGCGCCTTCTGTAGCGGCAAGATTTTGGTTTGACCGTCGTTAACGTCGCGCAGGACGCAGAAGAAACCGCTTCCCTTGATGGAAATGAAATGACGTTCAATGAAGCGGGCAATTGCTGACAAGTCAGCCCATAGTTGCTGCCCATTGATCGAATAGAACGTTGCACGATCTTTTGCGACGTAAGGGTTCAGTTCATGTAGCCAACGGTGCATTCGCTGATACATAGCGATGAAATCTTGGGTGGAGATTCTGCGCTCTGGCACCCCTTCAATTACGACGCTCACGCTGTCGCGAGAGCGCTCTTCCTCGGTTGGGTTGCGAATAATGCTTGGGCTAGGAAAGGTGTTGATGTTCTTTGAACTGAGACTCGTCAGAATGGATTCGGCATTCCAGTGGCCTTTCGCATCTCGCGGGATATGCTTCAACCCTTTCTCTGTTGCAACGAGGCAGGCAAAAGCAATACCTTCAATCACTTTCCTACCTTGAAAGGCAGCGGCCTCGGCGCGAGCAAAATCTCCGCCTGCGCTCGAAGCGAGCCTCTCGATAGCATCCAGACGGTCTCGTATCGCCGCCATGAGATCAAGACACAGTTGCTCAGGCGTATTAGTCATTTGACGTTGGGCGCATTTTCTGGTTCATTTAAAAAGCCGAGTTTCTTTAATCGAAGTTTTACGACGCTCCTCGAAACTTCGAACCGGTTCATAAGTGGCGTAGTCACTTTGTGATACGTGTCAATGTTACAGCGTTGCTGATCGACGTAAAGCAAACCATAACCCTTGTCAGACAGGTCGTTCAGCACTGCTTCGATAAGGAACTGTCTAGTAAACTGTTTTGATGGAAGCAACAAACATGAAGCAAAGTAATTTGCTTGCCACTCCATACGGGATACGTCTTTGATTCCTATAGTGACAGGACTTTCTATCTCAATATCTTCATCGTGACAGGATTCATGATCCATATACTCACTATGCCCTAGCAGAAGGTGTCCTATCTCATGAGCCAATGTAAACCTAACTCTGGGGATCGAGGCTGCCTGAGAATCATCAATTCTAATCACATTGGGGCTGAAAGTTATTTCTCCTAATACCCCTTTCGCAAGATTAACATTTCTTTCGACCATTAAATTATTGCGTTCAGATAGAAAAGAACATAACGCATCCAAAGGAGCCGCACCTTCTTGATAACCGACTTCATCTAGCATGCTCGAGCATATATTTTCAATTTCATGAATTTCTCTATACGGCACCGATAGCTGTTTGGTAGCAAGCCCTTGCTCAACCTCTGCCAGAGATTCTGCTAGATTTTTATCTATACCATTTCTTATTAACGAAGAGAAAAAATGATTCGACGAAATTGTGTAAGTTTCACAAACGTAACCATACCAATCAAAATATCTACTTTTGTAATCTTGATTTCTGAGTCCGTTGTATGCACTTGACCATTCTGTCATTGAGTGGCTTGTAGACACAATGCTGGATGGAGACCTTGTAAGCACCCATTCCAAGTTGTCCTTGTCAAAGTAGCGCAATAGGCCAATGCCCTTTGACTTAGAAAACTTGAACGCACCTTCTTGAAATGAATTGGTAGAAACAACTATTCCTTTAATGTTTGCCCCAGACACCTGCTGTATTTTTGCAAAGAATTCCTCGGTGTCGTCTACAGGAACACTATGATTATAGTTTTTACATTCGATTAAAATCAGAATCGAGTAATCTTTTTGCCCTGGAAACGTGATTTCTATAGATACATCAAAAATAATTTCTTTTTCTCGGTCTTTAGAATAGTAGCCTTTCTTCTTGTGGATTTTGCAGCAATCACGTTTGAAAACAAAGTTATCCTCAGATATTTGCGTCCCGAACACGGCGAAAACCTGATCTTCAAGCCGATCACCTTTTTCGGTCGTGTTCATTTTCTCCATTCCTGCTTTTACGCCTAACAATGTTATTAACAAGTTTTCTGCTTTTTTAGCAAAAAGGTATAGCATTTGTCAATAAAAAAAACATGTAAGTTGACATATGAAGTCATCATAAATACAATTTCTAACTCGTTAGCAACGCATATTGAGTAATAACAGGAAATAGGATAAGTATTCAGGAACAATATCCCTGCTGCTTTATTTACAAAATACAGCATACTACTGAGTAAAAAATCGGTTCCGGCTTCCATTCATAATAATTACAAGAAGTGGTTGCGATATTACCTCGATTTTTGCCATAAATACTGTCACGGGTATGCTGAAAGGGAAACCCTTAAACATTTTATGATCAAATTAATTGAGATCGTATTCTACATGGGTGCGGAAGTTCCAAGCCTTTACAAAAAGCAAGAAACCTTCTGAATTAAATCCATCCGATGTGAAGGATTTCATACGCTTTCTGGCCGTGCAATGCCGCGTCTCGGCTTCTTCCCAAAACCAGGCGTTTAACGCCCTTTTGTTTTTATACCGGCACGTATTAAAAACCGATGTAACTATTCAGCGAAAAAGGAAAATCCCGAAGGGATGACATGATTATAGAAAAAAAACACGCCGGC
>CAYJME010000161.1:0-7947 GCA_964370795.1 uncultured candidatus Brocadiaceae bacterium
GAGTAATACTATAACGTTTGTAGTGACGACTTCAGTCGTCACTACAAACAAGAAAACCGCATAAATAAAATGAAACATCCATGACTTAAAACGGTCACAAGGGAGCATAAAAATGGATTTTCAGGTGAATATTCCTAGGCAATGAACATGCCATCAAACTAATCACCCTGAGTAGAAGATGATTCGGATGGCTGTGTCTGCCGCCTTGCTAAATAATCCTGCAATATCAACTGTGCGGCAACCATATCAACCCGAACCTTCCGTTTTTTTCGGGAAAGGTTTCCTTCCAGAAGCGCCCTTTCTGCCCTGACAGTGCTGAGACGTTCATCGAGCGTAAAGATTGGCACGTTGATAAATTTCTTTAAGAGCTCAATAAAAGCAAGAACGGCCTGCGCCTTTTCCCCTAATGAATTATTCATGTGTTTGGGCAAGCCGACAACAACCTCTGAAACATCGTTTTCGCGGATAAGCTGGACGATCTTCTTTATATCTTCATCGAGATGAGTGCGTTCAATCGTTGGAAGTCCCTGTGCAGTAATTCCGAGAGGGTCGCTGATTGCCATCCCCATGCGCCTCTCACCATAATCAATTCCCATAATTCGCATAATACCCGTAACCTATTTAAAGAGTAATGTAGTAAGAGCGGTTTCACCCGCTCGATTATAGAGAGTTTTTACATGATCAACCCGCCCGTAACAGTTCTGCCTGTATTCTGAATGGACGCGAATACAACCCCCTTGCCCCCTTTTCTAAGGGGGATTTTCCAAGTCCCCCTTAATAAAGGGGGATTCAGGGGGTTGTCTATACCACCCTCGTACTATTCAAATTCCCCACATAGTATTTTTATGTATACCCAAGACACCACAAGAGAATTCCCGTGCCAAGAGGTATGAATAAATTATCCAAAGCCCTCAGGGGTAATGATTCAATCATACTGGAAAAACTTGCCGTAAGCAAAGCAGGAAATAGGGGAAAATAGACACGTCCGCAAAAAAAAGCCACAATCCATGCGGCCAGCGTACCTTCAAGGCTCTTTTTCTTATTATAAGGAAGCCGATGGTTCCCCAGTTTCCTTCCTACCAGTGTGGCAGCCGTATCGGCAAAGGCCACAATCCAGATACCCGCGCTTGCAATGGATGCGGAAAAACATAGGGTAGACAACATCGCCCCCAAAACGAGGGTTACCGGTCCAAAAGCAAAACCCCGTTCCTCTGCCTTACGGATGCTCGATCGTGTAATCTTCCCAAAGAAGGGAAATGAATACCCATTTATTCTCAGGAACTCTGAAATCATATAAACAACAATTAACGAAAACAGCGCCACAAGAGTTGGAAAGTACAAGAAGCCAGAAAACAAGGGTACAAACGCAATAAGAATATGGAGGGCCTTCCTCCTCATTTCCTGATACCATGAAAATGTAAATTGCTTGCGCATGCCGGCAAACAGGGTTGCATAGGTATCGGCGTCTTCGATATTTAAAATATCAAGTACCTCTGCCAGATTCCCGCTGTCAATCAGGTAATGCGCACGCCGTCGCACCGCATAGTGGGCATTGATACCAATATTAATGCCTGCTTTGTACATGATATCGAGATTGTTGCGGTCATCGACGAGGACAATGGCATCTTTCCATGTGAGATTATTTTTGTTGAGTATCTCTTCAATAAGCTCCTTTTTTCCCTGTGGCTGAGACAAACGTCCGGATACCTCCCCCGTTAGCTTTTTATCATTGGCGCCGATCTCGACGCCATAACCGTCATGCGCCGATAACCGTATTGCCAGGTCTTTTACAAAGATATCAGGCACCCCGCTGCTGATAAGAACGACCTGATAACCATGATTACATAACGACTCCACGGTTTCCCGCGCATGATGTATCACACCCATATTTTTGTAAACCGTTTGAAGCTGCTCAAGCGACATACCTTTAAATTCTGCATATACCCGCGTAAGGAGTTCCCGAATGGATAGTTTATTCAGATTGAAAAGCAGACACAGGATAGCCGTTCTGGTATACATCAACCTACCGAGGGAACGCGAGAGGTGGAGGATGAATTGTCCTTTAAACAGGACGCCGTCGACATCCATAACGATCAACTTTTTGGGAACTGCATGAATCAAATTAAATTACGCCCCCGACCATTTTTTTAATGATACCGAGGGCAAAGAATACAACAACAGGGGAAAAATCTATACCTTTGAAAGGCGGGATGATTTTTCGTACAGGAATTAAGACAGGATCGGTTATTTTAAAAAGAAATCTTATTGCCTGATTGTACGGATTGTGCGGCACCCATGAAAGAACAATTCTTATAAGCAACGCAATTTCATAAAGACTAATAAGTGTACTGAGAAACCCCCCCATGAAAACGCTCCTTTTTTATCAAGAGTAAAGTAAAAATTACAGGTTCAAAATATCTGTGCCTAATTTGTTATATTTGTTATACTTAAGCTTTAAGATTCTAACATAGGGTATGAGAGAGAGCAATAAAAATAAATATCAGAAAATCGGGGGACTCTGGAGAATACAGTTTCTTGAAATACTTGATAGGGCATGATAAAATTAAAATTTTTAAAGTGGTATAGATAAATTCTGGTATAGTAACTAAATCTGTCCAGAGCGTAACTCAAACCTTCAGGTTTAAAACAGGGAAATAAATTTTGAGAGGATTGTACATTGAAGTTGGTAGGTGAGTACCTGGGAATCAAGGCCGCCACACAAATTATTCTGGATGAAATCCGCTCCGTACTTGAAAAAATCGAAGAAATACCTTATGAACAATTTATTTCTTCGATTATCCAGGCAAAAAATGTCTTTGTAACAGGCCAGGGACGTTCGGGCCTTGTATCCCGTACCTTTGCCATGAGACTCACGCATATCGGCATAAATGCCTATTGCGTCGGGGATGCCACAACGCCAAATATCGACAAAGGCGATTTGCTGATAGCGTGCAGCAGTTCGGGCAGTACCCATATAACTTGCTACATTGCCGGTCTGGCTAAAAAGGCACATGCAACCATCGTTGCCGTAACCTCCCAAAAAAATTCACCTCTTGCAAAACTGGCAAATATCGTTATTGAATTACCCGTGCAGGAAGTAAGCACCAATTATAAAAATGACGGCTCTATTCAGTTTCGAAGCACCCTCTTTGAACAGGCGTGCCTCGTGTATCTGGACGGAATTATCCTTTCCCTCGTATCCAGGCTGAACAGTTCAGAGAAGGACATGCACAAACGACACTCAAATCTGGAGTAAAAATAAATCAGGCCTTATAACCGTTCAAACCGTTCAAACGGCTTAATCGGTTTAAACGGTTTAAACGGTTTAAACGGTTTGAACTGTTATTACCCGCCCTACGATTTGTATTGAAATTCCTCTGCATCATTCAGAGAGCATGTCGTGGTCTCTTCTAAACCACATTTCATATAAGGGAATAAAGATGAATGCCCCAAAACTCAGGATGAGACAAATATGAGAAATGACGAATGCCACGACAAAGTGGTGACATACATACCTTATGAGCCATGGAGATGCCAGGTTCAGGATGATACCCATAAATGAAGTACCGTAAATGGTAATCTTTAATCCTTCCCGGGTATGCGTCATTGCAAGGATACGGGAAAGGATAAATATGACTATGGGTATGGAAAAAATATGGCTGTGGGTGACTTCGAGCAGTTCACGATAGGATTTCGGGAAAAAGAACCCTTCCTCCAGTTTTGCCTTGTTTTCTTCAGGTGATACGGGCGCAGAAATGTCTTCCTCCTTGTCGCCGCAATAATAACGTACGGTCTTCTGTGGAGAAAGCCCCGTCCTCTCATAATAATTCAAGAAACCAATTCCAACAGCAGTAGCTATAATGAATAGAAAAAAGGTAAAAAAAATCTTGTTACTCGTTGGAATTGACCACATGCCGTTCGACATTGCTTACTCCTTCATAAACTACTTTTGAAACCACAGATTTCACAGATTACGCAGATATGATCATACAAATTATGACATTACGATACGATTGCAAAAAGTCGAGTCTTAGGTGTCATTGCGAGTGAAACGAAGCAATCTTTCCCTCATTATAATAATTCCAGGAGATTGATTCGGAAAAAACCCTCGCAATGACACGATGATTGACTTTTTGCACAGATTCTAAAGCCTCAAATTACATAAAGATACCTTGATCGCAAAGGTATTTGATTCTCGCGGTTGTCTCCACACAACTTCCCGAAGAGCCAAATTATTATCTGTGTAATCTGAGAAATCTGTGGTTACTTTTCTTTTACCAATTACCGGTTTTCGTGAATTTTTCTTTGAATCCCTGCGTCATGTCAATCGCCAGCTTACCATCCTTTTCATAAGCAATCATGGCCTCTGCGCCGGGACTCTTTTTTATAAGGTTCAAACCTTTTTCCGGTCCCAGCACAAAGACACTGGTTGATAATGCGTCTACCTGTGTGCCTGTTGGGGCAACAATCGTTGTTGCAATGGTACCGCTGTTTACTGGCCTTCCCGTCCTGGGGTCTACAATATGTGAATACCGTTTCCCCTTGACCTCAAAAAACCGCTCATAATCGCCCGACGTTGCTGTGGCCTCGTCTTTGAGCTCCAGATAACCCAGAATTTCACCCCTTTTTCTGGGATGTTGCACACCAATATTCCACCCTTTTTTATCCGGCGGAACGCCCAGGACGTATATATTCCCACCGAGGTTAACACAACCGTTATCAATACCATATTTTTTAATAACTCCCAGCGCCTTATCTACCGCGTAGCCTTTTCCAATAGCGCCCAGTTCTATCTGTGTCTGCGGATTTTTAAATGAAACGGAGCCGGGTTTTTTGGAATCAGTACTCTTGTTGATTACAATATTTTTGTACGAGACGGCTGGCAAGATTTTTTCGATTTCTTTGTCAGAGGGAACACGCTCTTTTCCGCTAAAAAATCCCCAGAGGCCGACAAGAGGAGATACCGTGATATCAAAGGCGCCTCCGCTCATTTCGCTATAATAGATAGATTGTTCCACAACATCCAGGAGTTCAGCGCCACAGGGAGTGGACAATTTTGGAGCGTTCTTGTTTATGAGAGATAGTTCACTGTCACTTTTATAATTACTCATGATTCGGTCCATGCGTTCCATCTCATTTAACGCCTCGTCAATTGCTCTCCCTGCCAACTTTTCATCATTTGAGTATGTGGATACCTCTGCAAAGGTTCCCATAATCATGCGTGTTTGTTTCAGGAGTTTTAGTTCCTGATTCTTGTTCTTATTTATTATCGTAGCACGCGAATCCACCAATTTCACATCACTTACATTTTTCTTGCCGCTCAGGTAGTATTCATTGAGAACGGCAAGCACCTTCCTTACACCCATGCACATATACTGCGCGGACATAGTAGCGCCAGTAATATTAATAATATCTCTATTAATGCGGATAGGATTTTTGAGAGACTTACCAGGGAACTGATAGAGAAAACGTTTCCTTGCAACCTCTCCACCACGACTTTCACGGTAGACAAGCACTGCAACGTTGCTAATCTTTCCATCCGTATTAACGCCGACAATAAACGAAAAAGGATGGAATTTACCAACCTCTTCCGTAATAATCGCATATCGTTGGATAACACCAGTCCTCTTCCCTATATATACCGTAAATCTATCTTCGTAAAGCCTTCTGCTGAGAATTTTTTCGAGATTTTGTTTTTCATCGGCGGTCAGGATGAGTTCATCCGTCAGAATATCTTCGCACTCAGGAAAGATAAGCGCCAGGGCTTGTTCTTCAGTAAGGTAAGTCTGTAACTGAAAATTATCGGTTGGTTCCGGTTCTGTTTGAGCCTTTGAAATAGGGGAAAAAGACACTACCACCATGACAGACAAAGATACCAATCGTACAAAAAAATATTTCACTTTTATTTACTTCCCAGAATAGTTTCTAATTTTTTCAAAAAATCCTGTTCCAGTGACCCATCTGATTCAACACGGTTCCATCGGTAAGCAGCGCTTCCACCCGGGGGTTTATCTTCCATCTGTGCATTTATGGAAACGTATGTTTTGCCTCCTTCCCCAGCAACCCTGACATGGAAACGGTATCGTTCCTGCCAGGTACCTTCCAGGAGTAATCCGCTCGTTTTTGTTGTTGATCGTCCCACGACCCAGTTCGTTCTCAAAAGACCTTTTTCTTTATCCCTGACATCAAGCGGAATCCCCTCTGCCGCCTGAATAACTGCATCCCATACGGTATTTACATCCTTATCAAAATAACGGGAAACGCCCGTCATACTCCTGCGCCCGGAACCCGTCGTGGCGCATCCAGTCATCACCGTTGTAAAAAATACCGTGATTAATAAAATGGCACATCCGTAAATTAATAGTTGACTTTTTTTCATAGTATTTATAATGGTAAAAATAGTATCAGAAAAAATCTGCATTTACAAACACTTTGTTAAACACCTTGAAATCCATTAAATTTATAATAAATAAAGCTTATAGGAACCTTCTCGAATGCATCAATTCTTCATGCCCAATTACGTACTTTTGAAAAAATACTGAGTATCACTCATTAACAAACGTCTCTCATATTGCATACATATTTTCATTAATTTAAAGGAAGTTGTAATCCTACTTTCTTAAACTGTTTCTGGCCTTCTTTTAGTTTTTGATGTATTGATGCCCATGACCTTTTTGCATACACGATGGGTATTCCCTTGTTTTCAGCCATACCCTTTATCTTATGCGCAAGGTTGTGATTCACGAAGTCATAGAGCAGGATAATAAAATCCATTGTTTCAGGAATACCGTCCCGAATCTTCTGACCGCTGCGACCGGTCAAATGACGGACTTCATTCACCCCAATTTTGTCAAGTTCTTTTGGAATACTTCCCAAATGGTCGCCACCAACAATAAGTGCAGACATTTCACTCCTCCATATAAATAACCAGTAAAACAAATTCGGTTGCCGACCGCAACGAGTTTTTATGTAGAGCGAAGTGCCACTTCGCTCATGACGAAGCATTAGCCTTGCTACCCCTATCGCCCAAAAATAGCAAACCTATGCATTTGAAATTACCCAATACAGATACTGAGACTCAGTCTCATAATTTTAAATAAAAAAACTAATATGTCAACAAAATAATATCTATCATTGTAAAAATTGTAAATACTTTAACGGTTTGGGTTTTTAGCTAAATTCTGCAATCGGCCATGAATGAACTCAGGAAAAAAGAAAAATAATGTATTTACATGTCATCCGCAAGCCAACAGGAGTTGGCTCCTACCACATCAATATTCCTATACCTTGCAGGAGGGCGAAGCGGGGCTTCGCCCTCCTGCTTTACAACTATACTCACGAGCCAATTATTTGATTCATCGTCATTGAGAAACCGGTAGTTATTACGGCGCTTTCGCCTGTGCACAATTTGTAGAGGAAGAGTATCCATAGGCGTATGGCTGCGCATACGAACGTGTGTATGCCCTTGTCCGATATGAATACATATTTCTGAAGTCCCTGTACGTTGTCTTATTTAGACCTGCGGTAACCCTGAGTGCCCCTGCATTGACAGATGCACAATCGCCATTCTTCCTCTCTAGCAGGAAGCCCGTCTCATTGGCGCTGTTATCCTTCCATGAGGCGTCTATATATTTAGATGTATGTGAATAGCGAAGAACCTCTTCGCTCTACATTTGGAGAAGTACCACTTTGCCTTACATCCTGCTGGTTTGCAGGCTGAACCGAAATGTTCTTACTCACACTACCTGATTGAATCAGAGAGCAGATCACATCCAATGAGGCCATGTTTTCCGTATCATATAAACAATTCAACACTCCTCCATACCCCTCTGCCTCTTTTTGCCAAGTCAAAACGCTCATTTCCATTGTCTACGCCGTTTCTACACTTTCTGTCTTTCCTGCCTTCCTCACGTTTATACGCCTTCATATTGATTATTTAAGGTATAG
>CAYJME010000162.1:0-6426 GCA_964370795.1 uncultured candidatus Brocadiaceae bacterium
CTCAAGACCTCTCTGCCAACAGAAGTTCAAGCATTAGGAGATTTGATGTCCTCAGAGTCATCTATATCCATTCATATTAGGCGAGGGGATTACATCTCAGATTCAGTGGTTAATAACATATTAGGGGTGATATCTGATGAATATTATAAAAAAGCAATCAATCTAATAATGGAACGCATAAATAAACCCAAATTCTATATCTTCAGTGATGATATTTCCTGGGTTAAACAAAACTTTTATCCGGAAATGGAAAAACATATAATTGACCTAAACTTGCCAAATCGCGATGTTTACGAATTATGGTTAATGTCCCAATGCAAACACAATATCATTGCTAACAGTTCGTTCAGCTGGTGGGGGGCTTGGCTAGGGAATTACCCAGAAAAAATTGTGATTGCACCCGAAATCTGGTCTAAAAGGCCACTGAGGGAGTTATCGAAAATAATTCCCTCTTCCTGGGTCAAGGTAAAAAATTAATGAACGCAAATCCCCTGGTAAGTGTAATTATGCCGGTTTACAACGGCGAAAAATATATTGAAGAAGCCATTCAATCAGTAATAAATCAGACTTACTCCCCAATTGAAATTATTGTCATTAATGATGGTTCCACTGACCGGACAAAAGACATTCTTGAACAATATCGAGATCGAATAATTTTCCGATCCCAGGCCAATAAAGGAGCAGCAGAAAGTTTAAACTATGGTGTTTCCCTGGCAAACGGCAAGTATTTTGCCAGGCTAGACGCAGACGACATTGCACTGCCAGACCGGATTGTAAAACAAGTTGCCTTGCTGGAAAAACATGCAAAAACTGGAATTTGTGGCTCTTCGGCAATGATAATTAATGAGGTTGGAGACCACATTTGCTTACAAAAAATGCCATTGGCCGATATTGAAATTAGATGGAAATCGTTGTTCACATCACCATTCGTTTCATCCTCGGTGATGGCAAGAATGGAAATCATCAAAAGTTATGGGGTTGCTCATAATCCAGCCTTTCAACCCGCTGAAGATTATGGCTTTTGGTCAGACATATTGAAGCATGGAGATGGATTTAATCTGGAAGACACCTTGGTTTATTACCGGGTTCATCAGAATAGTATTTCAACGACAAAACGAGAGATACAACAAAGTAATCAAGTTATTATTGCCAGAGAAAATATAAAAATTCTCCTCGATAAAGAACTTTCAGATTTCGATGTTAAAAATTTATGTTTGCTTACATCATTGGACACTAAAAGTTATAAAACCATCAAAATTGACATCCAGTTTACATTACTTCAATTCTTAGACCTCTGGCAATTATTTAAGGAGAAATTCAGCAGTTCCAGAGAAATCGAACCGTTAGAGCAGAAAGTCTTAGCCCAGTCATTCGGGATTTTGATGATATATGTCCCAATTCGAGATAAAGGAGAAGTAATCCGCAAACTCACTTCAATAAGGAAGAATTGGATTCTTGTAATACCTCGACTCATTATTCCTTATATAAAAAAATTTTTAACTTATCAACAAATTAAAAAATACCGGTAAGGGTGACAAAAATTTTGGGAACACTTATTGCTCCTGTTTTACAATAATACCCGTATGATAATATTAGGTTGTCATGCACCATATTTTATTAATTTCCTTCCTTTATGAGCCAACCCTTGGTGGGGGTGCTGCTACAGTTCCATACCTACTGGCCCGGCAATTAGTCGAAAGGGGGAATCAGGTTTCAGTTCTCACAAGCTCCCCGGATAAAACCCTAATGCATGAAAATGTAGACGGAATTTGCCTGTATCGGATACCTAATTATAACCTTTACTGGGTACACGATAAAGAAAATAAATCAGGTTTTCAAAAGACCATTTGGCAGTTTATTGACATCTGGAACCCATGGGTCTACCGAATAACAAAAGAAATAATCATACAAATAAAACCCGAAATTATTCATGTGCATAAACTTAGAGGATTGTCCCCAAGCGTATGGAATGCAGCCCTTGACCTGGGAATTCCAGTTATTCATACCTGCCATGATTATGAACTGATCAGTCCACAGGGAACGCTCAGTGGTCGGATTGGGCAAATGGCAGTTAATCAATCCTGGTTGTTACGACCTTACCAGAGCATCAGGCGGAAAGCCTCGAAATTTATAAGTGCCTTTACAGCGCCATCTCTAGGATTGTTGCAAACCCATCTAGATCTTGGCTTTTTTCCTCAAGCAGTGCACACGGTAATTCCCAATTCGCATGGCTATAGCCAAGCACAATTAGCAACGTTAGAACAGCTTAGGAGAGACAAAAAGCTTGGTGATCCATTAAGACTGCTTTACCTGGGGCGGATTCACCCCGAAAAAGGGATTCAAGATTTGTTAAAAGCTTTTAATTCTACATTTGAAGTTAATGACCAGCTTGTGTTGGATATTGCTGGCGATGGACCGGAGTTGCCTGAGCTTAAGTTGCGATATGAGGGACACCATGCGATTAATTTCCACGGTCACGTGACTGGAGAAGAAAAGGAAAATCTTCTTTCGGGTTGCGATTTACTCGTTTTTCCTTCCATTGCGAAGGAAGGTTTAGGTATGGTCATAATCGAATCTCTCGCGCATGGAAAACCTGTCATTACCACCCGCTGCGGTGGGCCTGAAGAGATCATTGAGGAAGGAATCACTGGTTTTTTTGTAGATTCAGGAAAACCAGAGGCATTGAAGGAAAAAATCCTTTTAGTTTATGAAAACAGAGAGAAGTTGTTGGAAATGCGTGCAGCCTGCCATAAAACCGCCCAGAAATACAGCATTGAAAATAATGTCGAAAGTTATTTATCTCTCTACCAAAGGTTAGTCAATGGTTAACGGTATCGCACCCGCCAATTTATTTAAAATTCCGACTGAAAAAATAAGGATTTTTGGGGTTGGAATTGATAATTTATCCCTAAATGCTCTGTTGAAAATAATTGAAAAATCCATTAAATCCGATCAAAAATGCATCTTGAATTATGTCAATATCCATGCATTAAACCTGGCCCATTCAACACCCTGGTTTCGTTCATTTTTAAATCATTCAGACATCGTTTTTTGCGACGGCTTTGGAGCAATCCTTGGCGCGTGGTTGACCGGGCAAAAGCTGGAGCACCGCTTCACCCCGCCGGACTGGATTGACCAATTGTGCGAGCTGAGCAGTATGGAAGGGTTTTCCTTATATCTACTCGGTGCGCAGCCGGGTGTGGCAGAAAAAGCAGCCAATAGTTTACGTGAAAAACATCCTGGCTGCAACATTATCGGTACTTATCATGGCTATTTTGAAAAAAACATTGGCAGTCCCGAAAATGAAAAGGTAATCAAGGAAATTAATAGCCTAAGACCGAATATTTTGATCGTCGGTTTTGGCATGCCCATGCAGGAAAAATGGATTCAGGAGAATTTTGGCCGGCTGGACGTGAATGTATTTCTGCCGGTAGGCGCTGCTTTGGATTACATCTCCGGCGAGGTACGCCGCGCCCCACGCTGGATGACCGACCATGGTCTGGAGTGGCTGGGACGGTTAATCATCGAGCCGCGCCGTTTATGGAAACGCTATCTGATTGGGATTCCGGTATTCTTTTGGTGCGTTCTGCTGCAGCGCCTGGGTCTGTTACGATTTGACGAGGACTCCTCCCCCCGTACAGAATGACAGGTTCAATGGCAGCGCGTTGATTTTCTAAAGAAATTCTACGCCCTTCCACACGGGCCCCTTTATTAATGGCTGTAAAATCGAAATGAAAATTCATAAAAAATTAGGACCCTTAAAGGGGGCGTGATGCTTCAATTGGGTAAAGTTCGCTGGAAATTCATTTTGGCAACCAGCGCCATCTGGCTGGCGGCCACAGTGGCGGTGTTTTTCCTGGAGTTTTTGCCAGGAGTCACCGTCCCGCTGCTCTTGACGCTTGGACTGGCGGCCTGGTGGTTCGTGACCCACGGACAAACCAGCCGGCTTGCTTTGCCGGTGTTTGTATTCTGGCTGGCGCTGTTGGCAACCTCATTGCTGTCGATCGAGCCGCACCGCTCGCTGTATTGGCTGGTTCTGATTGGCAGCGGATTATTATTAACTCTTTTGACCACAGGAATCAACTGGAAAGCGGGGGGCAGCCGGCAAATTATCAGCGGATTGCTCATTTGCGGCGGTGCAGCCGGCATCTACCTGTTTGCACATGCGCTCAACTGGTATATGATCTGGTTAAAGGCCTTTCCAGGTGAATGGCTACCGTGGGTCAGCTACCGGCTGCCCGGAGGTAATAATACAGGAGCATATTTTGCTAGTTGCGCACTACTGGCGGTCAGTTTGGCGCTAAAAGAGCATGAAGTCATCAAGCGGTTTTTGCTCGGGCTATATGCCGTCTTGGCTGTGGTGTTGAGCTTCCTGGCCTCGTCACGTGGGGCGCTGGTAGGGTTAGCGGTTGCCGCGGTGGTATGGGCAGTGATCGAGCGCCAGACTTGGATGCAATGGTTAGCTCCGGTGATTAAGTTTTTTAGCCGGCGAAAAGTGTTGGGGTTTGCACTACTGGTTTCATTAGCACTGGCGCTGGTTGCGGCGGGTTGGGTGCTGCTGAATGTGCTTGCCAACCATCCTACGCATGGCGGGGCTGTTTTAAATGCACGTTCTTTTTTTTGGTCTGTCGGTTGGGATATGTTCACCCAGTCCCCTGTCTGGGGCAAGGGCCTATATACCTTCAGCGCGTTTTTTATGCAAGCCGTTTCGGTACCCCCGTGGGATATTTTCCTGCATGCGCACAATATGCACCTGGACGTTTTGGCTAATAGCGGGTTGATCGGTGCGGCAGCGTATATCTGGCTATTGTGGGCTGCTTTTCGAGCATTACTTCGCGCCCGCCGGGCTGCGCCAGTTGAAAGCCAGGGGCTTGTGCTAGGCGCAACCCTGATGCTGGCCGGATACCTAGGTCACGGGATGTTTGACGCGCTGTACCATATGCCAGCCGCTTCCATCAACCTGGCGCTGGCGCTGGGGGCGGCACTGGCGTTCGACCCGCCGGTAGCCCAGCGCATACCGCGCAGGTCTTTTGCAGCACTGGGGGTAGGGGTATGCCTGCTGGCATGGGGCGCAGCCGCGGTGCGCGCACCGGCTCTACAGGCTATTGCTGCGGCAAACGAAGGCAAATGGCAGGCAGCCACCGCAAAGATGGAGGATGCGCTCAAGCTTATCCCATTTTCACCATATTATCAGGCGCAGGCAGGTTTAATGGCAGCCAATGATGCCGCGCAAGGCAACCCCCATGCACTTGAGATAGCCGCAGTTCACCTGGAGAAGGCAGTGCAACTGGATCCCTCGTACGCGGCGCATCATTTTAACCTGGGAGCGGTGTATCGCGCTCAAGGCCGGCTGGCTGAGGCGCTTGCGGAGTTTGAGGAAGCTGCCCGCATTGCACCGCGCTGGGATTTAGCCGCGCTCCATGTAGGGATGGTTGCTGAAGCATTAGGGGAGAATGACCGGGCGCTGCGCTCCTACTGGTCAGCGCTGGATTTGAATCCGATAGCGGCAGATGATGACTTCTGGAAGAGCAGCGTTGTGCGGCAAAAAGCGCTGGACCTGTTCCGCATCGCCTCCCCTCCTGCTGCGTCAGAGACCGAGCTGACCGATGAAGCGATTATTCGTCGGTCCTATGCCGGGGCGATCCTTGAACGCGCCGGCCAGGCTCTGCAGGCAGCCGAGCTGGGCCGCGCACGAGCGCTGATCAGCGCGGCTGGGTTGGCTTACTTCAGCAGTGGTCTGGAGAGAATGGAATTTAACTGGCGGGGCGCTGAGCTGGCCGCCGCTGATGGCGATTATGCCACTGCCAGCCAGTTGGGGGCAGAGGCGGTGCAAGGGTTGGCTGTGCAGGGTCTGCAAGGACCGGGGACAGCTGGATGGTCAATCTATGGACCTGGCATTTATTGGATACCGGAATTGGAAGCCGAGTTGGCGCCGCAGACAGTTGTTTTTCGCACTTTTGGCGCATGGCCTGATCGCATGGAGCAGCTGGCAGCCTGGCAGGAAATGGCTGGAGACCCAACAGGGAGCGCAGCAACCCTGCAATTCCTGAAGAGTTGGCAAGAATAGTGCATACAAACGAGATTGAGTACAATGAAAGGGGAGCTTACTACCCTCACCCAACCTCTCCCTTTAGGGCGAGGAGCTCTTCCTGCCCTCATCCAGCTCCCACAGGGCGAAGAGCTTCCTGCCCTCATCCAGCTCCCACAGGGCGAAGAGCTTCCTGCCCTCACCCAGCCTCTCCCACAGGGCGAGGAGTCCTGGCCCTCGCCCTGCCCACCAGTCACATGACGCTTAATTCCTAACCCATGTTCCGACGATTTTCGACCAACTTTGCCCTGTTATCCATTGCAATCGATGCACTGATGGTTGTCCTCGGCCTGTTCCTGGCTGTTCAGCTACGGCCAGCATTTAACCCGCTGCAAGCG
>CAYJME010000162.1:6526-7926 GCA_964370795.1 uncultured candidatus Brocadiaceae bacterium
CCTCGGCCTGTTCCTGGCTGTTCAGCTACGGCCAGCATTTAACCCGCTGCAAGCGGTGCGCGACCTCCCCGGACCAGTGGTGGTCCCGCCCGAGTTGTTTATTATCTTCCCGATTGTATGGGTGCTGGTCAACCTGTTGTTTTCGGTATATGACGGTCGACGCAACTTGCGGGTAGTTGATGAATTTGGCAGCCTTACGCTGGCAGCGCTACTGGCCAGCGTGACCATGGCGGGCGTGCTCTACCTGACTTACCGCGAAATCTCTCGCTTCCTGTTTCTCCAATTTGTGGTGTTGGCTTTCATCACGACCCTTCTATGGCGAGTAGGCGTTCGCATTTTATTCCGTATGCGCTGGCTTGGCCCGGTGCAGCAGCGGCACATTTTGATCCTGGGTGCCGGCGTGGTCGGCCGAAAACTCGCCGAGCACATAAACAACCAGAAAGACCTGGGGATGAAGCTGATCGGTTTTTTGGATGACGACCTGCAAAAGGTCAGCCAATACTCGGATGTATTGGACTCGATGGACCGCGTTCGGGCGGTGATCCAACACAAGTTAGTGGATGATGTCGTGCTCGCGCTGCCGCCTTCAGCGCACGCCCGGCTTAACCAGGTAGTCAGCGAATTGCATGACCTTCCGGTGCGCGTATGGGTCATCCCGGATTATTTCTCGCTGACTTTGCACCGCGCCTCGGTGGAGGAATTTGCTGGAATGCCTATGCTCGACCTGCGCGCCCCGGCGCTCAGCGAGTATCAGCGAATGATCAAGCGAGCCTTTGACCTGGCAGTCGTGCTGCTCACATTGCCTGTCACCTTGCCAGTCATGGGGATCATCGGTCTGGCTGTGGCGCTCGACAGCCAAGGGCCGGTTATTTACAAAGCGCGCCGGGTGGGAGAAAATGGACGAATTTTCACCATGCACAAATTCCGCTCGATGGTTAATAACACCGCGGGGGAATTGGCAAAGATAGGCTCCTCCGATTCCAACGGTCAGTATGTACACAAGGTACCTAACGACCCACGGGTGACGCGTATCGGACGACTGTTGCGGCGCACCAGCCTGGACGAGCTGCCGCAATTATTCAACGTGTTAGCTGGCAGCATGAGCCTGGTTGGACCACGCCCAGAGATGCCTGACCTGGTGGAAAAATATCAGCCGTGGCAGCGTAAGCGCTTCACCGTGCCGCAGGGGATCACCGGCTGGTGGCAGGTGAACGGACGCAGCGACCGGCCGATGCATCTGCATACTGAAGATGATCTCTATTATGTGCAGCATTACTCGCTCTGGTTGGATATGCAGATTCTGCTCCGCACCGTTTGGTCGGTTGTGCGCGGCAAGGGCGCGTTTTAATCCGGTATAATGGGCCGAAATAAACCGTATCTACCCATCGCGCTACGGCACG
>CAYJME010000163.1:0-7893 GCA_964370795.1 uncultured candidatus Brocadiaceae bacterium
GTTGTAGGCTATGGCAAGATTCGGGTCTAATGCAATCGCCTTATTATAATCCTCAATCGCCCTGTCAATCTGACCTTTCTTACCATAGGCAAGCCCACGATTGGTATAGGCATTGGCATCATTTGGGTCTAATGCAATTGCCTTATTATAATCCTCAATCGTCTTGCCATCTTCTTGTTTTGGCATTCCGGGACTCAAACTAGACATCTTCTGACCCGTGGCACAACCGGACAAACAAACCAATACGAGCATAACCAATACGTTTTTTTTCATATATTCTCCTTTTTTATTTATCGTTACAGAGGCATATATTTGAACTTACTTTTTTACATTTAAAGCAAATAATTTTGAAATGATTAACTAGCAAGGTTTTTTTTTAATTTACCTCTTCAAGTTTGCAAAGAAGCTCTTCAACAGAACGGTATTTGCTAAAGCAATTTCAAATGGCTTGGGGTTATTCTCGTGCAGATTGAGAGAAGTTAAAAATTGATATGCAGAGCACGAACAGAAGTGACGGTTGCCAATGCGCCACAGGAAAGAGATAGTATCTTATAGTATCAGAAAGTTAAAATGGAGACGAGGGGAATCGAACCCCCGACCTTCTCGTTGCGAACGAGACGCTCTCCCGGACTGAGCTACGTCCCCATGATGAATTTCTGATTTATGATTTGAGATGTACAATATTCACCCGGAAAACAAAACTATAAAAAATTTTGTCCTGGTTTTTTAAAGCATACATCCACAAAAAGTTTCACATAAAATCTGAGAATGTCATACTATACTATTTCTTTTCCAAATTGCAAAATATTTTTTCTGTTTTCTTTTTTGGATTGACATACCCCAGTGCCTTTGCTAATCTAGTTGGCGATTTGTAAGCATATATGTAACAATTTAGTTTTTTGAAACGTAGGGGCGAAGCATTTGAATCCTTGAGTTGCATTTGAATTATCCTGAGTTTTTCAAATGCTTCGCCCCTACTGCATCCGTCAAATAATAGAGAAAGGGGGTTGGTATTTCCTGCGCTATGGTATACTTTGCTCTTGCACTAAATCTTATCCTGATTATCTTCCTCAGTCTCGCGACGTATGGATTGTGGATAAAGTATGCGAATAACGGCTTGATTCGCGGATTTCTCCTGCCCGGTACAATTGTGCACGAATTGAGTCATGCATTATTATGTCTTGCCACAGGTACGACTATTAAAGAACTCAATGTATTCTCTCCTTCAAGCACAGGGATTAAATATGACAAGCCCAGGATCCGTTTTGTGTTTGATTTTCTCATCGTTGCAGCGCCTTTCTTTGGCTGTGCGGCGCTGATCCTTCTTATATCGGTGATACTCTCCAACCCTATTCATTTTCACAATGCCGCCCCCCAGGGAAGTTATTTTACCCTCAGTGGTTTTCTTTCTATGCTTCAGCATGAGGTTCATGCGGTGTGGAATACCTTTCGCACCCTGATAAATCAACTGCAGATTGGCAGGATAAGACATATCCTTTTTCTGTTAACGATTATTATTTTTACCGTTTCCCTGTCGCCGCAAAAACAGGACATCAAGCATCTCATTATTGGATTTATTATTCTTTCCTTTATATTCTTTATACTCGAAAAAATAGGTTTGCATTTGCTGGGGCAGAGGTGGTGGAGTTTCTGTATTACGGAATTCTGGGAAATTACCGTCCTTGCGATAGCGGCTCTTATTCCTCTGCTATTGCTTACGTTGATTATCATGGGTTTTGGCAAGGGATACATGGTTGCATTTGGCGGTAAAGGCGCCGGGAAGAGCGCCGGCAAGGCTTCTGGTAAAGATGCTGATAAAAAGGATGCAAATAAAGGTTCAAAAAAATAGATTAGAAACAATTTTTTTTGGCAGCTTTTGTACTTCGATAGGTGATGTGTACGTCGCAAAAAGTACACAGGGAATCTGCCGGATATCATTTCCACACTATACGGCAGAAAGTTTTCTTCAACCATTTCAAAGAGTTGCAGATCTAATAGTTCAAAGGAATGACCCTGCCTTACACTACGAAGTATCTCTGTTAAAAGAGTATTTCGATGGTAAACAGGTAATCTTCGATTTTCCCCTGGATTTAAGAGGCGGCACCCCGTTTCAGGTAAAGGTATGGGAAAAACTACGGGAAATCCCGTACGGTGAATGCCGTACCTACAAATGGGTTGCAGAGCGGATTGGAAGCCCCCTTGCCGTGAGGGCTGTGGGTATGGCCAATAATAAAAACCCTCTTCCGCCCGTTGTTCCCTGCCACAGGGTTATTGGTTCCGATGGAAGTCTGACGGGTTACGCATCAGGAGTCCACATCAAAAAGTGGTTAATAGAGATGGAATACAATACGAAGATGAAATACGTTTGAAACCACTGAAACCACAGATTTCTCAGATTACGCAGATAATAAAATTTGGAAAAAGTCTTTGGTGGTTCAATCGGTATCGATTTCACCCCCTTTGTTAAGTGAGACACTCTGAAATCCCCCTTAGACTTCGTCGTGAGCTCAGTCGAACGAAAAGGGGGACTTAGGGGGTTGTTTCCCTTTGATCAGGGGATTTGGTTGCGGAGTAGCTGCGCTAAGAATTATAAAAAAATATTCTCGAAAAAAGTTTCCCTGTCATTGAGTTCCCAAAAAGAGTTTGGGTACGAGTTGGGTTGTCATCCTCTATCGTCTTACGATACAAACTTCGTTGCCGGTATACGTTACCTCGTACTGTATATTTCCCATCTGCACAATCGGTGAAATCTGTAGTTTCCTTTATTTTAGAGGAATGCCGGGATAGTTTTCCTGGAGCGGGTTTTGATCCCGTATTACACGAGTCTGTTTCTGAATGTCAGTTCGCAAGTATTTGGGCAGATTAAAGAGGGCGTGATGGGTAATGCTGTCATAAAAACGAGGCGTACTCGTGAGTCGCGTAGTAACCCTGTTATCAATCTCCGCCCCGGTAATATCTAGATTGGCCGGGTTATGGGTTGCCATGGCATACCCCCACTGCAATGCATACGAGGGGATATAGGTAACATACGGAAATACATCAGGAAATACCGTGCTTAAGGTGTTACAAATGCTGGTAAACGATTCATTCTCCGTAAGGGATGCAGCGCCAGACTGTACGAGGAGTATTCCATCTTTTTTGATTCTCTCAGCAGCAATCCGGTAGAGTTCCACCGTAAAGAGCATATAGGCAGGACCGCCTTCCATGGGGTCGTTTACATCTATAATGATTACATCAAATTGATCCTGCGTCCGTTCCAGATATTTTCTGCCGTCCCCGATAATAAGTTCCGTACGTTTATCGTCAAATGCACCGGCATGGAACGTAGGGAGAAATTTTTTCGCGCACGCAATCATTTCCTTATCAATATCAACCATCACGGCCTTTTTTACCGTCTTATATCTGAGTACCTCACGTAAGGTTGCCCCTTCGCCCCCGCCTATGATAAGCACGTGTTCGGGGCAGGGATGCAAAATAAGAGAGGGATGAACGAGCGCCTCATGGTAAATGAATTCGTCGATCTCTGCAGATTGGAATTCGTTGTCGAGAATAAGGCATCTTCCGTAATTATACGTATCGACGATGGTAATTTTTTGAATATCTGATTCAATCTGGTGTAATACATTTTTAAAGGCGTGTTTATGGATTTCGTAAGTATTAAAATAATCATCGAGCCAGTGCGTTGGAGGTTTTTCCTTTTGAGTATTCATAATGTTTTACCTAAATTCCGGAATGAAGGGGCGAATCATGTATTTGCTCCTGTACGATGCCTTTATGGATTCCCCTCGTCGAAAAATCTCCTCTCTTTAACTCTAAAAGAGAGGTTTCTTTTGCCTGAAATGCCCTTGTTATATAGGAAGCGGCGTTTTGCGGGTTAATGATATTCCCGCAGATGAAGATGTCTACCGCAGCATATCCGTATTCTGGCCAGGTATGAACAGAGATATGCGACTCGGCAAGGATGGCCACGCCCGTTACACCGTATGGACTGAATTGATGGCATACCACATCTACCAGCGTTGCCTGTATTACTTCGGTTGCCTTCGTGAGAGTTTCTTTCACGGTTTCGACGTTGTCGATAATATCCTTACAACATCCCCACATTTCAAGAATAATATGTTTTCCTAATATAGCCACGCATTCCCTTCCGTAACAAAGGTAAAAAAAGAAGAAAGTCGATTTTAGAATGAATCATTTGCGTTGTCAAGAATGAAGAGAAATATTTTGACAATTCAAATTGAATGCTGTATAGTTCTGAAAAATTTAATAAACAACACGGTCAATAAAAGAATATATCGAAATTCAGAAAACTCAATTTCTGTGAAGGAAGACTCAGGGAAATTTTCATACCACTTCGTAGGCGTGGGCGGCATTGGCATGAGCGCCATTGCCCAGGTGCTTAACAAATGGGGACACGCTGTCAGCGGCTCGGACAGGAACTATGATAAACAGATTACTCCTGATTTATTTTCAAAACTCAGATCACAGGGTATTTCACTCCACCACCAGGATGGTTCCAGCGTTACTGAAAAGACGGATTTTCTCGTCGTTTCCTCTGCCATTGAAAAAGACAACCCCGACGTTAAAAAGGCGCTTTTGCTAAATAAAACAATTATCAAGCGTGCCGACATTCTGGCGGAGATGTTTAACAGAAAGTATGGAATTGCGATAGGGGGGACGAATGGCAAGACTACCGTGAGTTGTATGGTGGGATATATCCTCGACCAGGCCGGCTTATCGCCTACCGTTATCGTTGGCGGTTGTATCAAAAACTATGTAAATACTATCTCTTTGGGGAATGCAAAGACAGGCGCTTCCGATATTATCTCCATTGAGGCAGACGAGAGTGATGGCAGTATTGTCCTGTACACCCCAAAAATATCCGTTCTTACGAGCCTCTCCAAAGACCATAAGACCATTGATATCGTAGCAGAAATGTTTAAAACCTTTTCCCAGAAAACCAATGGGTCGCTCATTTTAAATGTTGATTGTCCAAACCTGAAGAGGGTGAATTTTGATCATAAAAATATTCTTACCTACGGGATAAACAATAGCGCTGATATACGTCCAAAAAATATACGGTGCAAGCCGTTTCAGTCTACCTTTGATTTAAACGGGCAGTTTTTTGAGATTAATTTGCCCGGTATGTACAATGTGTCAAATGCGCTTGCGGCAATTGCAGTTGCACGGAGCCTTAGTATTAAAGATGACCGGATAGCCGCTGCGCTCAGGCAATTTAAGGGCGTGCAACGGAGGATGGATATTGTGGGAGAGGTACATGGGGTAAAGGTGATCGACGACTATGCTCACAATCCGGAAAAGGTCATGGCCGCGATTAATGCAGTTAAACTTGGTTGCAAACGGGTAATTGCCATCTTTCAGCCGCATGGATACGGTCCCACAAGTTTCATGAAAGAAGAGTTTATTGATACATTCATAAAGGCGCTTTCACTCCACGACGTCCTTTACATGCCGGAGATTTACTATGCCGGTGGTACTGCTGATATGAGCATCTCATCTGCCGATATTATTAATCGGGTAAGAGCAGCTGGTAAAAATGCCTTCTTTATAAAAGAAAGAAATAACATCATTCCTGAAATCAAGAAACACCTTAGCCCAGGCGACTGCATCCTTGTTATGGGTGCACGTGACAACACCCTCACAGACTTCTGTCAAAATATAATACAATCGCTTTCATAGCATGTTCCTTACTATAGGAGAGGAACAAATGTGTTGTGTTTTCTGCCATAATTTTATATCATTTTTTCATTAGAAACGATGTTTTATGTGACTCAAATTGGCGAGAGGGTAACATACACGCCGCTTTAAGTTGCCATTCGCCGTCAGGAGACGGCTCCTACCATAAGACATTTAAAACTTCAAGGCATCGTAGGCCTGATTTGATGCAAATGGAAAAACGAAAAAATGAATTTTAAACCCTACGCAATTTCATGGAATACAACCTATCGGTGCAACTTGCGATGCAGCCATTGTTACCTCGATACCAACGCATTGACGAAACAGTCTGCCAGCGAACTGAGCACACAGGAAGGATTCCGGCTTATAGACCAGATGGCCGAATTGAATCCGAACTTACTCCTGATCCTTACCGGTGGGGAGCCCTTGTTGAGAAAAGACATTCACGACCTTGCCTCGTATGCCTCAAAAAAAGGGATGATGGTGGTGGTGGGCACCAATGGAAATATGATTGATGACGATATCGCAAAGAGACTGAAAGAAAGTGGCGTAACGGGCATTGGTATTAGCCTTGATTCCGTCAAGCCTGCATTACATGACAGGTTCAGGGGTCTTCGTGGCGCCTGGGATGACACCCTTAATGGGATTGAGTCCTGCCGCAGACAGGGTATCGAGTTTCAGATACAGACGACCGTAACCAGGGAAAATTTTCACGAGATTCCTGATATTGTTGAGTTTTCTTACAAACTTGGCGCAAGGGTGTTTAACCTCTTCTTTCTCGTGTGTACCGGGAAAGGTCAGGAATTAACGGATATTACGCCACGGCAGTATGATCAGGCATTGCATCAGCTCTATGAAATACAAAACAAATATTATGGAAAAATGATGGTAGGCGCTAAATGTGCGCCGCATTACCGAAGGATTGTGTATGAACATGATGCGGCTTCTCCCCTCGTTCGTGCGTATGCTGGCGGCTGTCCTGCCGCTACCCATTATTGCAGGATTACTCCTGAGGGAGATGTAACCCCGTGCCCATACATGCCGAATATTTCCGGTAATGTGAGGGAAAAAAGTTTTGTGGAAATCTGGAATAATACGGCAGATTTTCAAACATTACGGTATGAAAGTCTGAATGGCAGATGTGGCGTATGTGAATTCAAGTATATCTGTAAGGGTTGCCGGGCGCGCGCGCTGGCAAATACAGGAAATCAAATGGATGAGGATGCGTGGTGTGACTATGCGCCGGGGAAATATGGCAGTACGGCTATCCAACTGGCCCCCTCTGAAACCTTTGGCGTTGATGAGGATTTTACCATGTCCTGGAGTCCCGATGCAAAAAGTATCATAAAGCAAATTCCTTCATTCAGCAGGGGCATGGTTATTAAGAATGTGGAGCGCTACGCGTCAAATAAAAATTATCATGAAATAACAGGGGACATCATGAAATCTGCGCGTGAAGAAATGATGTCAAACAGGAGAACGGCATTTCCTATGAAGAATGAAAATGATGTTATAACAAATCAAACAGTAAACCGGTCAGCGCCAGCACAAACCGAAGATAATAATGAGATTCCCTGGACAGAAGAGGCGCGGAAGCGGGTGGAACATGCGCCGGACTTTGTACGTCCCGGTATCCTTAAACTCATGCAAAAGAAGGCGCGGCAGCATGGGTATAAAGAAATTACCTCAAAATTCCTTTCTGAAATAAGGGATGAATCCATGCAGCTTGCATCAAGGCGTATCAGGAACATTGGTTTTGATGAACTCAGGATGGACGCGTGGGACAAGGCAAAGGAAAAGTTAAAAAACGCAAGGAAAAAAGAAGTTATCGATAACATCAAGGCGTTTTTAGATGAACGCACGGTCAGGAACGAGGGTATCATTACCAAATTTCAGGCATATTTGAATGCGGTGGATAAGACGTCAGGGAATGAAGAATCCTCATCTCCGGTGTGGACCGTGGAAGCCGAACAAAGATTGGCTAAAGCGCCCATTTTTGTCAGGGGCCGGGCAAAGAAGTCCATTGAAGAATTTGCCGTCAAACAAGGCGTTGCGGAAATTACCGTTGAATTGATTGACCAATATATGAAAAACATCCCATCGTTTGTGAAAGATAAATTCCGGTAGATGAACAATGATGGTTGTAACCGCAGATTACACAGATTGCACAGAATGCCTGATTTATAGTATTACTCT
>CAYJME010000164.1:0-7659 GCA_964370795.1 uncultured candidatus Brocadiaceae bacterium
AAATTCAAATAAAAAGTCGTTGGGTTTTTGTCTTTTAAAACCCAACCTAATTTAAGCTATGGAGAGGGGATAATACGACATGAAATATGAAAATTTTAATGATGGAGAAGCATTGAAGATTGCTATGAATATTGAGGAAGAGGGGTTGGAATTTTATTCAACCCTGGTGAAGAACACCAAAGACCCAAAAATAAAAGAGATATTTTCAGAACTCGCCTCAGCAGAAAAAAAACATTTTGCCACCTTTCAAAAGGCATATCTCGAAGTAACCTCCGTCGCCGGTACGCCACAAAGTTGTGAGGATTATACCGTCGACCTCTATCTTAAATATCTGGTTGATACAGGTATCTTTACCAGGAAAGGCGAGGCAAAAAAGATTGCGGGTGAAATAAAAACGGATAGAGACGCATTAAAAGTTGGTATTCAGGCCGAAAAGGACTCCATTCTTTATTACACAGAGGCTGGAAAAATCACCAGAAACAATGCGGGCAAAAAAACGTTTGAGCAATTGGCAAACGAGGAAAAAGTGCATCTCAAACTACTGGCAGAGTATATGAAGAAGTTAAATTAAGTTAAGGATAGATATTGATAGAATTAAAGGGAGACATTATGTACTATAAAATAGGGGGGCATGAATAAGCTTTCTTGATCCGTCGATGATTTTGACTTGCAAAAAGTTTTTAGAGGAAATTGGGTGAATAGAAAAATAATTTGGATTGGAAAGGAGTTGTAAAATGAAAAATTTTCGAATAGTTGGAATGTTAGTGTTAGTGCTTGGGTTTTTTATGGTAAAGAATTCCTTCGCCCAACAAGGGATGCAATGGAGAGGAGGCGGTGGCTGGGGAGCAGGAAGCACATACAGCAGGTTGTACGATCCAAAGACCGTTGTGTCCATTAGCGGTGAAGTAGTGAGTGTGGATATCATTACCCCAATGAAAGGGATGTGTTACGGTGTGCATCTATCAGTAAAATCAGGTGAAGAAACAATTTCTGTCCATCTGGGTCCGGGATGGTACATTGAAAACCAGGATACCAGGATCGAACCTAAGGACAAAATTGAAATTACTGGTTCAAAAATTACCCTTGACGGAAAACCAGTCATCATCGCAGCAGAAGTAAAAAAAGGCGAAGAAGTCCTCAAGCTAAGGGACGAAAAAGGTTTTCCATTTTGGAGTGGTTGGAAACGTCGATAAGGCTATGATATAAATTTCGATTTCAGTTTCATTCGTTTCTATTCTAACAAGAAAAAATAAGTTAACGCTATTCACCCAATTTCTCTTAAATATTACAATTTTTGGACAAATTAAGTTAACCCTGACAGGGTTAGTTTATGAATTTTTTGTAAGACACTAAATATAGAACCGGTAAATTTCTCTACGTAATATAACTACGTAACGCAGAAAGCGCAACCATATCCTCTCTATCAAGAGGGGATTTAGGGGTGTGTAAAAAACTTGCAAAAAAGATGTGTTTACACGGTAAACACTCATGAGCCTTCGGCTCACAAAAGGTCATGAAAATGTGAATTTTCTTACCAATACTATAAGAGATAGAGGAACAATGATGGATAAATCAAAATTCAATATTCTCATTAATGGATGTATGTTTCTCTCTATAATGGCAATTACAGGAATCGGAATCATTATGAAGTTTGTCTTATTGCCGGGCAAGGAGACAGCAGCTGTCTATGGAAGAAAAGTAGATCTGTTCTTTCTGAAAATGGACCGTCATGGATGGGGCAATATTCATCTTATCATTGCATGTGTCTTTTTGGCTTTTCTTACTACGCATATAATTCTCAACGGGAAGATGCTTGTAACATCGTACCGGAGGTTGATCGGTAATAAAACAACACGATGGATTATAACCATGATTATAATCATTTCCGGTATTTTCACCGTAAGCTTTCCCTGGTTTGTAAAACCAGAGGTTCGGGAATCTACGAAAAGAAGGTAAACACCTTCATGAAAGTGCCGTAGATAGAAAAGAAATTAAATAAATTTTTGGATTGAAAGGAGTAAAATATGAAGCAAGAAATGGTAAAACGTGGAAGATTGCTGCTTATGGTTGTTTCTCTGGCGCTTGTTGCCATGAGCACAACATCAGCACAGGAAAAGAAACCGGTAAAAATGAGCGCTGCGCCGGTAAATATAAAAGAATCCACCGATGAAACAATAGCCAGGATGAAGGCTGCAAAGCCAGAGATAATGAAGCGTCATATGGACTTGCTCAATGAGCGCTATGATTTGAGCAATCGTTCTGCCAAAAAAACAATTATGTCGGGAGGGAAACCCCTGCAGGAAGGCGTGAGGATTAAGCTGCCCAAGGGGGTGACGTGGGATAGTCTGGCTGCTCTATCCTCCGAAGGTATCCGCGAAAAAGACCTTTTTCCAAAAGGTTTTTTACCGCTTCCTCATCCAAATCATCCCGAAGGCGGCATGCTCTTTCCGAAGTTTCATATAGACGAGATAAAAATCCAGGACGGACGTGATCTAACACGTTTTGATCTTGATTACGACCTGCCGGACCATTTCCTGCCAGAATTTCCACCGGCAATTTATTTGACGACACGTCCGGATTTGGGCGATATTTCCCAAGGCAAGGTGGTGACCATACAAAACTATTACGAATTGTTCAACGGTATCCTGAATCCTAAACAACTTGAAGGGTTAAGGTTGTTGGTCACTCCTTTTCCACAACAACAGTTTAATCAAACCGAGGATCGACGCTCTGAAAAGCCGAGTCACGGCGTTGCCTGCTTTGATTGTCATGTAAATGGACATACGAACGCCGCCACCCATCTTGCCGGCGATACTCGTCCCCAGGAATTTCGTCATCGCATTGACACCCCATCGCTGCGCGGGGTGAACATCCAGAGGTTGTTTGGCTCGCAACGGGCGTTAAAAAGTGTCGAGGACTTCACAGAGTTTGAGCAACGCGCAGCTTACTTTGACGGAGACCCGGTCACCGCAACAAAGAAAGGCGTTAATATCCTTGAACGGGGGAGCCAGGTACACTTTATGGCGGAGATTCAGGAATTATTAGATTTCCCACCTGCCCCCAAATTGAATATCTACGGCATGCTGGACCAAAAAAAGGCAACGGAAGCAGAAATGCGGGGACAGGGCTTATTCTTCGGTAAGGCCACATGCAACATTTGTCACCAGCCTCCGTACTATACGGACAACCTCATGCACAATCTGAAAGTGGAACGTTTCTTCAAACCGCGCATGATCAACGGTCGTATGGCAAGCGCCGATGGTCCCATTAAGACCTTCCCGCTCCGTGGCATCAAGGATTCGCCTCCTTATCTCCACGACGGAAGGTTGCTGACGCTCGATGACGCCGTTGAATTCTTTAACTTGATCCTTGAGACCAAGCTTACGAAGCAGGAAAAGGAGGACTTGGTGGCCTTTTTGAGGGCATTATAAGTGAGAATGTACCTGGATCCCTCTCCTGCGCTTTGGGATACAAATCCTTTAAAATTCTATCTCATTGAAAAGGCCTTGTTTTTGTTTAATGACAAATTGAGTGATATTGACTTTAAAAACTGTTATTGTAAAATACCCAGCCAATCCCTCAACAAAAACTGAATCCGTCCGATGAGCAGTGATAACCTGCCCATGACGGTATAGCCGAAGGACGCCCCGAAGGAGATCATGAGGAACCAGATACCGATCTTCGATATCTTTCCAATAGCGCCTTTATGTTCGACGGAAAAGATGAAATAGATGAGTACCGAAATGACCCCCAGCATGATTAATAATGTGTTGATACTCGAAAGGATGGTCTCTCCGCCTGAAAAGACGGGATGCAAGGATGGCTTGATCTGTTCGAGGATATATGCCGAGATAACACGGGGAATGCTCACCCCGGCGCCAAGGCCTACCACAAACGCAAACGTCCACCTGCTCAGCCACGACAATTTTCGTGAAAACCTCAGGAGCATAAAAGTACCTAGGAGCGATGGGATGATTAATCCATACTGAGGAGACTGTGTGGCTGCCTTTGAAAAGATGGGCACAATCAGAGGATCATACAGATCGGGTTTTAAGAAATTAAACCAGGTGATAATAATAGTATAACCTAGGGATACGCCCACGTACAGATTTTCTGCAATCTTGAACGCAGGGTTATCCTGATAGAGAAAACTATAGATGGCAAGGGTTAACCCCGCAGCCAGAATAATTCCAAACCCCTGAGAGTTGAAAGGGAGTTTTCCTGACGCCATTAAAACAATGTTGACACAAAAGAACAATCCCATCGAGCCAACAAGAATAAAAAAGTTAGAATCCCTACGCATGTCGCGCCCTTCTGGTAGTAAAATAGACAACGTTTCCAAAAATAACAAACAGAATAATAATCACATGAACCACGCTTTGAGGCCGCATGCCGCTCACGGCGCTTGCTTTTTTATTGACCAGCGCCTCATATTCCGCAGCACCTTTAAGGCCGCCCAGTAAACCAATCAGTTGTTTAGATTGAAGAAAGGGATACATATCAGGGCCTATCACTGCCGTGCATCCGGCGCCAAGATCAAACTTGTATTTTTCTTTTCCGAATACGATCCAGCTTTCTATGGTCGAGCCTGCGGCAAGGTCGAACAGGAAATCAATATTTCTGAGCGACTCGACGCCCTGCAGGGCAGGTAGTGTCGTTGTGTCATTTCCATAAAAATCTTTGGGGTATGCCGTATACAGGTTTTCCCCCATATTAATAATAAGGGATGTAGACCCTGGTTTGTATCCGAGAAAGACATAGTCTTCGCCATTCTTTTTTTGATACTGGTTTGCGACCGATGTCATTGCCTGTTCTGCAAGGCCGGGAGCGCCGGGATAATGGGTCATGCCGATTACCTTTAAATCCCTGCCAAAACAGTGATGGAGAAAGGCAATAGCCATGGGCTGCAACTCTTCCTTTGAAGAAGGTTCGTAGTCAAAGGCGATCATAACGTGTGCGCCTTTCGGCAGCGACTCAATCTTTTCATAAACCCCTTCAACGGGTTCAGAGGCCGGTATGGGGAGTTCAAACCGCAAGACGAGAGAGACAACCACGGCAACGGTGATAATGGCAAAGATAATGCGACTGTCTACGCGTATAAGCTTCTCCACTATTTATATCCCCCGGTAGGAGCCGACTCCTGTCGGCGATTGTCAGCGAAAAAATGCCTCTTCATTAATCACCCCCACCCAAATATGATCGCTCAATACCAAATATGATTTTGATAGAGGTTGCAACGGCCCCCAGACTCATCCCCAGGAGAATACCGCGTTTTGCCGCCAGGTTGGGAACTGCCATAATCCAGTCGGCAATCACAGGGATGTATTGAGAGATATAATTTCCGATAGGCACCCTCCCCAGCATTACGATAATTGCAGCAATAAGTAACACGGTAGACTCGTTGGTGCGCGCGCGAAATGTGCGATAAGCAGCGGATGCAATAAAGAATGCAAGGATGGAAAAGATCGTAGCGCCGGCCGGCACCTGTATATAATAGTAGAGCCAGTCGAACATCGTCCCTTCCTGTTTGTCATTCCAGAAAAACTTTCCGCCATTCAGCAGTCCGAAAATGAGGGTAATGACAGCCCCAAAATAAACGAACACGCTGTATCCCCAGCCAGCCACCCTTCTTTTAATCCTTGTCCAGTGAAGGTGAAATAAACTATATGCCCCGATAAACACGGCGAAGCCGGCAATAATCCTGTCCCATCGTGACACGACTTCCAGTAAATCCTGGGAGAGCTTGTGGGGGACAAAATACTGCATGGCCATGAGCACGCCCATGACAAAGGCTATGATAAGTGGAATAGTACGTTTAAGAAAATTCATAGTTCAATTTTATAAGTTAAATCTTCGTAGAGTAATTTGTTCATCAGATTATTATTTTCGGTGATTATCTGTGTTTTTCCGTGGTAAATCTCAGTTCTAAAAAGCCTCGAAGAGATGCGTAATGAATGTTAACCCAAAACTTGCCAGGATCGTGCCTAGTATCAATATAACAATAAGCAATCCCTTCCCAACGTCCTGTGCCCTGAGCGTGCCCATGAGCATGGGTTCTCTTGATAAATAAGCGCTGGCGGCATAAAGTTCCTCGCCAATCAATGTGTAATCACAGGTGGTGATAAAAAAGGGCACCTGGGTATAGGCGTCAGTGCCGGCAATCTGGATTGCCCCGGTGGCTGCGCCTGTCTCAGCAAGGATCAACGCCTCTGCATAAAAATACCCGACAAAAAAATTTGCGGCCGGTTTCTCGCGGGTCATAATACCGCCTACTGCTGCGACATAGGGAAACTGTTCGGAAGCGACCAGAAAGACATTGTCCGGATTATAGGCATCGGGTCGTCCTGCCTCCAAATACGATTCTTTCACTACCTCCTGACTCACCGACATGACAATAGGGTCATTATTAACAACCTCCAGGTTTGCGTCATAATCCGCAATCTTTCGGGCAATCCTCCCCAGGATACTTGTTGCTGCAATGGTAGATATACTCCCCATGCCTGTTAATCCATGAACAAAAAGCACGGGTTTGCCCATTTCCGTGGCGCGTCCCAGCGCCTCATCCACGGCATCCAAACCACTGATCTTTCGCAGGAACATATTCGGATTTCGCCGTGCATGGACAATAAAATAGAGGATAATGGCAGAAAGGATGATCATGATAACGAAATTGTTTATCTTTTTTGTATGGAGCCAATTGCCGCGGGCCCTGGCTGAGACTATGGCGTCCACAAACGTTTTATTATCACCTGCGACCATGGCAAGTTTGAAATAATACACCTGATTCTTATTGAGTGTTTCGCCATTTAATGCCTTTCTGGGATTGACCTGCACGTAATGATAGTTGCCGTTTGTTTTTTTATAACCGTAGATTTCAGGAACGCTCGTGCGATAGCCGGTATTAGACTTTATCCGGATGGCCTCTTTTTCAAAGCTGCCGTTTTTATCCTTGTCAATATAAATGACACAAAAGACATCTGCCGCATCGCTGGGTGAGGCAGACCATGTTAACGATACGGTTTCTCCTGCATCGTTCGGGGTATCGAATGCCTTAAATTCTGAAGGAGGTATAAGAAAAGCAAAAGATTGGCCGAATGCTACAAACGTGGGAAAAAAGGCGAGTGAAACAAGGGTAACAAAAAAGAATATTTTTTTAATGTGTATCACGTACGATAAAGACAAAAAATTAATTCGATAATAACTTTAAAGTAACCACAGAACCTTCAGGTGTTATACTAAAATGACAAAAGTTTGCACCCCTTCTCATTGCGAGCGGAGCGAAGCAATCTTCCCTCCATTAATTTTCGTAATTATAATGGATTGCCACTAAATTACAATAGGAAAGTAATGAAAGAAAATATGGGTGAAAGAGGGGAAGGGTTGGGGAGTTAAGGAGTTTGGGGAGTAGGTATTGAAGTATATTAAAATGGCAAAATTTGGTAACGTAGAATAGTAGAATATTGGATTTAGAAATTTATTCAAAAAACTGAAATATTAAAAAAATTTTATAAAATGTGACGCAAATCACAGACAAGTTTTGCAAGAATTGATATAATGGCGCGAAATTTAGAAACAGTCCATATAGTATTACGGTATTACTGTGTAAAAACTTCTTTTTTTGTAAGTTTTTTACAATTCCCTTCACCCCCCTTATCAAGA
>CAYJME010000165.1:0-7557 GCA_964370795.1 uncultured candidatus Brocadiaceae bacterium
ACCAGCCGAGGTCTTGTGAAAAGCAGCCGCAGCCGGTTTAACGGCTTTTTGGCTATTTAATATCTTTTACATAAAATAAATTATTGACATACCTAAGTAAAGTGCTATTATGCTTGAGTAGTTTACCCAGAGTACACGGAGGATATTTAAATGGCAAACACTATAAATAAATACCTGATAAGATACATTTGGGTTCCAATGTTTTTCCTTATTGGTTGTTCTTCTCTGCCAGATAAAAGGGTTGACAATACTGCTGATTGTAGCAGACTGGAAAAGCGGGTCGACGATTTATCAGGTACGATAAACCTTATTGTAAACGATGGAAACAGACTCCATAACGATATACAAGAAGTGAAGGCGTACAAAGATGCTGTGGAACAAAAGATAGAAAAATTAACCGAGCGCCTCAGAAATTTGGATGAATGCCTTGCGAAAATCGATACTTCGATAAAAACCATGGAAGCTGCCAGCTCATCAGCAGGAAAAACTGGTGTGGAGAAAATGGGCCAGTCTACGGCCGAAGGTATGCCGAAAGCCCTTCAGGAAATGATACAGACAAATGAGGTGAAGTCTGGTATCACTCTGCCAAGACGGGAAGCGGCCGGTGTCGGCGAGACGAAGGTTGAAGAAGTAAAAAAAGATTATGAAGAAAGGACACAGACGGCCGATGCCAAGCCTGACGCCTCACCGCCAGGGCAGGAAACAACCGTAATCAGTAAGATCCGTGAACTGATAAGGATTGAAGATATACAAAAAGGCGCTGAAGAAAAGATACAAACAGTCGAGGAGAAGCCTGCCGTCATACCACAAAAACTGGAAACAGCTGTGATTGGCGAGATCAGTGAACAGACGAAAAGAGAATTATTTATAAAAGGCAATATTACCCGGCTTGCAGAAACAGAGTTTCCCGATAATAAGGGCATTCAGTGGAACATCCTTGGCTTTGAGCACAAGGCGCATTTAACCCACGTAGAGGCAGAGCCTGTTTCTGCAACCCTTGCTTATCCACGTTTTAAATTTGTCGTATCTTTTAAAAATCCAGAACCCCCCCGTGTTATCGGGTTGTTCTGTTTTAAAGATGGTCAATATAGCTTGTGGAGCGCAAAGAAATAAATTTTGTAATAGTTTATCGCCGAGGATGCAGAGAAATACGCGAAAAGGGGTAATTTCGCATACTATTTCTGTTTGTTCTTAGTCTGTCACCCCGTTCCTCGCAATGACATTTGCACGGTATATTTTTTTTCTGAAATCCTATACTAATTTTTATTGGTCGGTTTTTCATCTTGAACAATATCTTTTAAGGTAATTTGCATACTTTCCTGGATCTTATTCTGAATATCGTCAACAAACCTTGCTATTCTCTGGTCATGAAGCGTCATGGGAATGGGATCAAATTTCTCGCCAGCGTTCCTCATGGCATTTAGAACTTCCGTCATGTAAATCGACCCCAGGTCTCTGCCAGGTACATAATAAATACCTTTTTCTGCCGGAATTTCCAAAATCAGCGACGCCTTCAAGAGTTCGGAAATAATATCCTGAACTAGACCGTACGGGACGTTGAAAGCCTTTGATAATCGACCATTCGACCATTTTTCTCCCTTTCCATCGAAAAACTGAGCGCAAATACGTTCCATAATAATAAGCCCCAAAAGCTCGCGAGATGCATAATTTATGTTAAGAGACCGCTCCCCCGGCCTAAGGGTGTTGATATTTTGAATTACATACGAAACCACGGCACCGAGAAGCACGACAGCCCAGCTTGCTTGCAACCAGACAAGAAAAAAAGGGATTGCCGCAAAAGCCCCGTAGATAACATTATATCGGGAAAGACCAATCTGGCTTTTCAAAAAGAAGGCCTGGAGGATGTAAAAAACCGTTCCGCCTGCAATCCCGCCAATCACGCCAGGAATGATCTTAACCTTCGCGTTGGGAAGAAACATATACACGGAAATAAACGCCATCCATAATGAAACAATCGGCAGAAACCATCCCAACATGCTCAGGTAAAGTTTTTCGATCCATACTTTATGTAAAAAGGCAACTAATTTTTCATTGGTCAGGGCCGCTGTAACGGTCGTAGAAGTAAGGAGGAGGATGGGAACGATAATTAACATACTGGTATAGTCGGTAAACTTTCTGAAGATTGAACGGGATTTCCTGACCTTCCAGACATCGTTGAAGGACATTTCTATTTTTCCGAGCGTCCTGATCACAATAAAAAGAAGCACGAGGAGTCCAATCGTTCCCAAATATCCAAAGCTTGTCCTGTCTACAAAATGCATGATATGTTCTTTAAATTGTAATGCGCTTAAACTGATATTTTGAGGAAGTGAAAATTTGGCATTCTCAAATCGTTCTTTCAGATCTTTCTTTGCGTTTTTGTGGTTCAAATCAACCGTGTTTACAATGACAGAAAGCTCTATTTTATAGTCTTCCATGGCGTCTTTAATTTTTGCATAATCTGAATATTGATCGTGTCCCTGTTCCGGAACATCAGGTATGTGTGCTTTTGAAACATCTGATAAGGAATATTTTTCTTCTGATAAAACTGTTTTATCAAAATTTTCAATTATATCCAGAAGTTCGTTTTGGGTGGATGGCTTCGAAAAGTCTAAGGAATTAATTTGTTTAAAAAGCCTTCGTTTAAGATGAGTGAAGAGAGAAGCTCCTTCGCCGCCAGGGAGGCTTGAAATGTGTGTGTCTATTTTTTTATTAAGCGCCTTTTCCGCTCCGAGACCTTTTGATACAGAGAGTATAAAAGCCAGGAGGGGAACAAGCGACACCAGTGAGATAAAGGTCAGAGCTGAGGCCTTTAATGGACACCGGCCACCAATAAATTCAGTTACAACAAGGTAACAAAACCTCAGTAATTTAAAAAAAAGATTTTTTAAAGTAAAAGACTTTACATCTACAATCCAAAGATCAGTCTCGATGAATATTTTTACTTTGTTATAAAAAGAAAAAGGATTTTTCAATATCACACCTGTTTTTTTAGTACAATCCAGCAAAACCAAGTTTAAAGATGTTTATTGCCATAACTTTAATGCATTTTATGGAAATAGAACAATATAATCAAGCCAAATTAGACGCCGATTGTTGTTATTCTTTAATCAGCCACATGGGGGTCTGGAAATAAATCCCCGTCTCTTGTTTTAATCATGCTGGCGTAATCTCCTTTCGCTTTTCCTGGATTTATGATAAAAGTTATAGTTGTGAAAAGGGCTTACGAAGACTTGATAATTGATAAAAGATGTTAAAATGAAAATACCTATACTTTTTGAAGCTATACTCTTTGATCTTGATGGAACACTCCTCGATACCCTGGAAGACCTGGCTGATGCGGCAAACCACGCCCTCGCAAGAAATGGATTTCCCGGTCATCCGATGGACGCCTACCGGCATATGGTGGGTGATGGGGTTGCAGTGCTGATACACCGTGCATTACCGGAAGACAAACGAAACGAAGATATCATCCGTGTCTGCATTCAGGCATTTCGAGAAGAATACGCCCGAACCTGGTATGTAAAAACGAAACCTTATGACGGCGTGGCAGAAATGCTTGATAGGCTGGCTGCACATGGTATAAAAATGGCCGTTTTGTCGAACAAGCCGGATGAATTTACCAAACAATGCGTAACTGAATTCCTCCCGAAATGGCACTTTAACCTGGTTATGGGTCACAACAATTCATTCCCTCTAAAGCCAGACCCGGCAAGCGCAGGGGCAATTGCCCGATGTTTAAATATTCCACCGTCTCAATTTATATATCTTGGAGATACTGCTATTGATATGAAGACGGCTGTAACTGCCGGCATGTTTCCCGTAGGGGCACTGTGGGGTTTTCGTACGGGAAAAGAGTTGCTGGAAAACGGGGCACAGGTGCTGGTTAAAAAACCACAGGAAATTTTATGTCTTCTTGATTTGAACAATCGCTAATAAAGAAACAAATTTATGTCTTGTCCTATTGCGGGATAACTATTACTGTAAAGTTTATAATTCCTGAACATTTCAGGAATTATCTAAAACCACATAAGAATTCTCTTTTAAGATATTTCATACAGATACGAATGCACAGTGTAAGAAAAATTTCAAACATGCAACATTTAGACATTTTCCAGAGACATTCCCTGGATACGGATAATACCATTGTTCCCGGGTGCAAACCATTGGTATCTCAACAACAATATCGTGCTTAAAAATAAAAGACCGGTTTGGAATAATATTTGTTTTAAGTCTGGCCAAACCTTTGCAATGATCCACACAAGGGAATTATTGTGCAGGCTTTCTGTGCATAAAATCAGGCATTGTGGATAACCTCACAGATGCGGTCCGGCTGGTCGTCTCTCTTTTGCCCATGGTACCAATATTTTATTGAGATACTTTCTTCTGATACTTTGGAGATACATATGGACTATGCCCTTGTCGTAAATAACCTGGCGCACCCTCCTGTCCTCTTCTTCTTTCTTGGAATGATTGCGACATTCTGCAAATCCGATCTTAAAATACCGGACCCATTACCCAAGCTTTTTTCGCTTTATTTGCTCCTTGCTATAGGGTTTCATGGAGGCGTTGAACTTCGTAAAACGGGCATCAACCAGGAAGTTATCTTTGCCCTATCCGCTGCCATGTTAATGGCAGTTATTGTGCCTATATATGCATTCTTCATTTTGAGGATCAAACTGGATGTTTATAATGCCGCTGCAATTGCTGCAACCTACGGTTCTATCAGTGCAGTAACGTTTATTACAGCCGTTACCTTTCTCCAAACATTGGGTCTTGAACCCGGAGGCTATATGGTAGCAGCATTGGCCCTTATGGAGTCGCCGGCAATTGTTGTTGGCATTATCCTGGCAAGGATTTTCGCCCGAAACAAAGAAAATAACACATTTTCCTGGAAAATGGTTATGAAAGAGGCATTCCTGAATGGTTCTGTGTTACTGATAACAGGCAGTCTTTTAATAGGATTGGCTTCCGGGGAGGAAGGATGGGACACCTTAAAGCCCTTTACCAAAGACATATTCAAAGGGATGCTCAGTTTTTTCCTCCTTGATATGGGAATTCTGGCCGCAAAGAGAATCGGCGACTTAAAAAGTACTGGATTTTTTCTCCCTCCTTTTGCTATATTGGTACCTGTTCTCAATGCGTGTATTGGTATTCTTATAGCGAGGCTTATCGGTTTGCAGCCACAAAACACCCTGATGCTTTCGGTACTCTGTGCGAGCGCATCATATATAGCAGTTCCGGCAGCGATGAGGCTATCGCTTCCCGAAGCGAATCCGAGTTTGTTCGTATCTATGGCGCTGGCGATTACCTTTCCGTTCAATATTATTATTGGAATACCTCTGTATTATTTTTTGATTAATAAATTTAATGACTTGGTTCCGGTAGTGTGGAAATAAATTATGAAACCATTAGTAAAAGTCGAAATAATAACAGATGCCCTTGAGGTTGAAAATGTTGCCAAACTCCTCGATGAGATTGGTGTTTCCGGTTACAGCATCATTAAAGATGTGATCGGGAAAGGCCATAGAGGGGTGAGGTCGGGTTATGAATTAGCCGATTTATTTAAAAATAGCTACATAATGGTTGTGTGTGAAGAACTAGAAATGCATAAAATTGTAGAAGCAATACAACCTATTATAGAAAAATTTGGCGGGGTATGTATTGTCTCTAGTATAGTACAGAGGATACAGAAAAAATGAGAGAAACTCGAAGATAGGAAATCAGGAAAATAGGAAGTTGAGATGTTTTGATTTCCACAAATTTAACATCTGCCCAACTGCTTATCTTTTGTCCTTTTTTCTTTGCGATCAGTTGATCTGTCATGATCTTTTTTTCTTACAAACAGCCATTAATTTATCGAGTGGCAACGTATTGATAACATCCCTTGCCTCCAGCCATCCTCTCCGTGCGATTCCCACGCCTAATTCCATCATCCACATCTGGTCTGTATGGTGGGCATCGGTGCTGATTGCTATCATAACGCCTGCATCCTTTGCCTTTCTGCAATTGATATCACTCAAATCAAGCCGGTCATAAAAGCAGTTAATCTCCAGGGCAGTACCCGTTTCAGCGCAGGCGGCAATGACCTTATCCAGGTCAACCTCGTATCCCTCTCGTTTGCTAATCAGCCGTCCCGTTGGATGGGCAATGATGTTGACATAGGGATTACGGATTGCAGCGATCATCCGCTCGGTAATCTTCTCTCGCCCCTGCTTAAATCCGCTATGAATAGAGGCAACAACAATATCGAGTTTCTCCAATATCTTATCGGGAAAATCCAGCGACCCATCGGCCTTAATATCCACCTCTGTTGCCTTGAGCAGGATAAAGCCTTTAAACTTCTTGTTGAGTTTGTCAATCTCCTCTATTTCTTCTAAGAGCTCATCATCTTTCAAGCCGTTTGCTATATGAAGCGATTTGGAGTGGTCAGAAACCACAAGGTACCGATACCCCATCTTCATGGCATGTTCGGCCATTTCCTCAAACGTGGGAGTCCCATCGCTCCAATTCGAATGGTTGTGAAGGTCTCCTTTGATGTCTGAAATTTCAACAAGCCTTGGCAATTTACCCGCCTGGGCTGCCTCGATTTCTCCCCTGTTTTCCCGTAATTCAGGGGGTATCCAGTCCATGCCAATGATCTTGTAAATATCTTCTTCGAGCTGTCCACCGACCTTTTTATCGCCCTTAAAGATGCCATACTCACTAATTTTGTATCCTTTCTTTTTGGCAATTTCACGGAGATGGACGTTGTGTTCTTTTGATCCGGTAAAATATTGTAATGCCGCGCCGTATTCGTCTTCCTGTACCACCCGCAAGTCGACCTGTACTCCCTCATCCACCCGCACACTGCCCTTAGTATCCCCTGCAGCCAATACCTGCGTAACGCCCTTCATGGTTGTAAAAGACTTAATAATACCGGCGCCGTCTGAACCCGTAGCAAGGATGTCTATGTCACCGACGGTCTCCTTCATTCGACGCAACGAACCTGCCGCCTGAATATTTCTAATCTGGCGGTTACGACTCAGTTCTTCGATAATCCTTTTTACCACGGGAAATGCCATTCCAAGGGATATGCGTTGCTGGCTCGATTTAAATAGTTCGATGCCTTTTACAATGTTTTCAATCTTTTTATCCCCAATACCAAACAATCCCTTCAAACTACCCTGCTGGATGGCCTTTTCCAGGTCGCCCAGACTGACGATACCTAATTCCCTGTTGAGCATGGCCACTGTCTTGGGACCGAGTCCTGGTATCTGCATAAGCATTACGGTCTCTTCAGAAATGCCCTTCATTACCTCTTCGTACTTGGACATCTTTCCTGTATTGAGATATTCAACGATCTTTTCGGCCATACCCATCCCTATGCCGGGTATGTCGATTAATTTCCCTGCCTTTGCAAGCATCTCGACATCCTCGGTGAGATCGCCAAGGACACGGGCGGCCTTGCGGTATGAATTGATGCGGAAGGTATTTTCCCCTTTGAGTTCCAGTACGTTGGCAATACGTTCAAATAATGCGGCAATTTCGTGATTTTTCACAGCATAATCCTTGTGT
>CAYJME010000166.1:0-7535 GCA_964370795.1 uncultured candidatus Brocadiaceae bacterium
ACGTTACACCTTTCAACGTAACATAGGCATCAATTCGTAAAATCGTAAATTGACAAAAGGACTTTGTTTCCTGTCAGATAACATCGAATCAAAGGTATTTATGAAAAACCATCTCATCTCAGAAGTATTGCAAATTGAGGAAGAGGCAGATAACCTCGTGAATGAAGCCAGACAAAAGGCCGAACTAATTATTGTCAACATCCCGAATGAGATTAATTCCATAAAAGCAATCCTTGAAAATAAGTATCAGCAAGACCTGGAAAAAATAAGGATAAAAATGGCTCATGCGCGGCAAGGGGAGAAAGGGCGTTTGAAAAATGAGTATGAGGCATTAAAAGAAAAACTGAACACGGTAGATAACAAAACGATTGAGGATGCCGTTCAATGCGTGATAAAACACATGTACGAGTGCTAACATGGCAATCGAAAAACTTAGCAAAGTGACCATTTTCCTTCCTGCACAGGAGTCGCGATGGTTTCTCAGCCGATTGTATCAATTGAATTGTATTCACATCATAGACACGTCTACACAACCCGATAATTCCACGACTCCCGATCTGCAGAGATTTCCTACCGCCGGGGAAGGCACCGAGAAGAACATCCAGAAGCTTCATACGATATTTTCTCTTCTGAAAACATTTGTACAGAGAAAGAAAGGTTTTATTGAAGGCATCTTTCCCATTCCTTTGAGGGTTACCCAGGAAGAAGTGGATTTGGCGCTTTCAAGCATTCATATTGACTCGGTATACAGGGAGTGCCAGAGTATTCATGAGAAATACACAAACCTCCAAAAAAGACAGAAACAATTGCAAGAGAAAATCAATAAGTTTGCAGATTTTTTACCACTTTCAGGCGAATTAACACGAATTGAAGATGTGCGAAATGTCTCCTTCACGTATTGCCATGTATCTTTAGACAAATGGAATAGGCTTCAGAAGGACTTCCCGGTGAACGATGTTCTCGCGTGGCAGATTGTATTAAGGTCAGAGCATGAGTTGAAAATACTCTTTGCATATTTAAAGAACGATAAGGAAATGGCCTTGAAAATATTTATAAAATTCAATGTTAGGGAAATACCATTTCCCATCTTATCGGGCAGTGCAGAAGACCGTATACAAGAATTACGTGTCGAATTATCCGGGGTGATTCAGGAACGGGATAAGTACCGACAGTATTTTTTTGATTTATCAAAGAAATACCGTTCACTGGAAATACTACTGGGATACTGGGAAAATGAGAGAAATAAGGTGCAGGCACAGCGTATGTGCGCTCTATCGAAAAGGGTGTTTATCCTGGGTGGATATATAAAGGTTAAGGATAAAGGCAAACTCGATGCATTACTCCAGGCAGAATTTTCCCATGCATCAATATTTTATGAGGAGCCTTCTCCATCTGATAAGGTGCCCGTTTGTATAACGCTCAGCAGGTTTTTTAAACCCGCTCAGTTATTCATTAATATGTTTGGCCTGCCCAATTATTTTACCTTTGATCCCACGCCATTTGTAATGATCTCATTTCTTATATTTTTTGGACTCTGTTTTGGAGATGTTTTTTACGGTCTTTTTTTAACGGTATTTTCAGCATGGATGATAAGAAGGTATAAGGATGCCGAGGCGTTAGCGAATTTTTTAAAGATTTTTCTCTACGCTGGCGTAAGTACCATAGTATTTGGCGCACTTACGGGGGGATGGGCTGGAGATTTGTATAGTCCTGTTTATCTGGGTGAAAATAATATTTTATTGAAAATAAAAGAAAGGCTTACCTTAATAGATCCGCTTGCAAAGCCGGTCATTGCGCTGGCATGTGCGATTGGGTTGGGTGTTTTGAATCAATTTTATGGTATTGTCCTCAGGATGTACGGTGAAATAAGGAAGAAGAATATCATGAATGCCATCTGTGACGGATTCCTATGGCTTATTATATTGCCGGGATTTTTAATCCTGACTTCAACGATATTTTTTAAAATGTCTGGTTATGTTGTAAGTATGGGCAAGTATCTGACCATTATTGGCGCTGCCGGATTGATCGCCACACAGGGACGCCATGAGAAGGGAATTTTTGCGAAAATATTTACGGGAGTTGTCAGTCTCTATGGTATTGTGGGTACGTATGGGTGTACCAGTTTTATCGGGGACATCCTTTCTTATACCCGTATCCTTGCACTGAGCCTTACAACGACCATTGTTGGCATGTCGTTTAATATCGTTGCGGTATTGTTTAAAACAGGTACAATCATTGGTACTGTTTTTTTTGTTATTGCCTTGGTTACCGGTCACCTGTTTAACTTTGTTATGAGCATCCTGAGCGCCTTTATCCACCCGGCGCGATTGATATTTCTGGAATTTTTTGGAAGATTTTAAGAGGGAGGCGCTCCAAAATTTCAACCTTACGGTTTTGGTAATCAGAGAATAACTGTTGTCGAAGAAGATACAAAATGACTGTGTGGCATGGACTTCGTTGTGAGCGCTCAGCCGAACGACGCCAAACCGATAAGCCCCATTCGGGGCGGTCTGTTTGTAGAAGTAAAAGAAAACAACAATTCAGCCCCACGGCGGGGCGACCTGTAATATGGCTGATTTCCTGTAAGAATGTCCTATATGAGAATAAGCGTAAAAATGTCATTGCGAGGGTTTTGTCCGAAGCAATCCTCTGGTATTATGTAAAAATGCGGGAAAGATTGCTTCGCTTCGCTCGCAATGACAGATGGGACAAACATGGTTATTTTAGTAGAGTATTCGTATTCAATTTAGTGATGGGAGTAAGAAATCATGATAGAATTACTAAAACTGTATTTTGTCCAGACAGGGTTAGGATGGGTTGTTCTTGGCGCTGTTGTCGTGGTTACGGTGAGTTGCCTTGGTTCCGCAAAGGGTATCTGGATTGCCTCGTCTCAGGCGGCAGGCATTCTCTCTGAAAAACCAGAACTCTTCGGCAAGATGCTTGTACTTATGGCGTTGCCCGGTACACAGGGGTTTTATGGTTTTATTTGTGCCATTATGATTGCACTCCGTAGCGGGCTTATTGGCGGCAAGATAACCATTTCTCCAGTTGTCGGCGTCGCTATCCTTCTTGTTGCGATATGCATGGGTATCGTTGAGTATATAACCGCAGTTACGCAGGCAAAGGCCGCCGTCTCTGCAATCAACCTGACGGGAAAGCAGCCTGAAGAAGGCGGACGGGCCATCCTCATTCCCGCCCTTGTTGAGACATACGCCGTTATAGCCCTGTTAATTTCCATCTTGTTAATCACGTGGCTAACCAGAGAAGGTGGATTGTCTTATGCTTCAGCAATTACTGAAAACGTTAATTGGTCTTTGAAATAAAATTAAGAATTCAAACAGTATGGCCAAGGGTACTGCGCTCCCACGGTAAATATATGTCAATTGAACGTATCAGAAACTATATATTGGACAACGCCCAAAAAGAGGCAGGTCTGATTATTAAAAAGGCCGAGGATCAATTCCATGCAGAGGTGCATAAAGCAAGGCTTTCTCTTGAAAAACAATATCAGGAAAAGTTGCAGGGCGACGAGAAACGCCTTGAGGATGAAATAAAGCAGGCGATAAACGCGCTAAAAAATGATTATCGGATGAAATTACTTGAGATGAAAAATGGTCTCATTGACGATATCTTCGCGCGCGCAATCCATCACATACAATCGCTATCTGATAGTGATTATTTATCATTGTTAAAAAGATGGATGGGAAACATACCCCTACATTTAGAGGGACAGATATTTGTCAACGAGAAGGATTTAAACAGGATAGCAGGCGATTTTGTTCATGATATAAATAAAGATAGAAAGATAAGAATTATAGTAAGCACGAAAACAATCGATATCAAAGGCGGTTTTATTTTAAAGGCAAGAAACTATGAAATTGATTATAGCCTGGAAACTATGGTAAAAAACCTTCGGCCAAAACTTATTCCAGAGTTAAGTAACCTGTTACGTTTATAAAGAGAAACCATAGATTCCGCAGATTGCACAGAAGAAATTGAGAAATGGATAAGAGCATATATCAAAATAACTGGTATTATATATCAGGGCGAGTCAACATCCTGGAAGGTCATCTCCTGAATGGAGCATTTTTTGAAAAATTACTATCCTGCAATAGTCTCCATGATATTCTTGTGGCATTGAACACCTCCCCCCTGATGGCATATTTTACTCAGGTGAAACACTTATATGAATTCGAAAAACTGCTCAACGATTATTATTTTCACCGTATACGCGAAATACGGTCTTATTCACCTGATACGATCATCTATGATTTTTTTTTGATAAAGAGCAATGTCCGTGATCTGAAAAAAGATGTTAAAGCAGTACTATCTGGTAAAGGTATTGATAAGAATACAGGGCGGATGGTGTTTAAGGATAATGGGGAAGACAGAGGGGAAGAGCAAACAACATCTTTGCCGGAAATATTTAATGCATCGCTATCTTTTATAAAGCATACCGTTTTGCAGCTCACACAAAAAAGAGATACTCCCCCCGGAATCATGCAAAACGAAGAGTCTCCGAAATCCCCCATTGAAAAGGGGAGGCAGAAGGGATTTAATATTCCTTATATTGTTGATTTAATACTTGACGGGGCTTATTTGCGATATATTGAAGACATTTGCAAAAAGATAAAATCTGAAATTATCAGGAAATACTTGACAATGTATTACGTATCAAAGGGTCTTGCGATAATACAACGTGCGATAGCTTTAAAACACGATATGAACCTCCTGCAGCAATATTTTCTTGCAGGATTTGATAACAACCACATATTTCGTAAATTAATCATAAATAAAGAGGGTATATCGGGAAATACCCTGTTTGCAGGGGCGTATGGCAATATGTTCTTATCCGATCAAAATTTTATTCAAACGCTCTTATCAAACGTATTTCCCAGAGTCTCCTTTCAATTCGAAGTAACAGCAGACAATTACTTGATAGAACTGATACGTCCCGTGAAATATATCCCTTTTGGACCAGAGCGCGTCTTTGGATACCTCTGTGGACTGACTACCGAGGTGTTTAACTTAAAATTAATAATTGGCGGAAAAATAAACAGCATTGAAAATACCTTTTTAAAGGAACGGTTGCGAAAAACATACAGAGAGCACAGCGCTGCATAGGTTGCAATTAGAACGAATTTAATGTCGATTTTCCGAAAGAATATGCTGTACGAGAATAGGCGTAGAAATGTCGTAACAATTCAGCCCACTGCAGAGAACGCTGAGATTGCGGAGAAGCCGGCAGAGGATAAACTGAAATAATATGCGAAATTCCCCCTTTTCACGTATTTTTTACAGACTCCGCGTCCTTGGCGGTGAACTATTACAACATGTCATTGCGAGGGTTTTGTCCGAAGCAATCTCCTCGAATTATCTAAAAATGGGGGAGATTGCTTCGCTTTGCTCGCAATGACAACTTAATTATTCTACGCCTCTCGGTATGGTGTCCGAATATTTCCAAAAACTAAACTATTACGTATTTATGTCATATAAGATTGCGATTATTGGCGAGAAGGACGATATCCTGCCCTATCAGAGCATAGGACTTGAAATTGAGCCTGTGAAAACAAGAGAAGGGACTATCAATGCCTTCAAGAAAATTACCCAGGATTCTTCGGTAGGGATTATATTAATCACCGAAAATATGGCAGAGCAATGCCTTGATATAATTACAGAGTTAAGGAGTAAAACCGCTAAAGCAATGAGCATTATTCCAACACAACAAGAAAAGAGAGGCGTAAGCGCGAAGGAACTCAAAAAAGAAATTGGGCGTTCTGTGGGGATAGATATCCTAACAAAATGATGGTATGCCGATCAAGCTATCAGTCCCGCAGGGACGATCTGATTGTAGGAAATACATTGTATGAATCAAGCACCGCAAGAGCGACCTGTTTTTAGTCGTTGCTCCGTTTGTCCGTGCTTATACTAAAAAAGGAGTGAATGTGAAAAGGAGCAGGGTTTTTGTAATACCGGTAGTTCTTTTACTGTTTGTACTGTTGCCAAAAATTCTTCATGCGGCGCAAGGGGGTGCAAGCCAACGTATCGTAGCTGATAATGTCATCGGCCTTTCCGCGGACAAACTGGAATACGAGCGCCTAAGGGAGTTGTTTCCGGCTATGAACGAGTCTTATCGTTCTTCTAACATTGATCCATTTTACCAAACGATGGATAAAAGAATAGGAGACCCCCGTCAATGGCGCGAAGCGCATCGTTATCCTATCCGAGAGAGGGACGGGATAAAAGACCGGGTCAATCATGTCTTTCGTAAAAAAAGACCAGAGAGAAAAAGTGATGCTATAAATACCTCGGCAGACACATGGAAGACAGAAGCAGTGGATGCCCCAAAATATTTCACTGATTTTTACTCAAGGGCCATTGCAGTTGATGCCAGCAATCATCCCCACATTGCCTATGGAGGGGATCATCTTTACTATGCCTACTATGATGGAAGTATATGGAATTATCAGACAGTGGATTCGTCACCTGTAGTCGGTGCTTATGCATCCATTGCGCTTGATACCTCAGGCACGGTGTACATCAGCTATTATGATATGACTAATGGCGATCTCAAGTATGCCACGAATGGTTCCGGCTCCTGGGTAACGACGACCGTGGACAGTAGTGGAGATGTAGGCTGGTACACCTCTATTGCGGTGGATGCCTCGGGCAATGTGCACATCAGCTATTTGGATTATACTAACGGCGACCTCAAGTATGCCACGAATGGTTCCGGCTCCTGGGTAACGACGACCGTGGACAGTAGTGGAGATGTAGGCTGGTACACCTCTATTGCGGTGGATGCCTCGGGCAATGTGCACATCAGCTATTTGGATTATACTAACGGCGACCTCAAGTATGCCACGAATGGTTCCGGCTCCTGGGTGGCGACGACAGTGGCCAGTAGTGGATATATTGGTAGGTTCACTTCCATAGCAGTGGACACGTCAGGTAAGATACACATCAGCTATCAGGGGAATGGCGATCTCAAGTATACCACGAATGGGTCCGGCTCCTGGGCAACGACGACGGTGGACAGTAGTGGATATGTAGGAATGTATACATACGTAGAGGTGGACAAATTGGGAAAGGTACACATCAGTTATCAGGATTATAATAACAATGACCTTAAGTATGCCACGAATGGTTCCGGCTCCTGGGTAACGACAACAGTGGACGGTAGTGGAGATGTAGGCTTGTATACCTCCATAGCGGTGGATACCCAGGGCAATGTGCACATCAGCTATTTGGATTATACTAACGGTGACCTCAAGTATGCCACGAATGGTTCCGGCTCCTGGGTAACAATGGCGGTGGACAGTAGTGGAGATGTAGGCTTGTATACATCAATAGCGGTGGACACATTGGGCAAGGTGCACATCAGCTATTATGATGATTATAATGGCGATCTCAAGTACGCCACGAATGGTACCGAATCCTGGGTAACGACGACCGTGGACAGCGGAGATGTAGGCCTGTATACATCCATAGCAGGGGATCCATCGGGCAAGGCGCAGATCAGCTATTTTGATGAT
>CAYJME010000167.1:0-7526 GCA_964370795.1 uncultured candidatus Brocadiaceae bacterium
TTCCTTCGCCTTGCTCTTGAGCAACCCTGAATGGTTGCCTTACGTAATATTAAAATGAGATGAGAGGCGTATATGTTTACTATTTGACTTTACCCTATTACTTTGATAGATTTTGAAATTATGCAAAAAATGTTTCAATTCCTCAAATACTTATCGAAAATCAAGATATCTTCATGAAAAAATCACATTTGATCATTAAAAAAAACCTTTTACTATTAACTTTATTAGTCATTGCTCCCATTGCATGTCAAACCCCGAAAAATGTTAAGATTGAAAAAGGCAGTTCACAAGGGGCTATGACTACCATTGCTCATAAAATTACCGGAACAACAACTCCGCAAGAACATAAAACCGCAGGCATTTCCTATTTCAAGAAAGGCATGATTGACGAGGCTTCAGAAGAATTAAAGATTGCCTCAGAGAGCATAAATGACGACGCCGAGTTACACCACTATCTGGGAAAAACATATTATGAAAATGACCATACAGACGAGGCAATCACAGAGTTAAACACGGCCATCCCCCTTTATAAAACAACTCAATCTGATGAAAAGGCTGATGCATACAACGATCTTGGCCTGGCTTTTAAAAGGAAAAATGCCGTCTCTGAGTCGCTTTCTGCCTTTAAAGAAAGTATTGAGTTGAACCCATCCGTGGCAGACACACATTATAATCTGGGCATTGCGCATTATATGCAAAACATGCCGGATGAATCTATTGCCTGTTTTAAAAAATCGTTAAAACTCGACCCCAAGAATGGGGATGCACATTTTATGCTGGGACTGGTATACTATACAAAGAACATTAATGAGGATGCAATGGACGAGTTCAATCAAGCTATAGAATTAGATCCTCATGATGCAGAGGCACATAATTATCTTGGTCTTATATACCTTGACCAGGAGGAACTTGACAAGGCTATTGCCGAACACAAGGCTGCAATTCAATCAAATAAAAATTATCCCGAAGCTTACAATAACCTGGGTATCGCTTTATACGAAAAAGACCATGTTAAAGAAGCTGAAGATGCCTTCAAAAAAGCCTTAGAACTTGCGCCAGATTTTGCGGAAGCAAACTATAACCTTGGACTTGTGTACACCTATGAAGGAAAATCGGATAAGGCCGTGGCCTCTTTCGAGAAGGCAATTAAGATTAATCCGGACATTGCAGAGGCACACTTTCAACTAGGTGAAATGTTTACCCAAAAGGATATGACGGATGAGGCCATATCAGAATACAAGAAGGCCATTGATACCAAACCAACATACGCAGATGCATACTATAATTACGCGGAACTCCACGCGCTGAAGGGTAATAGAGAAAAATCTATCGCTGCATGGAAAAAGACTATTGAACTTAACCCGCAAAACACGGACGCCTGTTTTAATCTGGGCGTGGCTTACTATAACCAGGGTGATAAAGACAACGCCATCGCCATGTGGACGCAGGTTATGAAAATTAATCCAAACGATTACGACACACTCGCCAATCTCGCTGAAGCTTATGATGCGAAGGGTTTAACGGACAATGTTATTCAAATCCTGGAACAAATCGTTGAGGTTAAACCCGATTGTGGGGCTGAGATATATTACAAATTAGGAAATGCCTACGCGAAAAAAGATATGTATGCCACCGCTATCCCCCATTGGGAAAAGTCAGTCGAAATTGACCCCAACATGGTAAATGGTTATTATAATCTCGGTCTGGTCTACCCAAAGATTGGCAAGCTGGACAAGGCAATCGATGCCTATAAAAAAATCCTTGATATCAATCCAGATGACATAGAAGTCCACAAAAATCTGGGATTACTCTACAAGGAACAAGGCATGCGCGTAGAATCGGAATCTGAATTCGCGCTTTACAACAAATTAAAGTCTGTACAACCCCAGACAAGCGCGGTCAAACAGGAATGAAATATATTTCTGAACTAAAGGGAACTCTGGTTTTTTCTTACTTCAATCCTTTTTCGTTAAAATATTTCTTGTACTTCATATCTTCCTGGAGTATGTGATTCGTCCACCACGACTTTAAATAGGTGAACATTTCTCCAGGGACGTTTGTTTTATGTACCATTGCTCCCATACAAAAATCGACTATTTTTCTTTTGAATTCCTGGTGTTGTTTTTTTTGTAATGAATACTCCGGATAACCATAGTCGAGCATATACTGTTCTTCTTTGTTGAAATGTTCTGCGGCATATTGGTTCATCTTAGTCAACGTTTCCGAGATAATTTCTGAACCACTCTGTGTATTATTCATTTCAAGCAATGTATTTATTATGGTGATAATTTGCTTATGTTGCGCGTCCAGCACCTGGACACCAACACTAAAGCCTTCACCCCACAGTATCTTTTCCAAGCCGATTTCCTTTTGTTCAAGTTGTAAAGTATATTATCAGGAAAACCACAGAAACAGGGTTTACGAATTTGTGCAATGTCGGTTATCATTATACACAAAATATAACAAGTTTCACAAGGAACAAAGAATAGGGAACCATGTACTCTTCGTAAAGGAGCAATGAAGTATGAAAACAACCAATATAATTTTGAGATATGCATTTTTTTTATGTCATATCTTTTTATTCCACGGAATGATTCATGCGGATAGTGGTTGGAAAAATTGGTATGGCATCGCATGGCAGGACTCACCTTCAAACACAATAAAATATGCCAAACAGATGGGGTATGATTACATTGCCGCACAGAGTTCGTCTGCTGATGTTTATAAAAATAGCGCCGATGCTGCTGGTTTGAAATTTTATATTATCGACCCTCACTCAAATCCTGATGCATATATTGATTTACCAAACCGCTCTGCCCTCGGTAGTAGGGTAGAGGGCGGAAAAGTAATAGATATTTCCATAACATATACACAAGAACAAATAGACTGGTATAACCGTCATATGGTCTGGAAGAGTTATGATTCTTTTCCCAATAATTTTGCGTCAGGTTTTTTTACGGGCGATCCCAAAAAAAGAATAACGGTACTGTGGGATGTACAACAGCAAGCAGTTATTGACGAGCTTATCGAAAATATAATGCAAATGTTTAAAAGGTCAGAAAACCCGGGATTGCCGTTTACCTTTGCAGGATATGGGATGGACGTTCCCCTGCTGTCCGGTGATTTTTGGTATATAAATAGCTCAGGCGCTGGTAAACGCACTACTTTAGCGCTTTGGACGGGGACTGATTCCGGATTGATTCATGACGATATTACTCATGAATACCCCACGTATCCTGATGGAATGGCTGCATTCTACAAACAATTGAATAAAAGAATGCGGCAGGATTACCCTGATGCAAAGTGGATAATAGAACCGACCAGAATATATGATGATTCAGCAGGTGTTGTCCCTGATGAATGGATAAATAGTATCAAAAATCGTACAGATAAGGATGAGCTAATTCCGGACCTGCTCCTCCAGGAGGGAAGGGTTACTGATTTTGTGGATAACAGCAACAATTTTAATTCAGGGGTAAACATTAAAAAGAATAGGGTCGGCTGTAGCCAGAATAGTGCAGGAGAAGAAGATATAAACCGCCTTATTGCTGCAAAAGCCGGTATAAATGGCGCATGGTACGATTGGTTTGGACGTTTTGGGGGCTCGAATACCATGCCGGGTTTTAAGAATATCACGGAAGTATATCCAAGGTTAAAACTGGTGCGGTGTATACCAAATTGGGATAATTTAAACGGTATTCCGTTGGCTTACCGTTGGTGGGATGGAGATGTATATCAAAGCATGAACAGCTCTATAAGCCGTGATGTCATGTATTCACGCCAACCTAAAACGGGAAAACTCTTTGCGGTATTTTTAACAAACGATGGTATTATAAGGCTCAGTGGCGGAGAGATGGTAACTTCTGTAAGTCGTATTGATGGTTATTTTATGGAATCCGGAGATGGCAGTGATGATGTCGAGCTGACGGGCAGTGAGATACGGCTAAAAAGTGGTATTAGCATCGATGTTGATACGGGTAATGGTCAGGTTAAAGGGAATGGATACATTTTTACCTTATCGCCCGGTAGCGGGGTTCCGACTGTAATTACAGGACCATCAAATAACGTAACATCAAATTCTGCGTGGTTAACCGGGCTGGTAAAAGCTAATGGGTCGCAAACATCGGTATGGTTCGAATATGGCACGATCAGTGGTTCATACGCAGAAAAATCAACCAAAAAGAGAGTGAAAGAATCAAAGGACAGAAAGATAAACATTGGCATAGGCGAATTATCATCCCAAACAACCTATTATTATCGGATGGTGGCCAGAAATAAAGTTGGTACCACCTATGGAGAAGAAAAGTCATTTACAACGCAATAGAGGCAGGGATAGAGAGTCAAGCCCTAATATTTTCATTGTCAGTACGTTGTTGGGTTTCACTTCATTCAACCCAACCTACAATACTAATCTATTGTGTATTGTTGCTCTGTGTGGTAGTATGATGCCAAAAGAAGGATTTTTCTCTGTTCTCTGTAGTCAGGTTTTGACAATACTTTTCATGAATGGACGGGATGGAAATGAAAAGGACGAGTGTGTACTCTGCAATGTTGGCGGCGCTTGTGATGTTTTTCTTGCTACCCACACTTTCCCTTGTTGGACAAGAGGACACAAATCACATTTTCAATCTTATCAACGGAATCGATACTTCGGGTGATAGACAAAGGCACGGTCACTGGGAGGAGTTGGCTCTTAACATAGATACGCCCTCCTGTTCACAAATTGATACTTTCCAACGGATGCAAGCGAAAATAGCAAGAGTTACCCGCCGGTGGAGAGAAGAAATTCGTCACCCGTTTCATAAAGGAAACAAGTTGAGGGATAGCTCCCCAAATTTTGGCTCATCAAGCGCCACACACAACAGATTTTTTAAAAAGTCAAATATAGCATTTATAACAACCACGGTGGATAGTAAATGGGATGTAGGCTGGTATACCTCATTAGCACTGGACGGATCTGGCAAGGCACACATCAGCTATTTTGATTCTACACATGGGGATCTCAAGTACGTCACGAATGCCACAGGGTTGTGGGTAACGACGACGGTGGACAGCAAAAAAGATGTCGGCTGGTATACCTCCCTTGCACTTGATGAATCCGGCAAGGCTCACATCAGCTATCATGACTGGTCTAATGGTGATCTCAAATATGCTACAAATGCCACAGGGGCATGGATAACGACTACAGTGGATAGAAAAGGATATGTCGGCTGGTATACTTCCCTGGCACTGGATGACTCTGGCAAGGTACATATCAGCTATTTTGATTTGTATAACAAGTATCTCAAGTATGCCACGAATACCACAGGGTCATGGACAACCACAACGGTGGATAGTGAAGGGATTGTAGGCCTGGATACTTCCATAGCAGTTGGTGAATCCGGCGAGGCGCACATCAGCTATTGTGACTGGTCTAATCAGGATCTCAAGTATGCCACCAATGCCACTGGCAACTGGAAAATAACGACGGTGGACAGTAATGGTTCGATAGGTCAGTATACTTCCATAGCATTGGACAAGTCAGGTAAGGTGCACATGAGCTATTTTGACGAGACTAACAGAGACCTCAAGTACGCCACCAATGTCTCTGGGGCATGGATAACTACAACGGTGGATAGCGAAGGATGGGTAGGCGGTTATACCTCCATAGCAGTGGACGGTTCCGGCAAAGCACATATCAGTTATTTTGACTGGAACAATTATGACCTCAAGTATGCTACGAATGCCGCGGGGTCATGGGTAACGACTACGGTAGATAAAGGTGATGTATGGGAATGGGTAGGCGAGTATACCTCCATAGCAGTGGACAAGTCAGAAAGGGTACACATCAGCTATTATGACAGGCATAATGGAGACCTCAAGTATGCTACGAATGCAACCCGGAACTACAAACCCACAGTGACAACAGCTACCGCAACAAATATAACATCAAATTCGGCCACACTCAATGGAAAGGTTAATGCCCATGGGTTGTCAACAAAGGTATCCTTTACGTACGGTACAGCGAGCGGTTCATATAGTAATACTACACGAAAAAGAACGATAGCCGGGACAAACTTCAAAAATATAAAAATAAATATACATGGTTTAATCCCTGAAACACCTTATTATTACAGGATTGTAGCACGAAATAGCGCTGGTACTGCATATGGAAAAGAAAACACATTTGAAACACACCCAGAAACAAACGCGCCGGGTTCCCCGTTGGCCGATGTATATAACAATCAATAATACATTCGGGGGCGTTCTTATGGCAGACAATATGTTGCTATAGGTTATTCAAACAAATCTCGCGGGTTACAAAAAAACAGGGTAAAACCAGAGCAGTCGTTGATTTTCAACCCCATCAGGCCCGCCAATAACGATAATATGTGGTCGTTGCTCAGTCAGCTTTGTTGGGTTTCACTTCATTCAACCCAACCTACAATACTAATCTTCACGAGGGGCGTGTCTCTCGTCTACACTGTAGAGACCTCTTTCCTCCATCTTGAGCATGCCCATCTCTACGAGCTTATCCCACACCTCCTGGGGAAATTGGTTTGGCGGCCTAATTGCCACAATGCCGGAATGTTTGCCTCCGCTAAGAGCGCTACCACCCAGAGTGGACTCAGAATCAAGCTTCATGAGTTTGAGCCGTTTTTTGAACGCCTTAAATGCTTGTTTTAGGTATGGGGGTGACATGTAGTCCTCTGGTATTTTCTCTTTCATGCTGTTTCTCCTGTTGGATAATTGGTGGATAATTAGGGACATATCCCATGCTCTGCCGCACTATTTCTTTAACCGTCCTCGTAGCCTTAATAGAAATATTCTATCAAGTATCCGCTTTCCGCGCCATTTTCTCCATGAAATTTTCGCTACCAATGAAAATGAATTGAAGAAACAGGGAAAGGCGTTTTTTTATTATCGAACTTTATTTGGACTATGAGGAAGAGTAATGGTGTTGCTATTCAACCATTAAACTTTTCATTATTGAATAATGAAGGTTTGACCCTGACGACTTTTCTAAACTTGTTAAATCCTCATGCTTTTAACATTTCTTTTATGTAATTTTCTACAATTGGGCTTGTAATAACAGCCTCACGAAGTTTTTCAACAATTCCAATTGTCATTTCCGGCTTACATGTTAATTGTTTGCTTTTTAGAAGAGAGACTATTTCTTCAATGGTCTTTTTAGTTACCAAATTACAATCCACGACAGATTCTCTTGTAAATATTGCATATTCAGTACCATCTATTTTTACAAGGGTGTTAGGAATATTACGTCTACGCTTTATAGCTTTTTCAACTTGTGAGGTTGAATTAACAAAGATTAAGAATTTGTCATTTAGCGGGGTTTTATTGATAACGATAAAATAGTGCGGCTCTGGATTGTAAAAGCTTTTTTCTGTAAAGTAGTAGACAGAACCAGGTTGTATTGTAGACTTGATTTGTATATCGGGCGGGATATCAATCAGGAATTTGCTCCCATTGGTTTTTAAGTTCCATTTGTTCTTTTACATACTTCAACATTTCTTCTTTATCGTCAG
>CAYJME010000168.1:0-7507 GCA_964370795.1 uncultured candidatus Brocadiaceae bacterium
ACCTTATAATAGATTAAAATTCATATTTTGGTTGCGGCCAGAGGCCGCGCCAGGTAATTCTTTGGAAGCTGTGACCCTATCTCGTGCCCGCGTTTTTGTCATGATAAATCCCCTCTCTCGTCTATCTTTGAGCGCTTTTCCAAGTCTCATCTCGCTTTCACCATCATTGTAAGACCAGGCAGAATCAAAGAAATTAACCCCTTCATCAAGGGCGGCATGAATCATTCGGACGGCATAATTTTCATCTTTCATTCGACCGATGTGATAACCTCCAACACAGAGCATAGAAACCATTGCTTCGGTTTTTCCCAAACGACGTTTTGGTACATATCCCCTTTTTCCTGCTTCCGAGAGTGAAGATACATTTTCTCCGGGAAACATCGTATGTATACTTTCCGGAAAGTTTAAACCAAAGGCAACTGCAAAAGAACCTTTGAGAAAATCTCTGCGATTGGTAAGTTTATCGTTTTTAAGCGGCATTTTAAGAATTTTGATTCTTAGTTATATAGAATAACGTGGGGGCTGGTGTCAGGTCTTTATTCTTGCTGTTAACAAAAAATAAAGACCTGACACCAACTACCTGCATAGCCATTGAGAAAGTCTCCGTTATTCCTGCAAATTCATTAAATAATCCTTCATTGTCTCTGCCTGTTCATCTGGTGTGCCAGGGATGTAATCCTGAAATTCGCCCTCTCTGAAAAATTTGGGCATCTTTGTGCCGGGTTGGATGGATTGCGGGTCGAGCAGCCATCTCTTTATCCAATCAGGCTTCAATCGCCTCTTGGCAAGCATGAGGTCGGGCGCCCAGCCTGTCTTGTCGCCTTCAGGCATTCTTTCGCCTTTTACATGACACAATGCACAATTAACATCCTTAGACTCAAACAGCCTCTTTGCCGATGACAGATAGCCCGGCGATTTTATCTCTTTGCTCTCTCTATACCACTTCTGTGTTTCGGTTATATACTCATACGGATATTCTTCGTCTTCTTTCACAGCAAAAAACCTGGCAAGTCCGATTGCTTCATCTCCAGGCAGGCTAAACGTCGGCATCTTTATATCCAGCCACGGTCTCAGGTCAAAGGGTTCCTTTAAGAACTCAAATGCCCATTCACATTGCACCTTTTTTCCCTCTCCATACAATAGTGGCGGAGCAAATACCCGCGCCTCTTCGGGTATTAATCCCTCATTCTCTACATGATATTCTATTATCGAAGGCGCTATATCACCTCCCGCAGCCCTTTTTTTGTCTAATATCTGTTTTTCATCCACCAACACCGTTTCGCCAGCCTTATGTCCTAACTTTTCGTTATCCTCCCAGAGTTGAAAATACACACTGGCATCCTCTTCCAACTTTATCATCCCCACCACTTCAATGTTTCCAGTAAGATGCAATCTGTCCAGATCAAACTGATGACATCCAGTGCAATTGTACTTCCCGATGAGTCTCTTTCCCTCTGTTATGGCCTGTTCCCGTTCCGTTAATTTATGTATATACTTTTCGGGAAGTTTCTCTTCCCGCAACCCGGTTAATAAAACGATCAACGATTCTCTTTCTTCCTCCGTTAGCCCAAAGTCAGGCATTTTCAAACGATCTTCAGGTTTTTTGTACTTCCCCTCATCAAATTGTCTCGGATCGTGCAGCTTCGCCCTTAACCAGGCACGCCTTGCCTCTCCCACATTTTCCGTGAAATGCTTAAGACCTGCCGCACCTAATATCTTCTTCTCCAGAAGACCAAAATCAAATAGTTGGACAGGCTTGGACCCTATGGCCGATAACTCCGTGCCTATTTTGCCGAGTCCTTCCATCCCTTTTATCTCGTGACATCCATAACACCCGTATCTTTTAATCAGCGCCTCTCCCCTGCGCGCCTTTTCAGTATTCTCCAACCCCTCCACTCCTGTTAAACCTTCCTGAGTAACACCCTTGCCTGTTTTGGTTATCAGATATCCGGCAATGAGATGCGCCTTTTCTTGATTCAGTCTGAAGTTTGGCATACGGGTATGGGGTTCTTTGCCTTTGGGGTTCATGATCCAATCAACCAGATACCCATAGTTTATCTTTTCCCCAATGCGCGCCAGATTAGGAGCAAACCCGCGCAGAGCATCATTCGCATAACTGTGACACGCCATGCATCCCACCTGCTCAAAAACAAAATCTCCCTGAGATAATTGTTCACTACTCAATGCAACCATCTCACCGCTCATGGTTTTTTCGTCTGCATGCTGCCATAAGTAGGCAGCTATAGCCTGAGATTCTTCCTCTGATAATCTGAAATTGGGCATGCGTGTTGTCTGTCTAAAGGACTTAGGGTCTTTTATCCATGCGGTAAGCCAGTCAGGCTTAACTTTATTCTTTATATTTCTGAGGCTCGGCCCTATCATTCTGTTCCTATCCTCTCCAAAGCCTGCCGTTTCATGGCATCCAGAACAACCAAGCTCTTCGAAAAGCCTCCTGCCCTGCCAGAGTATATCTCCGCCTTTTACCTCCTTACCCTCATTATGGCACTTTAAGCATGAACCCTGTGCTGTTTTACCCCTATTGATTGGTGTGAGCCAGTACTCAACCTCACCATGGGCCTCTTTTGCCCCGGATGTGGCAATGCCCTGCCCTTCGTGACACAGCACGCAACCAAATTTTTCCGGTGGGTGATTCCCTAAATATAATTCACGATTGGGATGACTTGCGTACGGTTGTACTGTTGACACGACTTCTGCCTTATTTATGCCCACATGGCACGACATACACCGGTCAACAATGTTCAAGTCTTCCATGTAAGTCTGATATACTTGCAAACCCGGGCGTGTTTTCCTGAAGCCCATGAGCTGTGTCTTGTATTTTTCCAAACCGGCCGTATAGGCGTCTAACTCTTCAGTATAGGTATCGATGTCATGCTTTAGTTCACTCAACCGTGTTTTTACCGGCGTGAGTTTCTCTTCTATATCCCTCATCTGCGAGGCATATATCTTTCCTTTTTCTTCGTGTTCCCGAATCTCATTTCTGATCTGTTCAATGTGTGCACTCGTCGCCTTTCCGAAGAGGTATTCCTTTTCCATGGTTTCATTCCGGATGACGATGGACTTGAACCTCACGGCCTCTAATTCTTTCTCCAATGTCTTTTGCACTTCCGATAATTTTCTGTATTCTGCCTGCACCTCAGGTTTATTGAAATTTCCCAGTGCATGATTCAGATTATGCCTTGTTTCCTCATATTTCTTCCGGACTTCCGGGCTTTCAAAAACTGCACGTTCCCTCTCGTAATCCTGTTGAATCCTGGCGTATTCAAGTTGATAGAACTCTTTCTGATAATGCTTCCACGGCCGCCGGTCAAAGGTTTCATTTACAATTGCCCAAAGAGTAACGACAACCAGAACAAAACCGGATATGACAAAATGGATCAGATACGATTTTTCTTCTTCTTTTTTGGAATGTGGATTTTTGCTGGTTAACATAAACAGAGATAGGTATCTTGTGTCTAAAGGTTTTATTAATATAGTCTTGTGTAGATAACTCCTTACACACTATAACTATTTAATTTTCAATTGTTAAGGATTTCATAATTGCATTGACTTATTATATGTGTTACTTCTTCAGCTTTACAGTGCTAAAGCAGAGAGACTAATGTGTGTTCTATCAGGAGATAATTAATAATCAATTTCTGACGTCTGTTGCATAACACATAAGTATATCATCGACAGAAAGTTTATGAATATTTAGAAGTTTCTGTATTTTCTTTTCCGATAAATCATTAAAATCAAGGTTTTTGAATTCCGTAAAAAAGGCTTTTACGCTTTTCGTGAGTTTACCAAGTTCCTTTTCCCTCATAATTTTAACATTTTCATTAAAACCTGCCGATCTACTAATTTTATTTGTTGGAATAATCATAATATTTGTTGCTTTAGTCCCTGGATAATTCTTAACAAACCATGCACAAGCGTTGTTCATTTGACCAGTTTCATTTTTATTTATTTCTGCACGATCTAATGCAACCTCGCTCTTACATTCTACAAGTAAATACTTACCATCGTGAACTCCCCAAAGGTTATCTGGTCCCTCCTTCCATTCCTTGTCTGGTCTCTGCGTTGGAAACCCCATTGCTTTTCCCAATTTATCAAATGCATGTTCAAAACTATCGGCTTTAACACCAAACCTAAGGCAATTTAAAATATCTTCTAAAATAACACTTAATTCTTCATGATTTGTAAAAGACTTTATCCACCCAATTATATTTTCGACCCTTCGTTGACTGACTACTACAATTGGGTCGAAATACATATCCGTTCGTGGTTTCATTAAAAATCTGTTTTTACGGTGTGATTCTATTTGGAGCTTATTCGACTCCAGTTTATTGTAAATATAAGCATAACGCGCCATTTCTTGTAAATACCAACCTTTGTCCTCATTATCTTTAATAAATTTATCTATCAAACTTTGAAGAATCGAAACAGCACCTTCAGAATCTCCTTCTTGAAATTTTACTTCTGCATTGAGTTCCATTTCAAATATTTCAAGAATTTTATGCTGTTGAGGACTAAAGTCTATCGCATTCATTTTTTCTACATAAAAGGTTTTCCAATCAGGGTCTCTTTTTAAACACTGATTAATTAGTTTAATTAATGCTTGAAATGCCTCACTTCCCTGATCAATTTCCTCTTTTGCCATTTGTGCTATTTCCAAACCTAATTCAATTTGTGCTTGTGTCTGTTTTGACAAATACTTTCTTGTTGACTCTACACGAATAACTTTGATTAGTTCAGAACCTATCATAACAATAACACAGTAGTCCTTTTCACCACGCACGCTATGACCAAGCCCTTGTTCGATAATGCGCATAGTACGAATCGCGTTTATATTACTTTCCGATCTACATGAATCAAGGTATCTATCAATAAGATTATCAAAATATGGTTTTGAATCGAATACTAATACACGGCACATTTTATCTGGCAGGTCAATGCCGTCATAACGATTCACTAACGCTAAAGGCGCTTCAAAATTACCTTTTCTCAAATCTTCAATATCTTGATCTATAGTATCCGTGGTGGCAACTTTAGCACCGTAAGCTTCCCAATCACGTGTGTTTTTAAAGCTGGGAGTTAAGACTACAGTACCAAAAGACCTCCCCGATTTTGGTTTCCCAAATCGATTGACAATAGCGGTACGATCAAGCCCCTCATCAATCAATGAGGGGATTAGAATCATTTTTTCACCAGACCACTTTTCATTTTGGAGAATAAGCGGGTTTTTGATTGTTTCAGATTCTAAGCGTAGGCCTTTTATAAGAAATGAATCATCAAGTACTGTTGCAGACAAAAAAACACGATGTTCGGCTTTCCAATATGTACCGAACATATCTAAAGGCGGAAGATATGGAGAAATCTCAATGGAACCTCCCGACACCATACATTGACATTCTTTAATTCGATCTTTAATTATAGACCATGTAAACTTTACTGAATCTTTATCCCTTTGTTTTGATAAAATTTCAACTACTTCTTGTTGACGATCATGCCATTCCCAGTATGGTACTGGTAATAACGCATCAATATTCTCATCTTTAATGTCCGCAAAAGTACCAGCACCTTGACTTTCCAATGCCTGTGTGAAAAGATCGATTATTTGACGATAAGCAGGATTATCTTTCTTAAGTCTTATAATTAATGAATCGCGAATTGCATCAATGCATGCATGGGAATCGTCCATAAGAAGCGCTGAAACCAATATTGATTGTGTACCTATACGAAACTTTGTTAAACCATTAAACAATTTTTGAACAGAAGTAATTAAAATAGTGCTACCATCAATAAATTTATCGGGAAGGTCATTTTCGGCAGTACAATAATCTATTCCAAATTGTGAGGCTTGCAAACAAGTTTGCTTAACTAAAAAATTATTTGGGCATAGATATAGTACGGGTGCTTTTTTCTCATTTAGCTTTGACTGCAATATAAGTAAACCAATTAATGTTTTCCCTTGTCCAGTATGTAATTTCAAAATCACATCTTTTTTTGAACGGTATACTTTATACCACTTGTTTAAAATTTCGCGCTGCACCTCTCTTAAAGGGCCTTTATCACTTGCACGGTCGAGAGTATCAAATATTTGAACAGGATCAGTAGGCTTTTCAGCCATTCTCTTCCCTAAACGCTTGCTAAAATCAACCATCTATTCTTCCTTTTTCACGAAATAATTAAAATTTGGTTTTACTCTTTCCAGTAGTTTTTTGAAACCTTGTAAACCTTTGCCAGATATGTTTCACATGCATCTATAATCTTTCCAGCTTCCTCCAAATCCTCTTTTGCTGTAACAGCGTCAAGGCACCATTGAAAATCATAATCACCTATTTGTCTATCAGTGAACAGTTTCTCAATAGTTTTTGTAATAACGGGGATTTCTCCTGTCTTAACAAGTTCCCTGTTAAAGGCGCCAATAGTTTGCGCATGGGTAGAAAAATGCAATCCTTTTGACAGCAAGACTGCTGAAATGGCATGGAAGACTGCATAATAGGACCGCGAAACGGAGTCGTCGTATTCTTCGTGTTCAATATTCGTTAATGCTGTTTTCAATTTCTTGTGTGACTTGTTCAGCATTTCCTTAATAACAGCAATGTCTGCATGAGGCATCATATCTCAATGCCCTCTTTCAAAATATTCAAACCGATGGGAAACTTTTTTTTCTTTTCCCATTCATCCTCATCACAAACTATGTAACCTATAAGGGCTTCGTATTTATCCATTATTTCGGCGCTTTCATCCAAAACCATTTCCAGAATTTGACGTTCCCTCTTGTCAACAACTATCAAAATATCATAGTCCGAACCCTCGGTAAAATCACCTCTGGCACGTGAGCCAAACAGAATAATCTCCTTTACGCGATTCCCCAGTTTCTTTCTTACATTATTTGCAAACTCCCGGGATATTTTGTCTACCGAATTCCTTTTGGCTTTGTTCTGGACTTTATGCATTTTAACGAGTTTTGTTTTTCCCATATTTCGTCTCTCTTTCCGCAGCTAACAAAATTCAGCAGATTTTACCGCTTCATATCTATAACTTTCCCTCTAGAAATCAAATCCCTGTTTTTGGGCAAACTCTACAAATTTTTCAGCAAGGCCCTCTTGAAATGCTTTTAATTTTTTCGTAAGTTCCTTCAATGGTGTATTTTTGCATTTTACAAAACTTTCAATCTATTTTCTTTAACCTTCAATAAAAGAGATACTATTATTTTAAAATACTACAAATAACAGAATTATATTTAAATATTAAACCACGGCGTTACCCACAGGTATTTTATGTGGAATACAAATCTCAAAAATACCTTTATAGGCAGCGCCATCATAGACAGGAACAGAAATGACACCATGAAATATCTGATAAAGCCCAGTTTTTCTAACGCCACACTTTTCCTTGCCTTCATAAAACGATAGGGAATTGTTATGCCTATAAAATAGTAACCAATCACGACTGCACCACCGATAAAAAACCCTAATGGCGATTTTGAATTAACTCCGAC
>CAYJME010000169.1:0-7438 GCA_964370795.1 uncultured candidatus Brocadiaceae bacterium
GGATACATCAAATAATTTACAAATGGCCTATTGACTTAGCCCGACTTTCGCAATTCGCATCAAAAAACAGTTGTTTTTTGGCATCTATCGCCAGGCAACCCTTGATATTAAAGGAGTGGATTTTCAAAATGGCTTGTAGTGCCGACCTTTTAATGCGACCCCTTGAATTTACTGGCTTAGCGGCTTGTCTACCCCTCGAATTGCGAAGGTCGGGTTAATGGAAAAAACAAAAAAGCCCTTTAGCTTTTACGCTAAAGGGCTTTTTTGTTTTTATTGGCTCCCCCGGTAGGATTCGAACCTACAACCAACCGGTTAACAGCCGGCTACTCTACCATTGAGCTACAGGGGAATTTTTTAATATCTTACCGCAAAGACGTGAAAAAGAAAGAGGATGAGATGTTAGAATACTTAATGCCCTATCTTCCCGACTTCTTAGCTTCACTTAGTCCTCCCATGAGGCGTGCGGAACTATTATGATTGTTTTAAATAATTAAGCAATCGGGATATTTCTTTTTTCATGTCCTGACGGGGGACAATCATGTCAAGGAAGCCATGTTCTAACAGGAATTCAGCAGTCTGGAATCCCTTGGGAAGGGCACGTTTTATTGTTTCCTGAATGACCCTTGGTCCGGCAAAACCGATGAGCGCCTTTGGTTCTGCTATGGTAATATCTGCCTGCGAGGCAAAACTTGCCATGACGCCGCCCAATGACGGGTCTGTCAGGATTGAAATATATAAGCCACCAGATTCACGGAATCGGGCTATGGCAGCGCTTGTCTTTGCCATCTGCATCAATGAAAAAACCCCTTCCTGCATACGTGCGCCGCCGCCTGAACCGGAAACCATAATCAAAGGGACTTTTAACTCTGTGGCTTTTTCTGCAAGTCGCGCAATCTTTTCACCTACCACAGAACCCATGCTTCCCATAATAAATGCAGGATCGGTGATTCCAACCATTACTTCCCGCCCGCAGACCTTTCCTTTTCCCACAATTATTGCCTCTTTGAGGCCGGTTTTTTGTTGTTCTGCGGACACCCTTTCAGGATAGGTTACCCGATCCTGAAAATTTAAAGGGTCGCGGGGCGTTATATTAGCCCACATTTCTTCGAAGCTGTTCTCGTCAAGCAACAGTTTTAACCGATCCCGGCTGAATATGCGGAAATGGTAGTTGCATTCGGGGCAGACATGCATTCCTTCCTCAACGGTTTTTTTGTATACCAGACCCTTGCAGCCATCACATCGCACCCACAAGCCATTGGGCATGTCCTTTTTTTTTCTGAAAAAAACCAAGTATGGTTCTCCTACATGTTAGAAATACCTAATAATTCAAAAGAGCGAATGTACGTAGATAGTGTATAATTTTTTCGTGAAAAAACAAGTAATTTTTTAACTAAATGCAGCCGTAAAAAAGTCTTTACGCAGAAACTCTCTTGCGGTATTCTTCACGCGCTGTTTGTTCTGCAATGTGTCTAAGGGTCTTTATGGCGTTCGCCGGGTCGCCATTTTTGTAGATAGCAGATGCAGCAACGATGAAGTTTGCCCCATGCCTGACGGCATCGATAACGGTTTCCGTTGTGATACCACCATCCACGGCGATGTCTACTTCGTTTGTTACGAGACTGCGCAATCTGGTTATCTTTGATAAGACATCGGGTATAAATTTCTGACCGTCAAATCCAGGGTTTACCGACATGACAAGTACCAGGTCAATATCATCAAGCAGGTCTTCGATTGATTTTGATTTTGTGTCCGGGTTGAGCGATACGCCTGTCTTGAGTCCTGTTTTTTTGATAAGTGAGATAATATCCTTCGGATGTTTTGTCGTTTCTATATGAAAGGTTAGATAGTCACCTTTGCCAGCCACCTTTGCAAATGCCTCAATATATTTTTCGGGACGTTCGATCATCAGGTGAATATCCAGAGGCACATGGGTAATGTTTTTTATTCCCTTTATGATAAAGGGTCCCATGGTTATATTGGGGACAAAGTGGCCATCCATAACATCGATATGGATCATATCGATGCCTGCCATTTCTACCTTTTTTATATCTTCCTCGAAACGAACGGGATTAGCGGCCAGGATGGATGCTGCGATTTTTATTTTAGGCTGCATGTGTTTTTAAACCTTTTTGTCCGATAGTGAAGCAATGCCGGGGAGTTCTCCTCCTTCTAACAATTTCAGGAATGCGCCGCCACCTGTGGAAATAAACGATACTTCGTGCGTCTTTCCTGATTTGTGAAATGCCATATCTGTGTCGCCACCGCCAACAATAGTTAATGCATGAGAGCTGGTGACTGTGTCAACCATAGCATAAGTACCACGACTAAAGGCGTCATACTCGAATGCTCCCATAGGACCGTTCCATATAATTGTCTTTGCGTCCTGGATTGCTTCTTTAAAGAGCATTGTCGTTGCAGGGCCAATATCAAGAGCAATCCATTTTTCGGGAATTTCCTGAAAGGGGACGAGCTTTGTTTCCGCGGTGTTGTCAAATTTTTCTGCAACAACAAAGTCTACGGGCAGATAAAGCTTTGTGCCGTTTCGCCTGGAAATATCCATCAAATTTTTAACCACATCGAGCATGCCGTCTTCGACCAGGGATTGACCAACCCCAATACCCTGTGCCTTCAGAAAGGTAAATGCCATGGCCCCGCCAATAAGGACCTTATCCATTTTTCTTGCCAGATTTTCAATAATCTTTATCTTGTCAGAGACCTTTGCCCCGCCTAAAAGCGCCACAACGGGTCGCATGGGGTTATTCACAGCCTTCTCAAAATAATCGATTTCCTTCTTCAGTAAAAAACCGGCAGCCGATGGAACAAAGCTGTCAATACCAACCATTGATGCGTGCTTTCTGTGGCAATTTCCGAATGCGTCCTGTACGAATACATCGCATAAACTCGCCAGCTCTTTTGAGAATTGTGGGTCGTTTTTTTCTTCTGCGGAATAAAACCTGAGATTTTCTAATAAGAGGACGTCGCCATACCGCATTTCATCAATTTGTTTTTTTACCTGCGGGCCAATGCAGTCCTTTGCCATGATTACCTTTGCCCTGTCCCGTAGATAACCTTGTAGTCTCACAGCAACAGGATCAAGGGTATATTTGGGGTTTGCCTTACCATCGGGTCTCCCCAGATGTGACGCAATGATGACCTTTGCGCATTCATCGAGGAGAAAATTAATGGTCGGCATGGTTGCCCTTATTCGGGAGTCATCGGTGATATTTCCGAAATCATCGAAGGGCACATTATAATCAGTACGTACCAAAACCCTCTTTTTGTGAACGTCCAGGTCTTTTATAAATAATTTGTTCATAGGATAAGCCAGTGCATGAGTTGTTTATAAGCGAGCGACCATTTCAATGAGGTCTACCATACGATTTGAAAATCCCCATTCATTGTCGTACCACGAAATCACTTTTACCATACGTTTGTCAATCACGTACGTTAAAGCAGCATCGAAGATGCTTGAATGAGTGTTTCCAATGATGTCAGAAGATACCACGGGGTCTTCGCAATATTCCAGAATACCTTTTAATTCTCCCTCGGCAGCTTTTTTCATGGCAGTGTTAACGGTTTCTGCGGTGACGTCTTTTGATACCATTGCAACGAGGTCTGTTACAGAACCGTTTGGCACCGGAACGCGCATGGCCAGACCGTCTAACTTGCCTTTTAATGAAGGGATTACTTCTCCGATGGCCTTGGCTGCGCCGGTTGTTGTTGGGATAATGTTCAATGCGGCTGCGCGCGCGCGCCTCAGGTCTTTGTGGAAAAAATCAATGATGCGCTGGTCATTGGTATATGCGTGGATGGTTGTCATGAGCCCCTTTTCGATCCCAAAATTGTCATTGAGCGCTTTTGCTAAGGGCGCAAGACAATTTGTCGTGCATGAGGCGTTTGATACGATTTTATGTTCTGGTTTTAAATCTTTATTATTAACACCCACGACAATGGTGGCGTCTATTTTGTCTTTGGCTGGGGCTGAAAGGATAACTCTTTTTGCCCCTGCTTCTAAATGTTTGGCGCAATCTGCCCTGGAGGTGAAAATGCCTGTTGATTCGATAACAATATCCACCCCAAGCGATTTCCATGGTAATTTTGCGGGGTCTTTCTCCATAATCAAACCGATCTCTTTGCCATTTACGACTAAGGATTTTTCTTTTGCTTGGATTGTTCCATTGAATTTACCGTGAATTGTATCGTACTTTAATAACGTTGCCAGGGAAGTTGAATCGGCCAGGTCGTTGATTGCCAGCACATCAATACCACCACGTTGAGCAATGACACGAAAGACATTTCGTCCAATTCTTCCGAATCCGTTAATTCCTACCCTTATAGCCATATATAATTATCCTTTACCTATGATCTATATTGTTATAATATTGTCTAGATTTTTTTAATAGAACTGTAGAGAAGCCAAAAAATAATAAATTAAGAAAGCAATTATTCTAATAGATAACCGATAATTGTCAAGTATTTAATGGATTTACAAGTGTTTCACTTTTGTTGCGTCAAGGTTCTTAAAGATATGGTGGGCGCTAGTGGATTCGAACCACTGATCCCTTGCGTGTGAAGCAAGTGCTCTAGCCACTGAGCCAAGCGCCCGTTTGTGAAAGGGGAATTGATTTATTATACTAATTTTAGTATTTATAGCAATACATTTTGCTTTTAACATCTTTCCCATGAGTAACTTTTGAAACATTCCTTTACCGGTGTCGGGTATCGCGGTGTTGGTTGCGTCTATGCTGTGCTATGATTTTACAAATCATCGAGCTTTGTATCGGGTTCATCGGGTGTTTCAACGGAAATTCGCGTAATCTTATCTATCGGTGTAATCTCTTCAATATTTTTCTTGCTTCCCGCCCCCAGATCCTTGAATTTTCGAGCAGAAGGGAGCACGCGTCCTTCAAATGAGGCTATTGCCGCGTTAAATGACTCCACTGCCCTGCCAAGAGAGCCTCCAAGTTTTGAAAGGTGTTCCACCATCGTGGCTATCCGCTCATGGAGTTCCTGGCCGAGTTCGCTGATCTTCTGCGCATTTTCGGCGATTTGTTCCTGTCGCCACCCGTAGTGTACCGCACGGAGGAGCGCAATCAGGGTTGTTGGCGTTGCGAGGATGACACGCTGGTTAACCCCTTCTTCAATCAGCGCCGGATCTTGCTCTAATGCCGCGCTAAAAAATGATTCGCCAGGCAGGAAGAGGACGACAAATTCAGGCGTGGGTTGAAACTGGTCCCAGTAGGATTTTGCGCTGAGTTTTGTTATATGATTTCGAATCTGTTGCGCATGGCTGTTCATCCTTGATAAACGCATCTCGTCATTGGGGGATTCTAATGCATCGAGGTAGGCCTGAAGGGGAGCCTTAGCATCGATGATAATATGTTTATTGCCGGGTAGTCGCACAAGGACATCGGGGCGTAAACGCCCGTCTTCTGTTATTGCGGTTTGTTGTTGATAGAAATCGCAATATTCGATCATTCCTGCAATCTCAGCGACCCGTTTGAGTTGAATTTCACCCCAGTGGCCCCGTACTGCCGGGGTGCGAAGCGCCTTGACCAGATTCCCTGTTTCGGACTGGAGCTTTTCCTGCGTTGTGATGAGGGATTTGACCTGTTCTGTCAGACTTCCGTAAGCATGTTGACGCGTCTTCTCTAATTCTCTGATCTGGGTATCTACCTTTTCCAGTGATTCTTTAATAGGGGTAACGAGGTTTTCTACAGACTTTTGTCTTTGCTCCAGATCTCCCTTTGCTTCTGTCTGGTATCTTTCAAGGGTTGTTTTTGCCAGTTCAAGAAAGGTCTGATTGTTGCTTCTCAGCGCCTCAGAAGAGAGAGCTTTAAAGGCGTCTTGCAATCTTACGGTAGCTTCATTCAGGATGGCTAATTTTTCATGTGCAGTCTTGCGTTCGTGTTCAAGGGTGGTTTCCAGCCTGACAACCGATTGTTGAAGCGCAGAGATAATTTCATTCTTTTGTCCCAGAATAGTTTGTGTATGTATTAAATCTTCTTGCGCTATGGCAAGCCGTTCGTTCAACATGGTAAGTCGCGGCCTGCCGATTAACCAAATAATAATACTCCCTGACAAAATACCGCCAATTGCCGCAATGATTAACCAATAAATATCCATATTGGAGTGAGTATATAAAGAGAGATTAAAAAGGGCAAGGGGAAATCTGCGCCACCAGTATTGATAATAGAGGTTAAGTTTGAATTCAAAGTTTTTTAGATTCCAGTTATTCCTAATCTAACGTAATATATCCCGTATCTTCGCTATACGCAAAAAGCTCTCCGTAACGGGCCCAACCGGTAAGGATATGGAACATCTTGAATGGATCTTCCTGGGGCAGATGGAGGACAAGTTCTTCCTCAACATGGTCGCGTTCAAGCTTGCCCCTTGGAGCTTTTTTAAGCATTTCCATGATGCGCCTGTAAATGGCTAATTTTAATAGTTGTTCTTTCCAAATCCGCTTCCCGTTTGCAATATCAGATTTAATAAATTTTTCTCCCAGTTCCGTAAGTAATATTTTTTGCTTTGGGGTATCAACAAAATCCAGTAACTCCGCTGCTTTGGTGATGTTGATCAAATGACCAAACTCCTTGTGTATTTCTATTGCCAGTCGAAAGATATCCTCTTCTCCCTTATGGGCATCAAGGACTTCGAGGAGACCTATGATTTCATTGACTGATACATCAGGCAGTGGCTCTAAAATCTCCGCTGGCTGCGTGGCAGGGAGTGCTGATACCTCTTCATCGGGAATAATGGCATTCGTAATAATGCGGTGAATGTGGTCGACGAAGGTGGTAAATTCCAGGCTTCGGGAATCCCGTAGACGAGAAAGTGGGTTTTGGAGGATGCTGCGAATAGTGCCGGGATTACTTCCCATAATTACAATGCGGTCTGCCATGTAGACAACCTCTTTAATATCATGACTGACCATGAAAACGGTTGTGGGATTTTTTTCTACGCACGCCCAGATATCCAATAACTCTGAGCGTAAAGTCTCTGCGGTTAACGCGTCTACCTGTGAAAATGGTTCGTCCATACAGAGAATCTCCGGCTCAACCACAAGGGCACGGGCAATGCCCACCCGCTGTTTCATACCGCCGGATAATTCCCTCGGATAAGCCTCTTCATACCCTGCAAGGCCGACCAGGCGGATATAGGTATCAGCAAGCTGCCGGATCTTACCTGATGGTGACCCTTTTGCTTTTAAGACGATTTCGACATTTTCAAGTACCGTCATCCATGGATACAGGGCGAAATTCTGGAAGACGATGCTCACGCCGGGATTAATACCTTTCAAAGGCACACCGTGATAAATGACCTCTCCCGCTGTTGGGCGAATTAACCCTGCCAGCACCCTAAGCAATGTGGATTTTCCACAGCCTGATGGGCCCAGCAATGCGACGATTTCCTCACGATAAATGGATAAACTAAA
>CAYJME010000170.1:0-7414 GCA_964370795.1 uncultured candidatus Brocadiaceae bacterium
GTGCAAATGTCTGATTTTCCTTTTCTCTTCCCATATTTTTAATCCAAAAACCTCTTGATTTTCATTTTCTTTCTACCAATACCATGTGCCTCGTACCAGTGTAACTCGGCATTACATATCCTTCCGTTTTCAAGACGAACTTTTCCAATACCTTTAAGCTTGCGCCAGCGACCATGACCAAATTGTTTCTGAATCCGCATTATATCTCGTATTCTTCCCCCTATGGCAATAGTTTCGATATCCTTAATTTCTTCTATTATCTCAAAATACACAGGATTTTTCACCTTTATAATTTATAGTAAGCGCAATTTATAAATAGGTATAGATTGTTAGCTATCCCACTAAAATTGGCTATTACATGTATTTCACCTGAAAATCCATTTTCATGCTCCTTTGTGACCGTTTTGGGTCACGGATGTTTCATTTACTATACATGCTTAACATTCATTTTTATCTTTATTCTATAAATGTTGCCATTTTATTTTTTACAATATCAGTTGTCAAGTAATAATTAGAGAAAATGTATTGAAATAGAGGTGAAATATCTATATTATATTGCTAATTTTATTAATATAGAGAATCCTGATAACTATGTGGTTTTATTATGCTTTCATCTTTTGAAGACCATCTCACCCAAAAGGCACTGGTTAAAGAAAAATATGTACCATTTTATATGAGGTGGGTTTCAGATTGTTACGCATTTCTCAATATATCTGATTCGATGATTTTAAATCTGGAACAGAAGATGCAGTTCCTTAAAAATTTGGCTAAAACCCATGAAGACTGGCAGATCAAACAGGCTAGCAATGCGTTGAGGCTTTATAACTATTACCTCACTTCTTCAGTACAAAAAAATACCTCCGCCAAATCTTCAGGGGACGAAAATGAATGGAGCCGCCTTGAAACACGGACTCGCGAAGCCCTCAGGCTCAGACATCGCTCATATAGCACGGAAAAGACCTATATCACCTGGTTGCATTCATTTCAGAGATATGTCCATGATAAAAACCCATCCCAACTGGTAAACGGGGATATTCAGGATTTTCTGAGTTATCTTGCTGTTGAACGCAAGGTATCTGCTTCCACGCAGAACCAGGCTTTAAATGCCCTTATTTTTATTTACCGGCATGTGCTTGAAAAGGAGATAGGTAAAAAGGAGTTGGATGCCGTGCGGGCGATATATAAACGCCGTCTCCCGTTAGTACTCACGGTAAAGGAAGTACATACCATATTTGATCATCTGTCAGGAGTTCAACGCATTATGGCAAAACTTACGTACGGATGCGGACTCAGGTTGCTGGAATGTTTGAGCCTCAGGATAAAAGACATTGACCTTGAGCAAAACATTGTTATTGTAATGGCCGGGAAAGGGGATAAAGACAGGCGGACAATGCTCCCTGAGTCTCTCAAGGACGATCTTATTCAACACATATCAAAGGTAAGGTCGTTGTATGATCAGGACAGGGAAAAGGATATCAACGGAGTTTATCTCCCCGGTGCATTGGATAAGAAATATCCCCATGCGGGTAAGGAATGGGGTTGGTTCTGGCTTTTTCCTTCTCAATCTCTTTCCGTTGATCCATGTACCCATACGGTACGGCGTCATCATATGCACCCTGCATCGCTTCAGAAGGCATTCAAGGTCGCCGTCACAAAGGCAGGGATTACGAAACCGGCGTCCGTGCATACGTTAAGACATAGCTTCGCCACCCATCTTCTGGAGAGCGGATATGATATCCGGACGATCCAGGAGTTGCTCGGCCACTCCAATCTTCAAACCACGATGATTTACACCCATGTTGCCACAAAGAATATTTTAGGGGTCAGGAGTCCTCTGGATAAAATGGTCTCGTAGGTTTAAATTTATGTTAAGGAACTTCAAACCGGCAATGTAGTGGCAATTCATGAATTGCCACTACACTATTAAAGTCGCTGAAAGCCTAATTTATTGGATAACTATTCCCATGATCACTTCATTTAAAAATAAAAAAATTACGGTGATGGGCTTGGGCCTGTTTGGCGGCGGTGTTAGTGTCGCACGATTTCTTGTTAAACAGGGCGCCCATGTTATCGTCACAGATTTGAGAAGCTCAGCCGAACTCGCACAATCCATAAAACAACTTGAAGGCTTGCCCATTACCTATAAACTCGGCGGTCATCACGATGAAGATTTTATCAATGCGGATATGGTTATTGTAAATCCTGCCATACCTAAAAATTCGAAATTTCTTCATATAGCAAGAAGTCATCACGTACCTCTGCAAACAGAGATAAATATTTTTTTTACCTTATGTACGGCGCCAATTATTGGAATTACCGGAAGCAATGGGAAATCCACCACAACAACACTTACCGGTTTGATATTACAACAAACATCGCGCAAGACGTGGGTCGGAGGAAATATCGGTCGGTCTCTCCTGACAGATATCGAAGGAATAAAATCATCGGACATTATAGTACTTGAACTTTCGAGTTTTCAACTGGACGGACTCCATGACCTGCAAAAAAGTCCTCATATCAGTGTATTAACCAATATCTCTCCCAATCATCTGGACAGGCATCCAAATATGGACGACTATATCAGGGCAAAGAAGGCTATTGTCCTCTATCAAAAACGAGGAGATTACGCAATCCTCAATTATGATGACCCGGAACTCAGGAAATGGGAGCAGGATTGCAAAGGCCATGTTTTATGGTACAGCACAAAATACCCGCAAACACATGGCGTTTATATAAAAAATAATGATATGGCGCTGTGTGTGAATGGACAGCAAATTCAACGATCGTGTGTTGATCAGATTAAAATACCCGGCGACCATAACTTACACAATATCCTTGCGGCGTCATGTGCAGCTTTTATCATGGGTGCACAGGAAGACCACATTCATAAGGTAGTTACTTCTTTCGGGGGATTAGAACATCGGTTGGAGTTTATTCGTGAAGTTAACGGGGTGTGTTTTTATAATGATTCCAAGGCCACCACGCCGGAATCAGCCATTGCCGCCATTACGGCATTTAAGAAGCCCGTAATACTTATTGCGGGTGGATATGATAAGGGAAGCAGCTTTGAGGAATTTTCCCGAGTCTGTGCAGGAAACACGAAGGCTGTTATACTCATCGGAAAAACGGCAGGAAAAATAGAGGCACTTGTCATCAAAAACAAAGGTTTGCGGGAAAGACCACTGGTAAAGACGCCGAATACCTTTCAGGATGCCTTTCAACTGGCGTGCGCCCTTGCCCAATCAGGAGATGTTGTCGTCCTTTCCCCCGCCTGCGCCAGTTATGACATGTTTGTCAATTACGAGGAACGCGGAAGGCAATTTAAAGATATGGTCTGTGCATTATAGTATTACCCTATTCGTAATTCAATAACACGCATGAAATACACCCCATATACGAGAGATTTTGCATATTTTGTTCTTCCGACTCGTTCGGGTTAGGACAAAGATTCTATTGCCTGAATGCCACTTTCGAGCGCCTGTTTGTTGATGGCAAACAGATTGGTTTTTTTCCCCTTCAACATTTCCTGGAGCTGGTCTAAAATGAGACTTGCAGAAAATAATTTTTTTATCGCCAAATAGGCACCCAGCATGACGATATTCGAGACCAGTACATTCCCCAGTTTGCTGGCAATTTCCGTAGCGGGTATTTTACAAATGTGAGCTTCGGGAAGGTCGTTTAATTTAATCATCGAGGAATTCAATAATAGCAACCCCTGATGCTTCAACATCCCTTTATACTTTTGATATGAAGGTTGATTCATGACAATGAGGGTATCTGTTTCTTCTATGAGGGGAGAAAATATCTCTTCGTTTGAAATAATGAGGTGGTAGACCGCGGTACCGCCTCTTACTTCGGTGCCATATGAAGGGAAATACGTAACATACTTGCCGTTGGTCATCGCTGCCTGTGCAAGCAATTTTCCCAGGAGCATCATTCCCTGTCCGCCAAAACCTGCTAAAATAATCTTTTCCGTCATAAGCTAAACTTTAGGTTATAATAAAATTATTCTGTAATAACATTTTTTTTGTGAGTTTTTTCACAACCCCCTTGATCCCCCTTTTCTAAGGGGGATTTGGTTGCGGCTTTACTGCGCTATGGTAATCACAAAGAACACGGAAGTTGTTAGGTTGGGTTGAGCAAGGCGAAACCCAACAACAACTATTTGTGAAATTCAACAATCTGTTGGGTTTCGTGCCTCAACCCAACCTACCGGACTTGTGCATATTTCACCATAAATGCTTCGTGGCTATTGTGGTGGGCAATCTAGTTCATGTGTTCCCAATCTTTTACCACGCCTAAAGGAAATGTTTTCGACATTACTTCGTCGATATGTTTCATTGCCTCGTTGGCGTCCATTCTCCAGTAAATTGGGCAAGGGGATAAGATTTCTATCAGGGAAAACCCTCTTTTCTCTACCTGGGTTTTAAATCCTTTTTCAAGCGCCTTTTTTGTCTTTCGAATATTTTCAGGCGATGATAAACAAACCCGCTCAATATAACTCGTGCCATCAAGAACGGACAGGAGTTCACATATACGGATGGGATATCCATGATTTACCGGGTCACGGCCTGATGGCGTGGTAGCCGTTTTCTGATTTGTTAACGTCGTTGGAGCCATTTGTCCGTTGGTCATACCATAGACGGCGTTATTAACAAAAATAAAGGTAATATTTTCTCCCCTGTTCGCCGCATGAATAATCTCCGCCGTCCCGATTGCCGCAAGGTCGCCGTCTCCCTGGTAAGCAAATACAACATGGTCAGGGTGAACCCTTTTAATGCCCGTGGCCACGGCCGGTGGACGTCCGTGTGCTGCCTCACACATATCAATATCAAGATAATTATACGCAAGCACGGCACACCCGACGGGCGCTAATCCAATCGTTTTGCCCCGGATACCCCATGCATCAATAATTTCCGCGATTAATCTCAGGACAATTCCATGACCACACCCCGGACAAAAGTGTGTTGGCGTATCGATAAGCGTTTCCGGTTTTTCATAAATAGTACGCATATTATTTAACCTCAACTAATTGTCGTAACGAATGTGCCGCCCTGTTATCAGGTTCAATCTCTGTGATTTTATTGATAACTTCCCGCGACGTAGGCACACCTCCCCCCGTTCGTCCATAAAAATGAACGGGACATCTCCCCTCGACCGCCAATCGCACATCCTCAACCATCTGTCCTGCGCTCATTTCAACCGTTAAAATACTGTGCACTCTTTCTGCCACAGTTCGTATAATTTCTTTGGGAAACGGCCACAGGGTAATCGGACGGATTAATCCTACTTTAAACTTGTATTGAAGGCTTTTCTTTACTACCTCCTTGCATATCCGGGCGGAGGTGCCGTATGCGACTAATACAATATCTGCGTCATGTATATTAATTGCCTCAAACCGAACTTCGTGTTCTTCAATGAGTTTATATTTTCTCTGTAAATGGGCATTAAATTCTTCCAGTTGCCCTTTCACCGGATAAAACGATTTTATGACACGTTTCTCGCGCCCTTCAGCGCCTGTCAACGCCCAATTCTTTGGGGGCAGGTCTTCTGTGCGCTCTTTGTGAAATTCAACGGGTTCTACAAGCTGGCCTATCTGCGCATCTCCGAGAATCATCACAGGATTCCGGTATTTATCCGCAAGGTTAAAGGCGTCGTAAACCAGGTCTGCCATCTCCTGCGCTGAACCTGGCGCAAGGACAATGACGTGATAATCGCCATGCCCCCCTCCTTTTACAGCCTGAAAGTAATCGGCCTGCGATGCTGAAATATCACCCAATCCCGGTCCGCCACGCTGTATGTTAACAATTACACACGGCAACTCACTTCCGGCCAGATAGGAAATTCCTTCCTGTTTCAAACTTATACCGGGACTTGATGACGACGTCATTGCGCGGCCTCCGGCTGCTGCGCTACCGTACACCATATTAATTGCTGCAATTTCGCTCTCCGCCTGAATGAAAGCGCCGCCAACCTCCGGCATTCTCCACGACATATAGTTGATAAGCTCATTCTGGGGAGTTATGGGATACCCATAATAATACCTGCATCCGGCCTGTATTGCAGCCTCTGCGGCTGCTTCATTTCCTGTTAATAGCTGTTTCATTCTGCGAATACCTTTTCATTATAAATCTCTATTGCAACATCCGGGCACATGATTGCGCATTTCTTACATCCGTCACATTCTGCATCTTCTCTGAATTTTACAGGATGCAAACCGTATTCATTGAGATTTTCTGACATTACTAACGATTTATTGTGACATACGGGAACGCAGAGCATGCACCCCTTACAGTAGTTTTCTTTTATCCTAATTACGGCCATAATTTGGCAGACCTCCCCAATTGAGCTTCTCTCGCAATACTCCATAAAAAGTTCTTGTTCCCGTATCTATCATTTGTACCTCGATATCAGCCCGTTCTACCTTTACCATATCACCCATTTCTAATTCCGCGAAGACCTGACCATCTACCGTAAGACCAGTACCACTCATTTGAGACGTAATTTCCATCTCAATTTTAACATCCCCGGAGACAACCAAAGGGCGATTCGTAAGAGTGTGGGGACATATGGGCACGATAATAAACGCATTTAATTCTGGCGACAGGATAGGACCACCAGCAGATAAAGAGTGCGCCGTTGATCCTAACGGAGTTGATATGATTAACCCATCGGCTCTGTAGGTTGCCACGCTTTCTCCGTCTATGTGGAGTTTGATGGATATCAACCGTGATAACGATGATCGGGAAATTACCGAGTCGTTAATACCAAGCGATTCATTCATAATCTTCCCTGCACGTTCGACACGGCATAAGAGAAGCATTCTTTTTCGAATACGAAAATCCCCATGGAATATTTTCTCCATGGAGGTGAGCACGTCGTGTTCCATAAGTTCGGCTAAAAAACCAAACCGCCCCATGTGTACGCCGATAATGGGTATCTGGTTTCGTCCAAGACTCCGGCACGTGGATAAAATTGCCCCATCGCCACCGAAAACAACTGCAATTTCAGCATCAATATTTTCAAAGTTATTTTTTTTTGATAAGTCAAAAATATCGACATTGACGTACCTATCAAACCATGGTTTTAAATGAGAAATCGAATCGCTAATTTTTTTCTTATTGAAGTCGCCTAATACAAGAATTTTTTTCATTCGATTAAACAGTCAAATGTCGCTTTCCAGATTTAGTAAATGAGCTATGGATATCCATTAACTCGATGGTTGCAATAAACTTATCGGCAATGCCATTTTCATCCAACCCTAAATTTTTTAATATCAAATTGCGAGGCCCGTGTTCAATAAAACGGTCAGGTATGCCCATTCTCACAATCTTATTCGTTTCTTCTCTTTCATCAGAAACAAGTTCAAGCACCGCAGAACCAAAACCGCCCATCAATGCATGGTCTTCTACTG
>CAYJME010000171.1:0-7402 GCA_964370795.1 uncultured candidatus Brocadiaceae bacterium
CTGTTGTATAGCACACCCCTTGCCTATAAATCCTTCTTTTTAATGGTTGTTGGTATTTTCCTCTCGTTCGTTTTTAAAACAATTGCATACTATACCGGTTTCTTCCCCTTTAAAATACCAGCCCTGATTGGCTGTATCCTCCAGGTCGCATCAATAGCGGTTTTTATCTATGTAACAACAAGAACTTACTTCTCTTCAGGAAAAGAAAAGTATGAAGTTTATGAAGGATTTCTCCTGTCCAGTTATCTCTGGTTTATCCTGCAGGCTATCGCTTTTGTTGCCTTATACTTCCATTTTAATATAGTAGAAAATACAAACATCCCTGAGGTATTTAAGGACCCTATCAGACACATACAAATCGTAGGATTCTCCTGTATGGTCATTATTGGGATATTCACAAAGACGCTGCCGATTTTCCTGGGCATACAGGAACCCAACAAAAAACTGAGCGCGTATGTCCTTCATATCTTAAATATTTCGATTGCATTAAGAATAATTTCAGGATTTTACCGGGAATATACCCAGAATCTTCACGGCTTTTTTACCATATTTTATTGTATAGCAGGATTTCTTGAAGCATTCGGGGTGTTCTTGTTTATTTACAACCTCGATTTATTTAATGCCAGAAAAACCGTTAAAAATACTATAAACTTACCCACAGGCTTCAGAAAATATATCCGAGCGGCACTCATCTGGTTATTTGTTTCTGAAAGTGCAGTGTTAACCTTTACTATTTATGAAGCCATTTCTGGGACACAAGTCCCTCACGCCTTATTTGGCGCATACCGTCATGCAATCTTCGTTGGCTTTATCAGTATGATGATTCTGGGATGCGCCTCGAAAATGATTCCTATAAGTAAAGGGGTAAAATTATGCAGTCCAAAACTCCTGAACGCAACGTTTGTACTCGTAAATATTGGTTGTATATTCAGGGTCGTTGCACAACCGCTTGCATCACTTCGTTATCCACAACTCTATCCTCTTATGGGAATGAGCGGATTTATTGAATATGCCGCCATGTTCTGCTTTGGCATTAACGCATGGAAAACAATGCGGGCTGATGTGAAAGAAGAGGCTGCGGAACAAATTCAAATAGCAACGGCAAGCACCAATGTATATCAACTCCTTAAGCAATATCCACAAACCCTGGACATTTTAGTGGAGTTTGGTTTTAAACAATTGAAAAATCCTATCCTGCGAAACACCCTGGCAAGGACGATCAGCCTTGGACAGGCGGTGCAAATAAATCCGGTGAATCTGGATGATTTGTTGAAAAAGATAAATAACGCAATAAAGCTACCGGTAACGGTAAATGTAGCATAGAAACTCGCCGCCCATACGATATCAATAACAAAAAAGAAGCCATTAGCTGCGGGAAAGCAGGCATAATGGCTTATCAATTTTCAAGAAACTACAGCGTGGTTCACTTCATGAGTGAATATATCCTTTTTGTATCGGTAAGCGCCTTTTCCATAGACACCAGCGGCGTAATCTCAATATCGGTAAAAAAGGGAAAGAGTGGCAATTTTGAAACGATCTCATCCATTTCTTCGTTAGATTCCGCATCAATAATTGCTGCTGCCCCCCGCTTGCCGGCAAGTTTTCCGCCAGCAATTATCTTCCCACGCCTTTGAAATCGGGAAAAATATTCCCACTCCTTTATTACATATCCAAGAAAATCCTTCACTGGCATCTGAGGCATCTGCTTTATTTCAACCTTCAACAAAAAGAGCATATCCTGTATCCTTTCTGCTTTATAATTTACATCGCTAATCCGCCGTCCACACTGATCACATGTCCCGTTATATACCGTGCGTCATCTGACAGAAGAAATAAGGCCGTCCTGGCTATTTCCTCAGGTTTGCCAAATCTCTTCATGGGGATCATCTCAATCATCTTGTCCTTGTATTCCTGAGGCAGTACCGATGTCATATCTGTTTCAATAAATCCGCAGGCAATAGAATTCACCGTAATGTTTGCCTTCCCCACCTCCTTAGCCAGCGCCTTGGTAAAACCAATCATGCCTGCTTTTGAGGAAGAATAATTCACCTGTCCTGCCATGCCCATGATTCCACTGACAGAAGTTATATTTAAGATACTACCGGATTTTTGTTTAATCATATGGGTAATAACCGCCTTGGAAAAATTAAATACACTCTTCAGGTTGGTATTTATTATATCATCCCAATCGCTCTCGCCCATAAATGCCAGGAGTTTATCGCGGGTAATACCTGCATTATTAACCAGAAAGTCAACGCTGCCAAACTTATCCTTGACCTCCTTCACCATATTTTTAGCGCCTTCAAAGCTCGCAGCATTTACCTGAAATGAAACTGCTTTTCCGCCCAGCGCCTCAATCTCTTTTGTCATCGCATGTGCGGCATCAGCGCTCTTATTGTAATTGAAGGCAACATTACAACCATTTTTTGCCAGCTCTAAGGTAATTGCCTTTCCAATACCTCGCGTACCACCTGTAATAATTGCAACCTTATCCTTAAACAGCATGAAAATACCCCCTTTTCATTAGTCAATTTCTGTTATAAACACGTTCAAACATATAACGCTTTTGCGGTATAGTAAAATATGCAATCTGCAAATAAGGAAATTTAAACATTAAATTTACTTCCTGGCTAAAAGCTTCAATCTCATCATCTCTGCAAAAAGCCCCACCTCATACTCTATGCCCTTAAGGATATCATTCTCCATGGCAAAATTAACGCATTTTTTCATTTCTTTCAGCGCCCTGGCATCACGTTCCAGCAAAGTTTTTGTCAGTTCTATCGTCTGACCCAGTACCTCTTTATGAGGAGCTATCTGATTAACAAGTCCCCATTCAAGCGCCATTTCCGCACGGACCATCTTGCCCAAAAGGAGCATTTCTTTAGCGCGTGCAGCGCCTACAAACCGTGGCAAACGCTGCGTACCACCTAAACCTGGAATGATACTCAGCTCCGGTTTCGCCTCCGGCATACTGAAAAATGCAAGATCAGATGCAATACGCAAGTCACACAACATGGCAAGTTCAAGACCAGCGCCAATAGTAACACCATTGATAGCAGCAATTACAGGCTTTTTACAATTTTCAATCTCTACAAACATCTCGTGAGCGCGTCGAAATCTTTCGTAATTTTTCTCGGCAACAAGGCCAGAAATCCAGGAACCGAAAAGTTCATCACGGTCAGCGCCGTCGCTGAAAACCCCCCTTATTTTGCTGGCAATAATAATAGCGCCAATCTTATCATCCCCTTCATAGTGGTCCATCTTGTCATAGATTGCATCCAGAAGCCACGACCCAATGGAGTTTCGGGGAGATTTCTTCATGTAAATAATGCCAATGGACTTGCCATTCTCTGCCTTAATCTCTTCAAATTCTATGTGGTTATAACCAGAGTTATCACCACGATTCATGCGGATATCTTTCATTGTTCAAAGACCTTGAATAAAGAATTACTATATTTTTAAAGCCACCTGAAACCCCTCATGAACAGCCTCTAATGCAGTACGGACTTTTACACAATCACCAATAGAATATATCTCTGGAAATTTCCCTTCTACCTGTTTTAAAAGGCTATTATCAGAAGAATAACCAGCGGCGACAATAACAGTATCTGCTTTAGCAAAATGGTCTTTGCCATCTTTCTCATATACCACGCCCTTCTGTGTTTTGCCATTCTCACTATAGTTATTTGTAATCTCTTTTACCTTTACATTCGTCACTTCTTTTATTCCGGCATCCTTCAATTCATTCATAATGACCCATCGGGTAGAGATCCCGAACCCCCCCCCAACCTTTTTTTTCATCTCCAGGATAGTAATATTTTTACTCCCTTTTGTTGTATATCCAACCGCATCATCTGCGCTGATAACGTGGTGTTTAAGTAAAAAACAGGCAACTTCCGGTTTCATCGCTCCCTCCATGGCAGCATACAAAGCCACTTCACATCCCACCGTTCCGCCACCAATAATAACCACGTCTTTTCCCAATAACACGTCACCATCGAGTACCCTGCTTGCTGTAAATACATGATCTCCCTGTATTCCGGGAATATTGATCATTATCGGCACCCCCCCTGTTGCCACAACGACTGCGTCAGGATTTTCTTCTTGTAATGCTTGGAGGTCTGCATTTCTTCCGGTTTTAATATTCACCCTGAGCTTCGAAATCTGTTTTTCTAAATACGTTATAATATTTTGTATTTCTTCCCTCCCCGGAGGGACATAGGCATACCGTAACTGGCCGCCTAATTGATTATTCTTTTCGTATAAAGTAACTGCGTGTCCCCGCAATGCAAGTACCCGTGCTGCTTCCATACCCGCAGGCCCTCCGCCTATAACAACAACCTTTTTCGGTTTATTTGTTCTCGTTATTTCATATTCGCTTTCATGACCTGCCAATGCATTATAGGTACAGGCAACGGGTTTGAAATTAAGCAAGGAATCAAAACATCCCTGATTACAGGCAATACACATTCTGACATCATCAGACTGACCATCTCTGTATTTATTGGGTAACTCAGGGTCAACAATGAGCGGTCTGCCAATAGATACCATGTCCGCCCTTTGATTGTCTATAATCTCTTCAGCCAGGGCAAGGTCGTTTATGCGCACCGACGCAATCACCGGAACATTGACCTGCGCCTTAATTTTTTCCGAAAGAAACACGTAGGCCATCCGGGGAATAATCATACCCATAATGGGTATCTTGCTTTCATGCCAACCCGGAGATACGTTGAAGGCGTCAACCCCTGCCAGTTCCAATATTTTAGCAATCTCCACACTTTCCTCTATCTTGAGCCCATCGTCAACAAAATCAGCCCCTGACATGCGGAATATAACCGGAAAATCCCTGCCAACGGTTTCTTTTACCGAACGTACAATCTCCTCCGCAAAACGCACCCTGTTCCGGAGATTCCCGCCGTACTCGTCATCGCGCTTGTTGGTAGCCCTTGACAGGAACTGATTAATAAGATACCCCATCCCGCCGTGAAGTTCCACGGCGTCAAAACCAGCCTTCTTTGCCCTCAGTGTTGCGCTGACATAATTATCAATTACCCGTTTGATCTCCGGGATTGTGAGGGCATGTGGTTCCTGCTTAATACTCCTATATATCAATGCTGAAGGCGCAACAGGCTGCATTTTTGTAAAAAACGAAGCGGCGCTTCTTCCGCCATGAAGAAGTTGTACTGCCACGCGGACATCATACGCATGGAGGGTGTCCGTCAATCTTTTTAAACCGGGGATAAATTCATCCTTATCAAGACCGATAATACTCTTCCATACCTTACCATGTATCTCCGGATAACAACCACCGACAACAATAATTCCTACGCCACCTTTCGCCCGCGCCCGGTAAAATTCAATGATTCTATCATTGATAGCACCGTCAGAAGTAAACCCAAGGTCCATGGCAGACATGCTCAATCTGTTTTTAACGGTCATCTGACCAATTTTTATTTCTTCAAACAATGTACTCATGATTTATTTTAATTCACAAATTTCCTTGATGAATAATATCTGTTTCTAAAAAAATATTTTCCCTGAAAATCGAATGAAGTAATATCTCAACGGAATGCACATGAAATATGTTGTTGAGAAATATTGGATGTTATGGAGAAATTTAAACAATTTATTGTTTTAATGCAAACAAATGGATTGCCCACAGTGCAGTAACAAGCAAGGTTGCATAGCCTAAAGAAAACCCTATTATTCAACAAATAAATTCTTTTTTGTCTGTTCTAATTCTTCAATTTCAGGCATGTTGGAATTATAAGTATAGTAATGATTTTTGTCAAGTTTATCCTGAAAACAGAAATACTTCTTTTCCCGCAAAAATAAATTTTTCTTTATTTTTCTTTCCAAATAATGTTTTATTAATTTCTGTTTTATCGTAATTGAGCTTAGAGTTAAAACTCACAGCCCTAAACTCTAAACTATTTTCTATGATTCTTTAAGGAAGGCTCATGATGTGCCTGGGGATACCGGGAAAAATAATAGAGATTGTCAATGAGACGGCGCGGGTAGATGTAACGGGTACTACAAAGGCGGTAAACCTCATGCTCATGGATAACGTCAGGGTTGGTGATTACGTTATCGTCCACGCCGGGTTTGCTATACAGAAGTTGGATGAAAGGGAGGCACGGAAAACGCTACGGATTATAAGTGATTTGATTGGGGATTTTTCAAAAGACCAGAAATACAAAACTCATTAACTCCAAACTGTAAACCCGAAACTCATATAAATGAACTATATCAACGAATTCAGACAAAAAGAAACTGCCCAGGGTATCCTAAAAAAAATCCGTGAGGTCTCCAGAAGAAATGTCAATATCATGGAGATCTGCGGGACTCATACCCACACGATATCGAAATACGGCATAAGAAACGCCCTTCCCTCCACTATCCACCTTATTTCAGGACCGGGGTGTCCCGTGTGTGTTACCTCCGCTGCGGATATTGACGCAATTATAGAATTCAGCAGGAACGAAAAGGATGTCATTATTGCCACATTCGGGGATATGATGCGGGTACCGGGAACTGCCTTATCCCTTCAGGAACTAAAGTCCATGGGAAGGGATATTCGGGTGGTCTACTCTCCCCTCGGTTCCATTGACATAGCAAAGGCAAACCCCGGAAGGGAGGTACTGCTCTATGCAGTTGGTTTTGAGACCACTGTACCAACAGTTGCCGCCACCGTCCTCACGGCAAAAAAAGAGCAATTGAAAAATCTTTCGGTCCTTGCAATTCATAAGTTAACCCCGCCGGCAATGAATGCCCTGCTCGGTAGCGGTGAGTTAAGACTGCACGGTTTTATCTGCCCTGGACATGTGACTGCTATTATAGGGGCGAAGGCATACAAGTTCATTTCAGATGATTACCATGCACCCTGTGTGGTAGCAGGTTTTGAGCCTCTTGATACCATTCATGGACTCTATATGCTCATCAATCAACTTGAAGAGGGGAGAACCGATATAGAAATCCAATATAAAAGGGTTGTTACCTGGGAAGGCAATATAAAAGCGCAAAAAATAATTACGCAGGTGTTCGAGATATGCGATAGTGACTGGAGGGGGATTGGCAGAATACCCCTGAGTGGACTTACCTTGAGAAAAGAATTTTTTGAATTTAGCGCCGAAGAAAGATTTGGCATAAAAAAGAAATCTGAAACACAAGACCTGAAATCCAAAATTCAAAATCCAGCATCTAAAATTCAATTGGGTTGTTCTTGCGGGGAGGTACTGAAGGGTCTTATAACCCCTGACCAGTGTCCTCTGTTTGTTAAATACTGCACACCAGAGACGCCAATAGGACCATGTATGGTTTCATTTGAAGGGACTTGTGCGGCTTATTATAAATATGAAAACTTCAAACAAGGGTAAATTCGAAATACGAATAACGCATCAGA
>CAYJME010000172.1:0-7356 GCA_964370795.1 uncultured candidatus Brocadiaceae bacterium
CTCGAGCGCCGGCCGGGGCAACGCCCAAGATAAATTGGTTTTTCCGACTTGTAATTAGTGAAATTTATGACTAAAATAATAATCGTAGGATAACAGGTAAAGATTCATTTTCACACCAATCTTGAACCTGTTCGAAGCAAGAGGTACTGCCAAGGTTCCTGGTAGAGGGGTAAGGGGCCGAACAGGCGCAGATTGGGCCATGTCCGGATGGTCTTGTCCGTACATTAAAATCCTATACTACTGAATTGAAACCCAATACAATTTAGAAGGGGGGTAATCATGTTCTGCTCTCATCTTCTCAATGCTGTTCACTGGATCCTGGTTTTTCAACTCATCTTCCAACCCATCGTAACTACCTTACCACAACCTCGAAAAACGTTAGCACAGTCGATACAAATACCCTCAGCCAGCAGAACAGAAGCTGGCCAAAAGCCATTCCTCGCCGACAGCGCAGGAAGCGCATTGGCTCAACAGTTCCATCCCCTAGACAGCCCTACCCGTAGCGCTCTCGCCAACCTCAGCCGGCTGCCGCTGTCCTTCATCCCCAACGCCGGGCAAACAAATCCCGCGGCGCGCTTTCTGGTCAAAAGCCTGGGCGGGACCCTTTTCTTTACGCCCACAGGGGTGGTGCTGTTATTGCCCAACCCCAAGAACGTTCTCAATCCGGATGCCCCGGGAGGAAGAGAAACCCGCTTGGACCGGCTCCCTGCCAGTGCGGTGTGGATTCAATACCTGGATTCAAACCTGAGCGCACAATTGACCGGCGCCGATCCACTACCCGGTGAGGTGAACTACCTGATGGGCAATAACCCGAAAAAATGGATGACCCATCTGCCGACCTACGCGGGCGTCGACTATCACGAACTGTATGCCGGTATCGACCTGCGCTATGAGGGCCGCGAGGGACATCTGAAGAGCGTGTACCGAGTGGCCCCGGGCGCCGATCCGGCAGCCATCCGCTGGCAGTACAAGGGCGCGACGGGGATCTCCATCGATGACGCAGGAAGCCTCGTTATCGCACTGCCAGCATCCGGCAACCCCACAGGCAGCACCACGCTCCTGGAAAAGGCACCGGTGTCCTGGCAAGATATCGGTGGAACGTGGGTACCGGTTACCACTCGCTATGCTGTCGATGCCGATGGCCTGGTACACTTCGTCTTCCCAGAGGGTTACAATCCCAACCAGCCGCTGGTGATCGACCCGGAGTTGAGCTACAGCACCTTCCTGGGAAGCAGCGGGTCGGAGATCGGCATGGCAATCGTGAGCGGGGCGGACGGCAGCGCCTACGTCACCGGTTCCACCTCTTCCAGTGACTTCCCCACCGTCGGCCCGCTACAAGTCTACAGTGCCGGCGAAGACGTCTTCCTCGCCAAACTGAACCCGGCCGGGGACACCTTGTTGTTCAGCACCTTCTTGGGCGGATCGGGTGATGACAAGGGGCGGGGAATCGCGCTGGATACCCAGGAACGCATCGCACTGGTGGGCGAGACCGAGTCGAGCAACTTTCCGACCGTAGCAGCCTACGACAGTACCTATGCGGGAGGGACCTGCCCCTCCGGCCCTTGTGACGATGTATTTGTCGCCGCGCTGACCTCCGATGGAAGCGCGCTGCGTTACAGCACCTACCTGGGCAGCAACCAGGACGAAGAGGGCGAGGAGATCGCCGTAGACGCCAATGGCGTACTGCACCTGACTGGCTGGACCACGTCCAGCGGATTCCCCACCTGGAACGGCTTCGATACAACCTTCGGCGGCGGCACGTGCAGCGGCGAACCCTGCTCGGACGGCTTCCTGGTCAGTATCGATCCATCCTTGAACGGGACGAGCTCGCTGCGCTATGGAACGTTCCTGGGCGGGAACAACATGGACAAGGCGGTCGACCTGGCATTGGATAGCGCCGGGGAGGTCCATCTGACCGGCTACACCCGCTCAAGCGACTACCCGGTCTTAACCCCCTGGCAAGCCTCCCGGGCAGGCAACCGCGATGCCTTCCTGACCAAAATCAACACCAGCCTGAGCGGCAGTGCTTCGCTGCGCTACAGTACCTTCCTGGGCGGGGCAGATGACGACCGCGGGGCAGGCGTAGCGGTGGACGCAGAGGGCCGGGTCTACCTGACCGGCCTGACCCGATCGGACAACTTTCCGCTGGCCAGCCCGCTGCAAGCAGCGCGCAGCGGAACGACGTGCGATGGGGCGCCGTGCAGCGACGCCTTCGTCAGCCATCTGGACCTGAGTAGCAACACGCTGCGCTACAGCACCTACCTGGGTGGGAGCCACGAGGACGAGGGTCTCGACATCGTGGTGGACGGCACGGGCAGTGCTTCCTTGATCGGCTACACCCGTTCCAGCGACTTCCCCGTGCAGGCTGCGCTGCAGCCGACCAAGGGAGCCGATAGCTGCGCCACCCCGCCCTGCGCGGATGCAATGGTCACCAAAGTTGACTCCGCGGGGCAGCTCGTTTATGCGACTTTTCTAGGAGGTAGTGCCGAAGATTATGGAGTAGCCATCTCCGCCAATGGAAGCGGCAGTGTCTACCTGACCGGTTACACCTTCTCGAGCGATTTTCCCACCACCACGGGGGCCTACGACTTGACTTTTAGCGGGATCAAGAGCGATACCTTTGTCGCCAAAATCACCACCGCCACTATCCCGTCCCCACTGCAAGACGCCACTTTAGAGCTGGCGCCCAGCGCTGCCGGGCCGAACGTGACTGGCACCGAGCAAGCCTTTACTTTGACCTTAAAAGACCATGCGGGGATGCCTTTGGCGGCCGTTACCCTCCAGATCGTTGTCACTGGGCCGAACACGCTGACCGCTACCGCCACTACTGACGCGAATGGTTTAGCGTCTTTCACCTATTCTGGCGCGGCCAATGGAACGGACTCCGTCCAGGCGACTGCAACAGATGACGCAGTGCAAATCGTATCGAATACCGCAACCGTTCAATGGGTCACCCCACTTGAAACGGTGACCACCTCCACCATCTGGGGGCGGTTCTTCCAAAGCGATAATACGGGTGTCTTTAACATCACGCCTTCCACCCTGCCGGTGTTTAGCCAGGCTTTCCCGTCGATCAACTTTAACCCGCCTTCGGGGACTGTGCCGGGCAACACCTCCGGGGTGAACGAATGGACCCGGCCGTTTACCAACGTCACCATGGATCTCACCAGTCAATATGCCGGAACGATCGTTGCCCAGGGCGACGGGTACCAGGCCGGGGTTGGGACGTTGAATGCTTTCAATGCCGTTTTTACCGGGCAGTTCACCATCGCCCAAGCTGGGGACGTTACCTACGATTTCTACTCAGATGACGGATTCATCTTTGGCGTTGGCAACCGAGCCACCCGGGTAAGCGGTGTCTATACCAATCCGCCCACATCGGGAATGACACCCTTCGAAAATTATCCCGTCATGGGGTCAGTGAATGTCCCGACCTCGCCTGTCCGGAATAGCGTCACCGTGAACTTCCCCGAGCCAGGGGTGTACCCTTTCGAAATCGATTACTCAGAATGTTGCGGCTGGCAGCAGGCTCTAACGCTGGCCGTCCGTGAAACCGGGTATGGCGTCACACCCACCGCGGCGCTGGTGATCAGCCCCAACGCACAGCAGTCCCATTCTATCGGCCTGCAGCAGACTTTTACAATCACGGCTCTGGACGCATCCGGGGCGGCGCTGGGGAATATGCCTGTGCTGCTGCGAGTGCAGGGGATCAACTCGCAGGAAATTTTCGCCGTAACCGATGGAACCGGACAGGTCGCCATCTCCTACACCGGCAACTATCCAGGCGCGGATACCGTCCAAGCGGTCGCCTGGGCGCAGGGCAGTATCACTGCCTACTCCGCAGAAGTCGAAGTCAATTGGAGCCGCCCGACAAATCCGCCTCCGCTGCCACCGGATGTGCCACTCTCGGTGCCTGGCTGGCTGGGCAGCCCTGCTAACCAGAGCACCCTCACCGGTCTCGTCCCGATTAGCCTGGCCAGCGGGATCACACTGGCGAGCGGCACGCTGGATTACTGGCCGGCGGATCACCCGGAAGCCGCGAAACCCTTAGCGACGAACTTGAGCGGTTCCGGCACGCTGGCGACGCTCGATACCACTGTTCTGGCCAATGGATCATATATCATCCGTCTGCAAGGAACCAGCACCAGCGGGCAGCAAGTGAATAGCGGGATTCTGGTGACGGTTAACGGTGAGTACAAACCCGGTCGTGTGCACTTCAGTATCACCGACTTTACTGTCCCGCTAGTGGGACTGCCCATCACGATTGGACGCACCTACGACAGTCTGGAAAAGGAGACCTCGGGCGACTTTGGCTATGGCTGGTCGCTGGCGATTGGCAATCCGAAAGTAGAGGTGGACCAGGCCAATAACGTCACGATTACCATGCCAAATGGCAAGCGCTCCACCTTCTACTTCAAACCCTATGCGCCCAGCCCGTGGTTTGGCTTCCTGCTGGTACCGAAATACCTCCCTGAGGCGGGCGTGTACGGCAGCCTCACCGCGGATGGATGCAGCCTGCTCACCATTTCGGGCGGCAGCACCTTCTGCTTCCCCGGGTCTACCTACCAGGCTACCAGCTTCACCTATACCGATCCGTACGGCCGCCAATACGACCTGGGGGCTGATGGCAGCCTGCATTCGGTTACCGATTTAAATGGCAACGTGCTGACCTTCTCAGCAGAAGGCCTCAACGGCAGTGTCGGCAATCTCGGCGTACAGTTCATCCGCGATGGTGAGGGACGCATAACCCAGATTATCGACCCCGAAGGGAATACTTACAATTATGGGTACGATGATCAGGGAGACCTGGCTACAGTCACCGCACCTGGAATGACTACTTCGCTGGTGTATCACTATGACTCTGGCCATTATTTCCTGGGCGCAGATGACCCGCGTGGCAATCCGCTCATCGTTGACACCTATTATCCCGACGGCCGGCTTGAAAGCGAGACCGATGCGCTGGGGAATGTCTTTCACTACGTGTACGATATAAATACCCGCACCACCACGGTGACGAATCCGGACGGCGGTACGATCGTTTCCGTGTACGACGCGAACGGGAAACCGCTGCACCAGACGGATCCCATTGGCCAAACCACCAGTTACACATACGACGCGAACCGGAACCTACTCACACAGACCGATCCACTCGGGCACACCACCTCGTACACCTACGATGGCAACGGTAACCGGACCTCGTTTAAAAACGCGTTGAATCAGACCTATTCCACGACCTATAACCAGTACGGCGGGCCCGTCACCAAGACTGACGCATTGGGCAACACGCAAACAATTCATTACGATGCCCGCTACCTGCCGACGAGTATCACCGATGAGCTTGGAACGATGGCATCCTTCACCTGGGATGACCACGGGAGCATTTTGACAAGCACGGACAGCAACGGGAAACTTACCAGCAACACTTACGATGCTTACGGCAACCTGATCAGCGAGACCGATCCACTCAATCACACCAGGGCTTATACCTATGATCTTCTCGGACGGCAAACCACCGCCACCGATGCATTGGGACAGACCACGTATATGGCGTACGACGCCCTGGGCCATCTGACGACCCTCACCGAACCTTTGGGCAAGGTCACGCAGTTTGAATACGACGCCAATGGAAATCAAACGGCGGTGGTGGACCCGCTTGGGAAGCGCACTACATACACCTACGACGCCGCCAACCATCAAACCCGAGTGGATTACCCGGACGGCAGCTTCGAGACGACCACGTATGATTGGCGCGGGAATGCCCTGACTCATACAGACGCCGCGGGCCACACAACCCGCAACCAGTACGATCTGGCCGGGCAGCTCACCAGCCTGACCGTGGCGGATGGAACGGCGGATGCTGGCACGACCAGCTTTGGCTACGATGCGGCGGGGCGCAAGACCAGCCAGGCCGATCCATTGGGGCATACGACGTCCTATACCTATGATGATGCCGGCCGTTTGCTGGCGATTACCGACGCCCTGAATCATACAACCTCTTATGCCTACGACGCCGCCGGACGGCGCACCTCGACCACCGCTGCGCAGAACCACACCACGCTCTATGCTTATGACGTACGCAACCGGCAAACGATTACCACCTTTGCGGATGGCACTACCACTACGCTAACGTATGACGGCAACGGGCAGAAATTGTCGCGTACCGATCAAAGCGGCAAGACCACCCTGCACAGCTACGATGACGCCGGCGAATTGCTGTCTGTGGCCGATCCAATGGGTCACCTGACTGCTTATGGCTACGATGCGACCGGAAATCTACTGACCATCACGGACGCCAACGGGCATGTCACGACATTCGGCTACGACGAACTCGGCCGGCAGGTCGAGAAGATCTGGCCGGACTCCTCCTACGAAACCTTTGGTTACGACCTCAACGACAACCAAACCAGCCACCGCCTGGCCGACGGTCAGACCAACACCTATCTGTACAACGAAATGGGCCGTTTGACCCAGGTCGATTATTTCGACGGCCAGAGGGTGAACTATACCTATACAGCAGATGGGCTGCAGCAGACGGTCGTTGACGGGCGCGGAACGACGAATCATGCCTATGACAATCAAGACCGCCTGATCGGCATCACCCAGCCGGATGGGCAGGTCGTGAGTTACAGTTACGATGCCGCTGGCAACCGCCTTTCCATGACGACGCCAGCGGGGACGATATATTATAGCTATGACGGCGCCGGCCAGCTTGCCAGTGTTACAGGCGCATCCGGGGCTGTCAGCAGTTACACCTATGACGCTGCCGGCCTGCGCACGCAGCTCGTTCTGCCCAACGGCGTCACCATCGATTGCAGTTACGATGCGCTCGGCCGCCTGACGAGCATCGATCAGCATTTGGGCGCTGCGACGCTGGCTTCATACGCCTACACGCTCGATCCGGCCGGCAACCGCCTGTCGCTGACCGAAGTGGACGGCTCGTCGATCCAGTGGGCGTACGACGACGCCTACCGGCTGGCGAGCGAAACGCGCCGCGACGCCAGCAATGCGGTCGCCTACCTGGCAGATTTCACCTACGACGCGGTAGGAAACCGCTTGACCCAGACGGTTAGTGGCGTCGCCACGCAATACACCTACAACGATCTGGACCAGTTGCTCACCGCCGGCGTGGCCCAATACCAGTACGATGGGCGCGGCAACCTGGCGCGGGTGACCAATGGAACAGACGTTACGCAGTACGCCTATGACGCCGCCGATCGCCTGAGCGGCGTGACCCTGCCGGATGGAACCGCCGTTGCGTACACATACGATGCTGTCGGGCGGCGCGTCCGGCAGAGTGTGGCAGCGCAGGTCACCAATTACCTGTGGGATGAGCTCTCGCCTTACGGCGACGTGGTG
>CAYJME010000173.1:0-7337 GCA_964370795.1 uncultured candidatus Brocadiaceae bacterium
ATGACGGGTACGGCGGCGCTGAACAGTGAGAGAGAAAAAGAAAAGATTCTTCAGGAGATGTGCGACATCCTGAATGCGCCCGAAAATAAACTTGTTACGAAGGCCCAGGAATTTCTGGCGGAATTAAAAAATTTACAGAAGGAAATCCAAAAGGTAAGACAGCGTGAATTAAGCAATAAGGTCGATTCTTTTGTTCAGGGCGCTCAAGAAGTTTCAGGGGTTAAGATTATTGCACGGAAACTAGAGGACGCAACCGCAGATGATTTGAGAAAGATGGTCGATTTGTTAATGAAATCTGCCGGAGAGTCAGCTATTATATTGGGAACATCGCAAGATGGACGGGTTGCTATCGTTACTGCCGTAAGTCCCACGTTAGTCAAGCGCGGTTTGCATGCAGGGAATATCTCAAAAGACGTGGCAAAGATTATTGGCGGCGGCGGCGGCGGAAGACCCGATATGGCACAGGCTGGGGGGCAATATGTAGCCAAATTAGACGAAGCAATTTGTTTTGCAACGGAATTGTTAATAAAAAAACTATCACATGACGGTGGTTGATAGGGTTTTGCCTGAAAATGATCCTTACCCTAATTCTTTCCAACAGGGAATGGGGGAATTTTTCCGTCCGTAATGGGATGGCTGCAGGCGTGTTCTCTATTTTCATATTCCTCTGAGTATGCCATGCCAGACATACGCACAAGGAGTGACAGGTACATTACAAAAGATATCAAGGTCAGGTTGAGAGTTTTTGCTTGACTTTAAAGGTATCGATATATAACATAATCCGTTTAAAAGTCATTGTGTTAATTTTTTATAGAGGTGATCAATGCCTAATCCAAAGAGAAGGTTTTCCAATTCAAGGACTCGCAAAAGACGTACTCACGACAAATTAACCCCACCGATTATTCCACTTGCAGAAAATATGGCAAAAGGTGCAGGAGTACGGTCCAAAAAGTATGTTTGTTCACATTGTAAGCAGGTAAATCAACCACATACGGTATGCCATAACTGTGGTTATTACAGGGGTAGGCAGGTAATTACTGTTGAAAGGTAATCCATGAGAATTGCAGTAGATGCAATGGGAGGCGACAATGCGCCGTATGAGACGGTTAAGGGGGCGGTTTTAGCCGCTCAGCAATTCCCCGACAGCAAAATTATACTGGTTGGCGATGAAAGCGCAGTAGAGCGTGAATTAAGCTCATATGGGTCAGCGCTAAAGAACATGGTAATTAATCATGCGCCCGAAGTGGTTGGGATGGATGATCCCGCAACCTATTCCATCCGGCAGAAAACAAATTCATCGATTACGCGAAGCGTTGAGCTTGTTGCAAAGGGCGAGGCTGATGCTGTGGTGAGCGCCGGGCATACGGGCGCTGCGGTGGCCGCTGCGACGCTCCATTTACGGACCCTCAAAGGTGTTCGTCGTCCAGGCATTGCGGCAGCAATGCCTACAAAAAATGGAGTTTGTTTAATTATTGATATAGGAGCGAATATCGCCTGTAAGCCCATACATCTTTTCCAGTATGGAGTCATGGCAACGGTTTACAGCAAATATGTCTTTGGTGTAACAAATCCAAGGGTTGGCCTTTTGAATATTGGTGAAGAGGATGCCAAGGGAAATGACCTTGCAAAAGAAACTTTTGCGCTCCTTTCCAACTCGCAGGTGAATTTTGTGGGCAATGTAGAAGGCCGTGAGATATTTGATGGCAAGGCGGATATTGTTGTTTGCGATGGTTTTGTTGGGAACGTTTTACTAAAATTTGCCGAGGGGCTTGCGATGAGTCTCCTTTCGACAATTAAATCGGAAGCGATGAAGAGTCTTCAGTCTAAAATCGGCCTGTATTTGTGCAAACCAGCTTTTCAGACGCTAAAGGCTAAGATGGACTTTGCTGAATACGGTGGAGTTCCTTTGTTGGGTGTTAATGGTATTTGTATTATAAGCCATGGCAGGTCTGATTCCAGAGCTATACGAAATGCCATACGAGTTGCGTTACGGTTAACGCAAAATAAGGTCAATGAACAGATCATTAGCGAATTAGAAAAGACAGATGCACTCACGGCAAGTACAACGTGACCGATAGCCGCTTATTAATCTCCTCCAGGCAATAAAATTACACATGCAGCAAAATCAGAAGGCATCTATTACAGGTATAGGGTCCTACCTGCCGAGTAAAATATTAACAAACCACGATTTAGAAAAGATGGTTGATACCAGCGACGATTGGATTGTTCAGCGTACTGGTATTAAAGAACGGCGCATCGTCGAAAATGGTATGGTTACGTCAGACCTTGCAGCCCAGGCGTCGCTCAGGGCGATGGAGGATGCCGGGGTTTCACCGCGGGATATTGATATGATTATAACTTCGACGATTACCCCGGATCATTTCTTTCCGTCGACCTCGTGTTATATACAGCAAAAAATAGGCGCTGTTCGTGCGAGCGCCTTTGACATACTGGCGGCTTGTGCCGGATTTATTTATGCGCTATCTATTGCACAGAGCGTTGTAAGTTCAGGAGCTGTAAAGACTATTCTTGTGGTTGGGGCTGAATGTTTATCAAAGATAACCGATTATACAGACCGCACAACCTGTGTTTTGTTTGGAGACGGCGCTGGCGCTGCCATAGTGCAAAAAAGCAATACGAAACATGAAATTCTTTCTACAAGCCTTGCGGCGGATGGGTCTCAGGCGGATATTCTTATAATGCCCGGTGGAGGCGTAAGAAATCCGCCTTCCCTGGAATCCATTCAGCAACGTTTGCATTATATTCAATTTAAGGGCAAAGAGGTATTTAAACTGGCAATTACCAATATAACAAATTTAATATTAGAAACGGTGGAGAAAAACGGATTAAAACTAAGCGATATTGATTTAATTATTCCCCATCAAAGTAACATGAGAATTATTGAGGCAACGATGGAAAAGCTTGGGTTGCCGATGGAAAAGGCATTTGTAAATATTGATAAATATGGAAATACCTCTTCCGCTTCTGTTCCTATTGCTATTGATGAAGCCAGGCGGGAAGGACGTCTCCGGAAAGGAAACATGGTGATGTTGGTGGCTTTTGGAGGAGGTTTAACATGGGGTTCTTCACTCATTCGATGGTAGCGAGTGCACGAAAGACAGCTTTTCTCTTTCCCGGCCAGGGTGTTCAGTATGTAGGGATGGGTAAGGACTTTTATGAAAATTTCAAAGAAGCCCGTGAAGTCTTTACCCAAGCCAGTGAAATTCTGAAATTTGATTTATCTGCCCTGTGTTTTCATGGAAAACAGGAGGAATTAAATAAGACCTCTCTTTGTCAGCCTGTTATACTGGTGACGAGTATTGCCATACTTGAAGTTTTAAAACAAAATTCTTCAGTCCAAATGGACACATGTCTTGCGGTTGCAGGGCTTAGCCTTGGAGAGTATACGGCGCATGTGTCTGTAGGTTCTGTGGCCTTTACAGATGCGGTAAGGCTGGTATATAAGCGCGGTACGTATATGCAGGAAGCGTGTAATGCCATTCCTGGCGGCATGGCTTCCGTAATTGGATTGGAAGATGAAAAAGTCGAGAAGATTTGTGATGAAGTAAGATCGATGGGAGTCATCTGTGCCGCAAACTATAATAGTCCCGGACAGATTGTCATCTCCGGTGAAAAATCTGTTTTAGAAAAGGCAGCCTCCCTGGCAAAGGAACGAGGCGCCAGGATGGTTGTTCCTTTAAAGGTGGACGGGGCGTTTCATTCAGGGTTAATGAGTCCGGCTGGCAGCCGGCTTTCAAAGGAGCTTGAGTCAACGTCAATCTCCATGCCGAGCGTTCCTGTTGTTGCAAATATTCATGCACGATATGTGCGCGAACCAGATGAAATCAGGGTATCGTTAGCAAAACAACTCGATAGTCCTGTCCGATGGCATCAGTCAATACAAACGCTGATACAGGATGGTTTTAATCAGTTTTACGAAATTGGCCCTGGAAAATCTTTAGCGGGGCTTATGAAAAGGATTGACGCCACTCAGGAAATGAGAAGCATTGACACTGTTGAAGCATTTAAAAATTTAACGAAATAGAACTAATTTAGGAGAGGAGGAAAAAAACTGTGTCAGCAGTCGAAGATAAGGTAAAAGAAATTATTTCAAAACAGTTAGGAGTGAAAGCGGAAGACGTTAAAAGGGAAACATCGTTCATTAATGATCTGGGCGCTGATTCTCTGGACACTGTTGAATTGATTATGGAATTCGAAGATGCCTTTGATTTAAACATACCAGATGAGGAAGCGGAGAAGATACGGACGGTGGGAGACGCCATCAAATATATTGAGGGCCATAAATAGATGACAAAACGACGCAGGGTCGTTATTACTGGCATTGGCGCGCTCACATCTCTGGGACTGGAAAAAAAACAAATCTGGTCGGCATTATGCGAGGGCAAAAGCGGTATAAAAACTATCACACTTTTTGACACCACTGCTTTTGATGTTCATTTTGGCGGCGAGGTGAGTGGTTTTGAACCGGGCAAGTGGTTTGAGGTAAAAGAGGTAAGGAGAATAGACCGTTTTGCCCAGTTTGCCGTGGTTGCTTCGATACAGGCTATAAATGATGCCGGTCTAAAACTGGATGATTTTGATAGAACAAGGATTGGTGTCGTCGTTGGCTCAGGTATGGGTGGTCTGATTGAACTTGAGAACCAGCATACTATTCTTATGCAAAAGGGCCCTTCCAGGATATCTCCCTTTATGGTTCCCAAATTAATGGTCAATGCGGCCTCTGCACAGGTAGCAATACGATTCGGACTGAAAGGTCCAAACTATGCGGTAGTAACGGCATGCACTACAGGGGTCAATGCTATAGGTGAAGCTGTGCACATCATTCAGAGAGGGGATGCTGATATTATGGTATCCGGGAGTTCTGAGGCCGTAATTACCCCATTAGGACTTGGCGGGTTTAGCTCCATGAAGGCCCTTTCCACCCGTAATGATGAGCCGCAGAAGGCCAGCCGTCCCTTTGATAGGGATCGCGATGGGTTTGTCATGTCAGAAGGGGCAGGTATTGTGGTGCTCGAAGAGTTTGAAATTGCTAAAAAAAGAGGAGCCCGCATCTATGCCGAAGTTTTGGGATACGGGATTAATGGCGATGCATACCATATCGCCGCGCCGGAACCTAACGCTGAAGGCGCTATGCGGTGCATGGTAAGCGCATTAAAAGACGCCCGGTGCAATCCGGAAGAAATAGAGTATATTAATGCGCATGCCACATCAACCCCTATCGGTGATAACATAGAGGTAAAGGCTATTAAGAAGGTCTTTGGCGCTTATGCTCCAAAAATACCCGTAAGCTCTACAAAATCGATGCTTGGTCATCAGCTTGGAGCTTCCGGGAGTGTTGAAGTTGTTATCTGTGCCCTGGTAATAACGGAAGGTACTATACCACCGACAATCAACTATGACGCACCTGACCCTGAATGTACGGGATTGGACTTTGTTCCCAATGTGGCTCGTGAAAAGAAGGTTAATAAGGTGCTTTCCAATTCATTTGGATTTGGCGGGCATAACGCCAGTATTATTCTCGGCAAAATATAAAAATACCAGCAGATGTCTTATAAAGCGATAAGTCCCTCTTAAGGGGTGTTTTTAATAAGTTTCTTAAGAACAATATACATTTCCGGCAATTTTTTAATTAATACCTGAATACGCTTTTCTTCATTGATGGGCCTGGCCGGGGAACCCCAGACGACGGAGCCAGGTTTCAGGCTTTTGTAAACTTTCGAACCGCCGCCAATGACGCAGTTATCGCCAATGGTCGCATGGTCGGTAATTCCCCCATCTTCTGCAATGAGGACGTTCCGCCCGATCTTGGCGCTTCCGGCGATCTTCGCATAAGCGATGAGCATGGAATTATCACCAATGATGACGTTATGTGCAATGTGGGAATGGTTGTCTATTTTTACTCCATTTCCAATGACTGTCTTATCAAGTGCGGCACGGCAGATGGTGACCATCGAGCCGATTTCAACATCGTCTCCGATTTCCACAGTCCCGATTTGCGGTATTTTGGCATGTTTACCTTTTATTTGAAGATAACCGAATCCATCATCCCCGATAACCGTGTTGCTGTGAATAATAACCCTTTTTCCTATGGTAACATCTTCGCGGATAGTAACATGGGGGTAAATTATTGAGTCGTCTCCAACACAACTCCCCCTGCTGATAAAAGTATAGGGGTAGATGACCACATTATTTCCTATCGTTACATGGTCATCAATGACGACATAAGCACCAAGAGAAACATCTTTTCCAAAAGTAACGTCTTTACCTATGAATGCTGTAGGGTGGATGCCCATGGGACGCTTGAGTTTCTCCTTTGCAACGACTGCCATAAGTTTTGTAAAGGCAAGGAATGGGTTTTCGATGACAATGTGCGGTTTCTTGAGTTCTTGAATCTCCCGGTGTGATACGATTGCCGACGCTAAGGTGGTTAATGCTTGTGGAATAAGCGTATCATTCTTAATAAATGTTATGTCGCCATTTTTTGCGGCTTCGATGCTGGCTAATCCGGTGATAAGAGCAGAGGGATCGCCAATGATTTTTCCGCCGATAATCGTTTGAATCTGATTTAATGTGTATTCCATTATTTTGAACATCGTATCATAACCATAAATCAGTGTCAAACTAACTTTTATATTGACAATTTTGTTGGTTTCCAACAATAATATGTACATTTCCATAAAGATTGAAAATGTCTCTGTACTGCCCGTGGATATGGAAGACGACAATAAATTTCAGTAATTCCAAAATTTTTTGAGGAGCAATTTATATGTGTGGAATCGTGGGATATATTGGACAAAAAAAGGCAGTTAAGGTTTTATTAGATGGCATTAAAAGACTCGAATATCGTGGTTATGATTCCTCCGGCATTGCATTTGTTGAAGACGGCACAATGCGATGCGAAAAGGCCGTGGGCAAGGTTGCTGAGTTGGAGAAAAAGATTGACGGGAAAAACTTTCATGCACATCTAGGAATCGTCCATACTCGTTGGGCTACCCATGGCGCGCCCACCATGAATAACGCGCATCCCCACGTTGACTGTAGCGGTGAGATTGCTGTTGTCCATAACGGAATTATTGAAAATTATGATTATTTAAAATCTATTTTAGAACGTGATGGTCATACCTTTCAGAGCGAGACGGATACAGAGGTACTTGCCCATCTCATTGAAAAATACTTCCAGGGCAATCTTGAGACGGCTGTTATGGAGGCGTTAAAAGAGGTGGAGGGAACCTATGGTATCGCCGTGATTTCCACAAAAGACCCTCAAAAGATTGTTGCCGCACGGAAGGGTTCTCCCATAGCATTAGGCATAGGAT
>CAYJME010000174.1:0-7223 GCA_964370795.1 uncultured candidatus Brocadiaceae bacterium
TCATTGCGAGGGTCTTTTCCGAAGCAATCTCCCTCGCTTTCATAAAGGAGAATTGGTTGCGGCTTTGCTGCGTTATGACATACTACGCATATTTACATCGCAATGTCTTATAGGGGGACTCTGTCAGAGGTGATGGTTCAATACCAAATGCAGCCGAAAGCGCATTTTTCAGACGCTGGTAAACTTCAATGCACTGGGCGCCTTGACCAAGATGTTGAGAGCATATCATGAGGCGCTGGTAAAACGCCTCTGCAAGACCATCCTTTTCAATAGCCTGCTGGTAATGTACTGCCGCATTTTCCCGTTGCCGTGCTTGTTCGAGATGATCACCCAGTAAGATGACAAGATGACGGAATTTATCCCGTAAACGTTCCCGGGCGGATGCCGTCCATGCGCAATGGGTATCGGACGGCAAAAATAAGCCTTTGTACATACTGATTGCCTTTCCGGTAAGTCGTATTGTCTCTGATTGTGCCTGGGTAACAGAAAGCATCGATGCATTGAAGGGGTTTACACCAGGCACATCAATGCTTTTCTTACGCCCTGTCTCAGAGTTTCTTTCCTGTGTGTCCTGGATACGTTCAACGACATGGTCAAATACCCATATATCCACCCAGCAATGTCTCTTATCCAATGATACCTGTCCGCCCTGTCGTTTCACCGCCTTCTCACTGCGCATGAGGCGTCTCAAGCGATGCAGGGTAATTTCGAAGGCACGATGAGCCGCATCGCCTTCAGCGTCTTGCCATCCGAACATATTAACGTAGCCCTGTTTTTAATTAAATCAGCCGCCGTCCTGACATCACCCGCACTCAAAGCTGCTAACGTTCCGTGGGCAAGGAGGTGATTGTCCCAGATATGCACCCCGGTTTTCTGAGCAAATTTCAAGCCATCAGAAACCATGCGAAGGCAGGAACTGATGGAGCCGGAAATTCGCATCGTGGGATTTTTGCATAAGTGTGAATACCCGCTCAGCCCATTCAGAAATCTCAGGGTAATGCATCTGCCTCAGCAACATAAGGATGAACCTGCATGAAACAACACGCGATTCAACAGGTAAGGAAGGAAATGGCACTTCCTTCCGGAATCATGGATAATCCGGTACTCATAACGTTGTGTAAGTTCGATGCTGCCGGTGCGTCCTGATAGTTATCAAATACCAGGACAAAGGGAGGTTTCATTCTGCCGTAGAGTTCTTCAAAATATTGGCGGGTAAATGAAGGGACGTCTGAAAGATATTCAGGGGTTAGTACAGGCAGGGCCTTTCGTTTCCCGGGGAATGCATTTTTTACCGCAATACCCATGTAATAAAAGAAGGTAGCAATATCCGCATCACCATCATCCACCTGATACCACAGACAGGGGATCTTACGGGTATCAAGATAACTTGCAACCAACGTGGTTTTGCCAGAACCAGGCGGGCCTGCTACCCAGGTAACAGGATAGTCACGCCCCGCATCCATTTGCTGAAATAATCTATTTCTGAGGCAGATACCTCCGATTTTTGGGCGGGTTATCTTGGCTATCGTTACGCTTCTTTTTTTCATGTCAGGAAATCAAAGATGTCAACACAACTTGAAACTTATTTTGTTACTTTATCTTCAATGGCCTTTAGACGCCGCAACTTCTCTGCTTCATCCTGTATACGAGTCAAATTTCCCACGGTCTGTGCAGAACCCCACCACCAGCTTATGTCCGGCTGTGCATGAGCAGTCCCTTTGTAACCCTGCAGGTGGTTCCAGAACCACATCTCCACGTACTCTCTTTCTATTCCGCTTGGGTTTCCGTCTTTTTGAGTAAATATTGCATAGGCGCCCAGGACCGGCCCAATAACCGGTAAGTGCCCGCTGGTCTTTTTGAAAAGGTTATAAACCTCCGGACCCAATTTGTCAGGCCCTAGCATTTTGATTATTAAATCGCTTAAGGGAAAAGGCGGTCTTTCTTCCGGGGACGGCTTGACCATGTCTTTTGCAAAGAGGTCTTCCAAAACGAGCTGCGCCTCATCTATTCTCTTCCACGATTCAAACATATATTGATCCAGTGTGTCTAACCACATGCTTGAAAATCGGCTGCTATGGCATTTACTGCACAGTTCCACCCAAAGACGACGTTTAGCCATATTTTCTGCAGAATAGATTTCAAGTTTCCTATCCATAGGTGGTATTGTAATACCGTATGGGAAATTTTTAAGTTGCGATTTGAAATCTACTTCTTTTGGAGGAATAACTCCCATACGCCAAATACCTTTCGTTTCCACGTTCATCTCCCACCGACCTTCACCCACGTACATATGGCAGTATTGACACGTTGGAGTCGGATAATCTTTGCCTGGAACAACTTCTGAGAATTTCTTTTCCCAATTCCACTGGGTGCCATTCATCTTGTATATTATACCCCATTTGGAATGCTCATAACTTTCCCAGTCGGGATGGTCGGGACCCATATGACAACCTGAGCATACCTCTGGACGACGCGCATCGGCGGCCAAAAAGCGATGACGTCCATGGCAGTCGTCACATGAAGACATATTCTGATGACATTGATCACACCCCACCATAGAATAGCCTTCACCACGCCGATAATTTTCAACATACCACGGAACTGATACCGTTGCCTCCCAACTCTGTGTATGACTTGGCCGGCCATGATCTCTTCCCTTTGCGAACTCCTTTGCCTGCTTTGGATGGCATGCACCGCAAGAATTATCCGCCGTAGGCATGAACAAGTTTTCGTGATCGTTACCGTGACAATAGGAACAATAAACACCGTCTTTTGTCCCTGGCTTCCAGTTATTCAATTCTTTACCAATCAACTGCTCTATTTCCTGCGACTCCAAAGCAACCTCTGGATTCTTCTTGGGATTGGCGTGGTTGGACTGCTTCCACTGTTCGACTATGCCCGGCGAAGTTTCTTCATGGCATTCCACGCACTGGTCGGGTTTGTATCGTTCCAAAAGTTTTTTGTAATCAAGGCTCTCAGGTGGGCTGTAATGTCTCGCCGGATTAAAATACGTGTAAAAAGGAATCGGCTTATAAACCTCACCCCAAGGGCCGTCACCTTTTCCCAGACCAACAAATTTTTCGTACATTTCTTTCTGCACGGGATCCGGATAAGCAAACGAGCCTGGAGGAACTTCGAGGGTAGGCGGTAGTGTTGTCTGAGGTTTTTTTGTTTGTTTTTCCACTGTAAAAATGCCAAACATACCGTTCATCATATGCTCATGGAAATGGCAGTGAAATACCCAGTTGCCAGGGCCAACACTTTCACCGGCAACAAAATCCAGGACATATGAAGTAAATGGGGCAAGGTCAATGTTATCTATTAACTGCCCACTTGCCCTGTCTGTCCAGCGGTGGCCATGGGTATGAAAGGTGTGCATCTCTTCAGCGGAGTTTATGAGATGAAATCTTACCTTCTCCCCTACCTGTGCCTTCCATATCAATCCGGGGAATGCAGAACTATCCCCATTCATAAACTCCATGTCACCGGACTTGTCATTGAAGGCTTCATATTCCTGTCCGTTTACATGGAATGTGTGCATAAAGACCACAAATTCTTTGTCCGGCGCGTTGGGATTGCCCTCTTTAGGTTCTATAATAAGCGCCCCCCATAACCCCCTGTACAATCCTTCATCACCACCCATTTCGAATGCATGGGTGTGATAAAACCATGTGCCCGCCGTGCCTGTCGTATCCCACTCAAAAATCCTGGAGTCCCCTGGCATCACGATACTTGCCGGATTTCCGGCTATATGGGCGCCGTCACTGGCAACTGTATACTTTACTCCGTGGGGATGGACTGAAGCAGGAACTGTTAACTTATTAGTGAAGTGAATTCGAATCTTTGTCCCTTCTCTCACCTTTATTGTAGGTCCGGGTACTGTAGGTTTTTCTCCTTTCAGGCAATATCCCCAGGCATCAAAAAATACTCCAGGTCTAAGCTCTATCGATACAGGCCTTGCCTCCATCTCAAGATTAACAACCCCATCCTTTCCTTTGAGGCAGGGAATCTCAGCATACACCCCCTTGATAATGAGGCAGAGACACACGAACACAGATAGAAGGAAAATCCGTGATTGCTTTAGCATGACCAACTTCCTAACCTGGACAAACCAGAAAAAGACTTTAGAATTATGCCACAAAGACACCAAGTTTTTTCTTCTTGCCTTCGTGGCTTTGTGGCTATTTTGGATTTCCTAAACGTTTAAGTGTGTAATCACTATTCCATCGTGCATATAGCCTGCGGACATTTGATCCTGAGCACAGAACTTCCTACAACCCTGAATCGGTGGTTCAAATCCTGAGGCCCCCAGTATTCTACTTTGAAGTTAGTTCCTACCGCCAGGTCAAGGTTTTGCCTGCCCATTGCTACGACGAGTGCAACATCCTTTTTAAACACCGGGCTTTGATATACGCCTCCTTTTACCAATTCACTTACACCTTTTATCTCTAATTGCCCCGTGCGCTCATAAACTTTATGGAGGAGGGCGTAAAGCCTCGGACTCACCACTAAAGCATAAGGAGGGAAAAAACCTAAACTTCTCAGTTTCTCTACGGCGACTACCACATCCTGAAAACCATTCCCTATCACCGACCAGTCACTGAGCTTCAGGACATTTCTGCCCTCTCCATTCAAAAGTCCAGACATACCCATATTGGCTGAGCCATTGAATATAAGATCATCCTCCCTTGCAGCTGCAGCTACAGCAGCACCTACAGCAGCACTTATATCAAGCGGTGTTTCACACTTTTTGCTGGCCTCTATATCCCTATAGAAGAGCCAAAAATCCTTGAAAATGAGGGGTATGTGTGCAATGTTCCTTTTCAGGGTACGTATGGCTTCGTCCCCTTCACCAAGCATATCGACGCTGGCCCAGGACGGTATAGCATAGGTATCAAGAGGCACACATTGGATACCAGTCCCTAACGGACCGTAAACCTCTATAAACCTCCTTCCCACGAGATGCCTTTCAATTGTCTCATGGACTGCGCGTTGCATTTTCTCCCAATCTTCGTGTCCAATACGCACTTCTGAAGTAATTTCTGCAAGCTTTGGCCATTCCATCCCTGCGGACATCTCCACTTGTGCTGGCTGACCAGCCGATACCTCAGGGGCCTCTGTACCGTTTGCAAAAACAGATGACGGTTCTTTGATCGTGTAAAATAACAATGGCATGCTAAAAAGTAAGCTCAAACTCAATTTATTAAAGTTTTTAAAAGCACCCATAACCTTTCCTCCTCTTCTTCTCCTAAATTATTTTCTCTCCAAATATTTTCCCAACCCGCTTTTTCGTATTTTGAGCCTCCTCCTTTCATTATTATTCAAAATTTAGAAGTTTTTCTCTTTTTTTGGGAATTATACTCCATAATTGAAAAAATGCTAGCATAGATAAGTTGCATCCCTTTCCGATGGATGTATTGACTGCCATCTATTTGGTTGTTGTGTTTGCATCTTTTGATGGTGGTTGAGACCCTTCCAGACAACTGCGCAGGTCTTTCTCTATGTGCTCTGGTTCAGTATAGCCCTCTTCTATATGTTCGAGTTCCCCATTTTTATAATAGTAGATAATGGGAATTTTCCTGACATTGTAAACATAGCTCATCTCCTCTTTGTCTTTAGCTCTGAAAACAGGAAAGGCAATCCCTTTTCTTTCAACAAAGTCTTTAACTTCTTTCGCTTTATCATCCAGCGATACCCCGATTATTTCTACCTTCTTTCCTCTGTACTTTTCATAGAGAGCGCTCAGTTCAGGTATGTGTTCCTGACAGACCTTGCACCATGTCGCCCAGAACGTTACTGCTACAACCTTATACTTATTTGATCGAATGACCTCTTTCAAATCTGTAGAAGTAATATCTTTAATATCTTTCGCATAGGAGACGTCTGGTAAAGACATAATCGCAAATAAAATTAAAAATAATACATTTCTGAAATGACAAACGATAGACATAATTCTCCTCCATAATTTTGTAACAGATTAACCGTTACTTTCATGGGCTAAAGGGACATCCCGAACCCTTCCCATACTTGAAAATCTTTTCTTCTCCTTTAACGAATTTTTCTCCTATTCCTTGAGATACTTGAATTTCTATACTGCTCTGAGGCTTTTCAGAAAGAAGCAGCCACTCTGCGTAAGAAAAAGCCGATAAGAGTTTTTGTATACCTTCAGACCCTTTCATAAACAGGACTGTTGCCAGAACTCCCGCCTCTTCTGCTGTAACAGCAATAGCCGTAGCGGCAAGAATTTCCTTCCTGACAGGTCTTCCTTCCCCTGGATTAATCAGATGGATATAAGACTTATCCTGTACGGTGGGATACCTCGAATAATCGGCAACAAATGCAACCCCTTGATTAGCCAAATGCAAAGAACCTATTACAGAGTCTCCTTTTCCCGGGTGGGGAATTCCAACTTTCCAGGAATTTTTTAGAGATATAAGTTTTTTTGATATAAAATTCATGAATAAAAGTGATCATCTTTTTGATACCCCGACAAACGGCTTGTACTGATACCGTAGCACCCGTGATCTTAATGATATCTTTATTCGTAGAGAGGGGGGCTTTTAAGGACTTACCTTCGAATTGCTTAAGGAACCTCTTTCGGCTGACCTCATGCCCACGGCTTTCTCTATAAATCATCACAGCTATATCAAGAATCTTTCCCTCATTATTTGTGCTGAGAATCCACGTAATCGGGTGAAAACAACCCATCTCCTCGGTAATAATAGCATATCGGTCTATCACGTTTCCCTTTTTACCAATATAGACCTGAAAGGTTGTTTCTATATCCGGTCTTTTCAATAATCCCTTGAAATATTCTAGCCCTTCAGGGGTAAGGGTAAGAATCTCAGATTCGACCTTATCGCAACCGTCAAAAACCTTTGCGATGGCATCCTCTTCTTCCAGAAAGACCTGAAGCTTGTAGTTTTCTGGAGGTTCCTCTCCTTCAAGCAGAGATTGTCCTGAAGATAGGCCTGAAAAAAAGGTAAAGACCCACAGTAAAAGTATTAAAGGGAAATATCTTTTAATAATAACCACAGTTTTTTATAAACTCCTTATATTTTTATAGGGGGTAGAATGTCGTTAGGCCGAGAGATGCCTCTTTTATAGTATTACTCTGTAAAAACTTCTTTTTTTTGTAAGTTTTTCACAACCCTCTTCCCCCCTTTGTTAAGGGGGAAACTCTGAAATCCCCCTTAGTAAAGCTTGCTATAATGGAGAAAGTA
>CAYJME010000175.1:0-7210 GCA_964370795.1 uncultured candidatus Brocadiaceae bacterium
AGGCTGGATAGACCACGTATTAAAGAGATACGGGGTTGTACCAATAATGGATAGATGTTCAGATCTAGGTGTTGCACGGGGTTCAAATCTCCCGAATTCAACGTTAAATAGTCCTTTATTCTCAAAAAGTGTCGGACTATAGACACCAAATAAACGTTCCACATGTGTCTCACTCCCTTTTGTTGATCCTTCGTTCTCATATAATGGTGCAGCTCCAAACCATGCAAAACTTTCTCCTAGCGTTCCTCCCGTAAGTAATTCTAACTCTCCAATACCATCAAAAGATGTTTTACCGCTGGAGTTCTTTGGATTAACAGTAAACTCTGATGAGACTAACAAGGCTATGGGAGGTAAGTGAGATATCGTAGATGGCCATACGGTTTTGGGAAAGACCCTCTTCCAAGCCTCTCCACCCAATGCTACAGGCGAGTCTTTTAGATATACCTCATCATCCTCTGGAAATCTGTAGCCGTTGTCTTTAAAGGCTTTACCAAAGGGATTCAAAGCAGGGAAGGTTGCCCAATGACAAGTAGTGCAGGATGTTTGGTATTTTCTGGCAAAGACTGGAATGGCACTGGCGCTCCTTGATGTAAATGCTGCCATCACCAGTACAAAACCTATAAGTATGAGTCTTAAACAAAGATTCACAATTTTCCTCCTTTCTGCCACTTTAGTGGCCTAAAATTTAATAATGTTCGTAGTGGTATTTCTTTATCGTGATGTAAACTGATTCATCCAATTTTTTCCTTTATTGGACTACGTACAATGCCATCATCCCTTCCTCTGCATGTTCCAAAAAATGGCAGTGCAGCATCCATGATCCCGGGTTATCTTCGAGAAACTCGAATGTTGTTGCAGAGCCCGGTGATATGTCTTCGTTGTCAACGTATAACTTCTTGTTAAACTGCGAAGTCCACCTATGACCATGGATATGAACCGTGTGAGATTCACTCCCCATTGCAAGAGCGCGAAACCTGACGCGTTCGCCAACTTTTGCAGTGAGTTTCAAATTTAAAAAAGACAAACCATTAATCGCAGAAAATGGCTTTTGAAGATTCGTGGTTTCCGGTTCAAATTCTGAAAGCATAAGGACAAACTCCCTGGCCTTTTTTTCACCTTCTGCATGAACAATCAGTGGCCCTATAAGTCCCCGTTCAATATTGTCTACCAAGTCAACAGAGTGATCGTGATAAAACCATGTACCAGCAGAACTTTTCCTGGCTTTCCACGTATAGGTATACTCTTCTCCGACTGCTACAGCAACACCTGGTTGGTCAGTATCACCCATAAAAGAACCGTCTGAGTCAGAATTATAAAAAACCCCGTGAGGATGAATGCTGTGAGGACGGTTAAAATAGGTATCATTGTTTCTGAAGTGAATAAGGAGAGTATCCCCCACATTTGCATCAATCTTTGGACCTAAAATTCCTAATAACTTGTCTTCATTTAATTTTGTTTTAAATCCGGAAGAATAGGCGAAATACCGTATTGCTTGAAAAGATGTCTCTTCCGGTGTAAACTTTTTACCACTTGATGTATCAGAACCATTTGGCATGAGATTCCAGGTAGTTGGCTCTGCTTGTATCCAATACTCTTTCGTTTCTCCTTTCTTGTCTTTTTCCGAATTTACACTATATTCTTCAATCTCACTACCCTTGAGGCTGGATCCAACAACTACACTACTCAGAATAATAAGTCCGAGAATACCTTTTAAAAATGGCCACTTTCTCATAAGTAAACCTCCTTTTTCCAAAATTCTTTTATTGTTTGCAACCTACATCACTAATTACTTACACTTCATACACTAACTTAAATCACATGTAACAAGCCCAACGCCCCTTTTGGTGCTCTCCACAGGGCATGGTCAACAATTGGATAATCACCAGCCATTGATGCCTTAAACTCAAATACTGCGGCGGAACCAGGAGGTACAAAAGCCGTCTCCACGTTGCTTGAAGCTTCACGGTAGCGATTTGGATAATATTTATCAAAAATCTGGCCAATAATGTGGAAATTGGATCCAATATTTGGTCCACCAGCAACAAAGAATATGCGCACCTTATCTTGATGATTGACGGTAATTGCGTTGCCGTATAGTGAAGGATCGGAAAGCGCCTTCATATGGCCATTCATGGTAAAATAGTCGGGATGTTCTGCCATTGCCTTGTCTTCATCCAGGGAGTATCCTTCAACTCCAGGATGGTGTTCGATACCCTCTTTGAGATACCATTCACCCTGCCCTATATAGAATTCTTTGTCCATCTTTGGGAGGCCCCCTTTTGGCTCTACCATTATCAATCCGTACATGCCGTAAGCCACATGTTCCCAAGGCATCCCTTCACCGCCGCAATGATAGATATACGCACCTTCCCTCAGCGCCTTAAACTTTAAGGTTTTTGTCTCGCCTGGTTCAATATCATTTATCATCGCGCCAAAACCAGCATGAAAATCAATATTGTGTGGTTCTACACTATCAAGTGCATTGGTCAAATTAATAATTACGGTGTCTCCTGCCATAACCCGTATCATGGGACCTGGCACGGTGGCTCGACCAACGGTGTCCCCATTCTTCTGCGCAAAAGTCCAGAACCAGAATTTCTTACCGGACGCTAATTCTGCAAGCACCTCTTTTGCGACTAAATCAACCGTGACCGTTGTTGGATTTGAGCGAGAGATTGGCGCTGGAATATCTGTTGGATCTTTCGCAACGTTATCAACCTCATCCAGCGCGCTTACCGCAGAAATACCAGCGGTCAATGCCATACCATGAAACACTGCGCCAAAGATTGCCCCATACATAATTTTTTTAAATCTCTTCATCTTTCTTTCTTTCTCCTTAAAAAACTTTTATAAAAATAAACCCCATAGGCATTAACTTAAAATGACGGATCAATTTAACCGTGTATTGAATAACGAATGTCGAACAAGGAATTTTGAATTATGAAGTTTTCTTATCCTCCTTAAGTGTCGTTGCGAGCGAAACAAAGCAATCTTTCACTCATGATAATAATGCCGGAAGATTGCTTCGGAAAAAACCCTCGCAATGACACGATGATTGACTTTTTACACAGACTCTTTAGCCTCGATACTCACAGACTGGCAACATTATGTAGTTCCCAAGCGCTTGACTGGGAACTCACTTGTTTGCGAAGCTTCGCTTCACGCAAAGCCAGAGCTTTGTCAACAATTGCGTCCTCAAACAGGGTTCGGGAACAAGCAGATAAGTATGAAATTCCTCCATGTCAAATATGCAAAAACTGAGACTCAGTCTCATATATGCATTAAAATTTTTTATTCTTATCCCGTGATACAGGATGCCTCTACCAATGCTTCATCTGGGCAGAACAAACGAATATCCTCCTTTTTGCACGCATCTTTCACCATACCGCTCCTGGCTGCGGCAATTCCCATTTCCATCGCTGTGTCCATAAAAATGTACCGAAAAGCACCCTGCCTCCCACACGAAATAAGGTTTTTGTAGGCATCAAGAAAACGAAAGAGTTCCAAACGGTGATTTCTGTAATCGAGGGTATAAACAGGATAACCATGCGTAACCCGTGTTGTGAAATAATCAATAATTCTTTCCTGTATATTCATCCCCAGTTCTTTTAAATCCGTAACACACCGTTCCAGCAATCTTTCCGGGGAACAGTTCCATATATCGTCATTCTCATTGCAGGGAATTTCCAGCATGATGGATGTCTTCCCTTCCGGCGCACTGAGAGGACTCCTTCGTTTAGGCTCCTGGATGCGTGTCATGACATACTTTTTCCCTGATACATACATCCAGGTATTTTCACTGATATCGGGAAGGTCAACCAGGATATTCAAAAACCTCACAGCCCGAAATCTTAATGCCTCCGTATGCCACAGGATATCCTTGGTAAGATACACAGGAAACGCTTTTACGAGATCCGGCAAAGGTATTGTGGAAATAACTATATCGCACTCCATCTGCATATAAACGCCGTTGCGACGATAACAGACCCCCCTAACGGTGTTATCGTGAATATCCAAGCCGGTAACGTTTGCATTCAAAAGTATTTTCCCGCCGTTTTTCACTATATCATCTGCCATCATCTCAAACATCTGCCCAATACCGTGTTTAGGATAATAAAACCACTGAGCATAGGTGCGCGGCGTATCTCTCCTGAGTTTAAAAATACGGAAAAAGACATCTTTAAGGCTGATGAGTGATATCCTTTGCGACGCCCAATCAGAGGAAATAAACTTCGGAGATATACCCCATAACTTTTCCGTATAAGGGCCAAAGAATATATTATAGAGCGTCCGTCCAAAACGGCTGACAACCCAATCCTCAAAAGACACGTCCTCTTCTTCCAAAATGAGGTTTTTAAAGGCTGCACGTGTATATGTTGTTAATGCCTTCAGATTCGTCCATAAGCCCAACTTGAAAAATACATCCCTTGCAGAAAGCGGATATTGATAGCTCTTTCCCTTGAAGAGAATCACGCTTTTTCTCTTTGATAGGAGGAGTTCACCACCCATCATTTTACAAACTTTTGCAATAAGTTCGCTATCCCTCGATATGAAGCGATGCCCTCCAAGGTCAAAACGATAACCTTTGTACTCATTTGTAACACATAATCCTCCCACCCTGGATTCCTTCTCAAGAACCGTCACATCACAGCCGGATTTCGATAATTCCCATGCGGCTGATAATCCGCACGGCCCTCCGCCAAGAATAAGTACTTTTTTTCCCAATTTACAAACCTTCCGATGGTTCCCGATTGAATCTAAACACTGAATAAGTTAATTTTATCCAGATATTACCTCAAAGCTACAAAGGTACACAAAGTCAAGAAGAATGGAGGCTTCCTGATATAATTACCGGGAGGATATTCAGCTTCGTACCTTTGTGCTTTGAAGTCAAACGAACACGTATCAAAAATACGTCGCGACGGAGAACAAGAATGCATTATTCGCTGTGTCAGCAAGGTCTTTATCTTCCATATTAATCTGATAATCCAGCTTAAACACCGTATCTTCTGTATAACGATAGTTCAATCCCGGAGTTATCCTGTTCCTCAGCCAATTCTCCCGTCCGGCTGCCTCTATTGCAGATGTCTGCACCTGCTCCCACCTCAATACGCCGGTAAATGTTGAATTATCGGTAAAAATCCTTGGCGCCCAACTTTTCAAACAAGAGGGCATAAAATGATACCTTGCCTCCGTATAATAACCCCACATAGAATCAGCAACACCATCCATATCAATGACACCATCGCCATCCAGGTCTTTAGGACTGCGTGCAAAATCATCCGTTTCTATAAAGGCATACGCGCCCTCACCAACAAATTCAAACGGACCCTTTTGATAGGCAAAATCTAATGCTGAAATGGTTAACTGGTTCTCATTATTCTCGTCATACCGGCTGGTATGGACTGAACCGCCAAACTCAAGACCGATAAATGGGCTGAAGGTAACACGGCCAACGACTGCCGGGCTCTGGTTGTAATTATCAAATGGCTCATCATTCCTCGTCTCACGTATGCCGTTGTCTAATTCAAAATGTGAGGTACCATCAGCATCTAACCCATGAAACACACCATTCGTCACATAAATCTCATAATCCAGCTTACTCAACTCCGACGGATAAGCGCTGCCAAAGAAACCCATACCCACATCCGTAAGCGTTGTTGGAATGATCAACCTGTCTACCATCGGACGGTCAGTAAGGTCTTGCAAGGGAGAATCATGGACCAGGTTATACTTACCCAGTGGTGACAGCAGAAGACCACCCCTCCAATTAAGCCAGTCGGTAATCAAAAAATCAATGGTGGCAAATTCCAGCTTCACTTCTCCATCAGTTTCCTCTGATATGCCGCCGTGCTCAAATTCTATCTCTGATGCAAGTTTTACCCGATCTGAGATATCTGAATAAATGAAGGGAATGAACCGTGTTTGGTCAAATCCATTATCACCATCGTTTTCATCAGCCCTGAACATAAAATCCATATACCCACCCAGATAGGTATTTCTTCCAAATCTCTTCAAGAATGGCTTTGCATAGACGGGACTCATTTTACTCTTTGCAGCAAGGGAAGATTCTTCATACGGCGCTTCAGCACCGGCCACTACCTCCTTCTTCTTCACCTCTTCCTTTAGCGAAGCCATCTCTTTTTCTTTTTTTGTATCCACTTCCCTGAGCGATGCAATCTCTTTTTCTTTTTGTGCATCCTTTTCTTTTAACGATGTAATCTCCTTTTCTTTGTCCCTATCCCTCTGAATTTGCTGCTTGAGCATATCCTTTAACTCCGTCAATTCCTCTTCAAGCTTATCAACCTTGCTTTTTAACACCTCTGTATCGGCAGACTGTGCAAAAACATCTGTGCCGAATAAAGATGCAATGACAACCACCACCATAAACAACATATACCTCACAAACCGCATACCTTGCCCTCCTTATAGCTTTACCAATTAAATCAGGCTGCCTTTGGCAGCAACTTTTTATGTAGAGCGAAGCGGTACTTCGCTCATAACGAAGCACCGCTTCGTTCTACAACTTTGAAATTCCTACACATTAAATTACCGCAACACAACACAACAAAAACCTACGGAGAAACGCAAAATCGTTCGACTGAGCTCACGACGAAGTCTTGCGTCTCTACACTCATGCTTGAACCTATCGCACGAAGATATATTGAGACTCATTCTCAATTACATGTTTTATGATTATAAAGGGTTTACAAAATTTGTCAAATGTTTTTTTTAATTTTTTTCCCATAACGAACTCAAGAGATTTGTCCTTGCAAAATAATTTTCTTTTGATTATGTTTAAAATCAAAAAGAAAGAAAACAATCATGTATACAACCCTGCATAAATATTTTGGTTATACCAGCTTTTTTCCCCTTCAGGAAGACATCATTAAGGAAGCGCTCAACCGCAAGGACGTCTTTGTCCTTATGCCAACAGGCGGCGGCAAGTCCCTGTGCTACCAACTGCCCGCCTTGTTGTTTGATGGCATAACTGTTGTCATTTCGCCCCTGATTGCGCTCATGAAAGATCAGGTGGATGGGTTACTGGCGAATGGTGTACCTGCAACCTTTATCAACAGCTCGTTGAGTTTTGGCGAAATTAATGGACGGAAACGGCGTCTGGCAAATAGTGAAATCAAAATCCTTTATATTGCGCCTGAACGTCTGTTCATGCCAGACTTTCTGGAATTTTTACAGGGATTAAAGGTCA
>CAYJME010000176.1:0-7173 GCA_964370795.1 uncultured candidatus Brocadiaceae bacterium
GGGCGACCAGGCTGGTCGCCCTACAATGAGAATGTAGACGAAGTCCTAATTTAAAAAGGAGTACTGATATCAAATGAATAATAAGTTCTTAAAGAAAAAAATGAAACACGGCATGGTAGCTTTCTGTGTATTGATTTTAGTCGGCTGTGCAACGACGGTTTCTCAGATAGGCGTGGACAACTGGCGTGACTATTATAAACCAGGCAGCACAAAAGAGGAGATTGCCAAAAACTTTAATCTCTATCGTGGTAAATGGTGGAACTATTACATCCGTGGCCGGTGGTACGCAGATGGCAGTTATTGGGATGAGGCTGTACAGGATTTTAAAAAGGCCGTCAGCTTCCGGAGCGCCGATCAGCGTTCGGCAAGGAGTTATGGTCTTCATTTCCTGGAATATTTCGCGCATCGTGAATTGGGTGTTGTATACTACCATCAGGAAAAATACGAAGAGGCAAAACAGGAACTGGTGGCATCGCTCTCCACGGCCGATTCCGCACGGGCAAAGTATTATTTAAATAAAGTCAATGAGGCAATCCTCAAAACAAAGAAGGCAGAAACGGAACCGCCTCAGATCAAAATCTCTTCCCATGCGCAGGGAGAAATCCTGAATACCCCGACCATAAAAATAAGCGGTATCGCCTCAGGTGAAGGCTATGTAAACAATATCAACGTTCAGGGAAAAAGACTCTTTATCGAGCTTGCAGAAAAAGACCTGGCATTCAGTCAGGATGTCTCACTTTCAGACGGCGATAATGAAATAATCCTTGAGGCAACAGACCTGCTGGGAAAAGCCACGCAGAGAAAACTCAGCCTCACCCTCGATATGCACCCGCCGGCTATCTATCTGGATGATATTCAGGTACGCCAAAAAGACGGTAAACAAATAGCTACGGTGAAGGGAACTGTCGTGGACAACTGTTGTTTACAATCCATTTATATCAATGACAAGGAAATACACCTCGAATCAAATAATGAAATGAAATTCGATGAAGATGTTGTCATAAACGGTGAAAAGAAGATTTCCGTGAGGGCGGCTGATGTTGCCGGAAATGAAACACGAGGCGAACAGCCGCTTGACGTAAAGGCGACCTTGTGGCCATATCACATCCTTAATCATACGAAATATGCCCATCAAAAAGCAACGCAACCAATCCGTGTTGCCTCAAATAGTCCCGATAAAACAGGGGTAAGGACGCTCCTTGTTTCCCAGGAGAAAAATGCATCACAACCAGCATCCGGAACATCTTCTTCACACCATGTCAGGAAAAAGCATGGAAAAGACAAGGCGTCTCGGGATACTCAGGTTGACAAAGTCCCGCCGGTGTTACACACAGATTTAAAGTCGGCGATTGTCTATAATCCCAACCTCTTTATAAATATAGAGGCGCATGACGACGCCGGCGTTGCAAAGATATTTGTGAACCAAGCACCCCTTGATATCCGACAGGGGAAACACGTCTTTCTCAACCACTTGTTAACGCTCAACGAAGGCGAGAACAGCATAAACATAAAGGCAATCGATACGCAGGGAAATGAAACCCTGATACCGCCGATAAAGATTACCCGGAAAACCTTTGAACTCCTTGAAACTGAAGCGCGGTATACGGTTGCATTGTTACCCCTGAGAATAGTTTCAGAGAACGGCGTGCCTTCTGAAACAATCTACTCGCTCTTGCTCAAGGCATTTGACGAAGAACCGAGGAGATTTAACTTTGTGGAACGCGATAAGGCAAAACTCGAAGAAATTCTCCGTGAACAAAAATTCAGCAGCACAGACCTTGCCGCGCCGGAAACTGCTATTAAGATCGGGAAGATCCGCGCTGCCGAGTGCATGCTTTTCGGCTCAGTTGAAGAAGATTCAAAAGGTATCAACATCACCCTGCGGCTTGTTGATACAGAGACAACGCAGGTGCTCGCCAACGTCGATGTGTATGATGAAGACAAGGGCGTCAAAAATCTTGAATGGCTTACCTACGGTTTATCACTCAAGATGAGGCAAAAATTCCCTATAGTGCAGGGAATCGTCATACACACATCATCGAAGGGGTTCCACTTTGATGCAGGAGCTACCAGTAATGTCGGTATTGGCATGAAGTTATTGCTCTTCCGTGAAATCAGAGAGGGCAACCTTTTGATAAAGGAACCATTAAGTACCATTGCCAGGGTTACCCAGGTACAGCCCAATTCCTCCTTTGCTAAAATTATAAGCGCTAAAGACGCTGAGAAGGTGGAAAAGAAAGACCTGGTAATATCGAAATAAGTGTTTTGTAAGTTGGGTTGAGAAACGAAATCTAACATGTTCCATAACACTACCAAAGATGTTGGGTTTCGCCTTGCTCAACCCAACCTGCTACACTATATTACGGGACATTTTATGATAGAGATTGATTTCCTGGATGGTTGTCCCATACGCTCATCATTCCCACGAATGAAAGGAGAACAAAAAACATGAAGAATAAAAAACTGTTCACACTACTACTGCTCGTCATTTTGTGCATGTCTACATCACACAAGGCCTTTGCGGCAGATTTTCAATTATTGTCACCATCAATCAATGCCATCCCCCTGCCGGTTGGTTCAGGCGCACGGGCGCTTGGGCAGGGTGGCGCTTTTATTGCCGTTGCAGACGACGCAACCGCCGCCTCATGGAATCCCGGCGGTTTGACACAACTGGAACGACCTGAATTTTCTATTGTCGGTTCATTCTTATCAACACGGCAGGATTTTGACGACAACACTCAATATACCTTTGATAACCAAACCGTATCCCGTGGCAACCTCAATTACGCAAGCTTTGTCTACCCATTTAAAATCTTTGGAAAAAACATCGTCACCTCACTCAATTACCAGCAGGTATATGATTTCCATATGAATTTGGATTATAAAGCACATTATAAAGGAACACAACAAACACTTAGTTATGATATAATATACAATAAAGATTTTGAATCAAAAGGCGGAATTGGGGTGCTGACCCCTGCAATAGCCATGCAGATATTACCGAAACTATCGTTCGGTATGTCGGTAAATGTGTATACGGATGAATTCTTTGGTAATTATGCATGGAAACAGGTTGAAAAGGGAAAAGGAAGTGGTACTGTTACAGATAATACAACTAATACGACAATTCCATACAACATTTCTTATGTGTCTAAAGAAAAGTTTATGAATTTTCAAGCCGTAAATTTAACCCTTGGTATGCTCTGGAATGTATGGGAAAAAGATGATAAATGCCTTACCTTTGGTGCTGTATTTAAAACTCCTTTTGAAGCCAATGTTGATCGTAAATTCGTTTTTAATAGTATTGAAAGCCCACGAAAACATTACGAAATAGACTATCCTGCTTCGCTCGGTATGGGTTTGAATTTCCGGTTTAATGATGCCTTCTCCATGTCTACAGATGCAACATGGACTGACTGGTCTGAATACACCATGAAAGATGAAAAAGGCATGAAGACACGCCCCTTTGGTGACGGCACATCTAAAGATGAAGACGTTGATGATACTGACACAATCAGGTGTGGCACCGAATACTTATTATTCCAAAAATCATTCATTATCCCTGTAAGAGGCGGACTCTTTTATGAACCGCGTCCCTCACTTGGTAATCCCGTGGACGTTTATGGCGTAAGCGTTGGCAGCGGTATTACGTTTCAGAAATTCAGTCTGGACGCCGCGTATCAATTCCGATGGGCAACCAATGGCGCAGGTGAAGATTTAGGTATATCAGGCACCCATTTTGATATTGAAGAACATCTTTTTCTTTCCTCCATCATTGTATATTTTTAGTTTCCATAAAAAATAAGGCATAGACTGAACGAAATCTATGCCTTACCGGTTAACTTCCAATCTATATTCTACCAAGACTCTTTAATTACTTCTATTTAAACAACAGTTAAAATCCGAGGATACTTACTAAAAAAGTAGTTTTGTAGTATTAAGACATTTTCCGTAAATAAAAATCTTTTACCACAATATTGTTATTAACCGTTACTTGTGCCGTTTTACCATAGTAATTTGGCGGAGGTGGAACTGGATTAGGAGGTATACTTTTATCTCTCTCTGCCGTTATATCAAAAGTTGCATCAGGTGCACTTATTGAGTAATAACCATTAGATGCCGATTGAGTAGAGCCCAATTGATATGATACCCTGGCATCTGCTATACCTGTTAATGTTATATCATCTCTCACGTAACCAATAACCGATCCTGGCATAAATTCTCCTTTCAAAATAATCAATTCTTGACTTGAAAAAACTTTACTTTGCAATATTTAGTCTGCATCTTCAAATATTTCACTAAATCGTAGTTTTTTTTCTTTGCCACCATTATTTTTAATTTTGTCAATCTTAATTATAGAAGCTAATAGAATATCTTGAAGAACAGCGTTATTATTAATGACTATGACATATTCATTCTTATCGTAAATATCTTTTATTATACTCATTTTGTATAAACCGTTTTGAAGTTCTGCTTGAAAAAATCCACTGTTATCTGAAACCACAGTTACCGGTACCGACGGTTTTGTTGTACCATCCACATTCATAGGATTTATTTGAATATTAACACTAGCAATAGGTCGTTGTGTAAAATAACTTCTTACAAAACCATATACGCCGATAAAATTGTTCATCTTTGTTACCATAACACCCTCTCTTTTCTATAAATTTATTTTCTTTTCTGGTCTGCTAACACACTCTATAACATAACCAGTCAACTTACATGACCTCACAACTGTATCACCGATTTTTCGTATGTAGGTACCTTTACACTTAAAACACGTATTCCCCTCACAATCCGAAAAAGTAAGTTTGAAAATAACATCTGCCTTTCCATCTTTATCACAATCCAACCATGCACCATACTGATTTTGAGAACTCTTCTGCCTGAGAAAATTACACGTAAAAATTGTATCAAGATTGCTTTTTCCACTGCTATCGAATGATATGTCAAGGACGCTATTGAGACAATTTTTGGGACAATCTACAGTAATATAGTAACGTTTATTCGAATAGCAGGGCGCTTCCTTTTTTGCCTCTTCTGCTTTAGCATTATTAAACGCTATAACGCCGGTAGAAAACAAATAAACGAAGCACTTACTAAGACTGTATAAAAAATTGTTTTACCATAACCTCCTCTCCTTTCAATGATACTAAATAATGTAAAAAACTTTTAAGAAAACGCTTAGGAACTCATGCTTTTCTTCGCATGAGAATTTCTCTATATACTGGATTATTATCAACAACTGGTATCGAGTATAAAGTTTTTTTATAAAAATATGGTGCTTGAACATTCGGAGGAGGGGGAGGCTGATCTTTATCTGCATATAAATTATAGTTACCATACGGAACACCAATTTGGTAATAACCATCTGATCCAGTTATAAAATTATAAGTAGGATCCGAAAAATCTGCAATTATTGAAACAATCGCACCTTTGATAGGTGTATAAGTTAGATCATCTCGAACATAGCCCAATATCTATGGCATAACTTCTCCTTTTTTGATAAATGAAGTAAACAGGATACACTTTGAAGATTCACAAGTCGAAATTGCCCTATTTGAAGATTAATCTCAACTTTATTAACATGAGTAATTATAGTGATTTACGAATCACATTTTTGAAATACCATAGCATACATTAGATTTACTATATCTTAAAAAACATTTCGTTCATTTAATCTTCAAGAAATATTTCACTTACTTTCAGGTTCTTCTTATGATTATAAAACTCATTTTCAATTCTTCTTACTCCATCAGTTCTTGCTAATTCAATATCAAGAAAGGTATCGTGGTCATTTAACACAACTAAATATTTTGTTAAATTATATCTATGATTATTTTTACCATGTCCTTCAACATTAATTTGAAAAAAACCTTTTGACAGAGGTATCTCATACGAACCATCCTTGTTTAAATGCGCAGTTACTTTTAATCCCTCCTTCATTAGGTAGCCATTTATATTTAAAACCGGTTCATTATTCTCGACCTTTATTTGAGAAGCAGTAATTGTAATTCTCGCATTTTCAATAATTTTGCGGGTGTGGTAATCGTAAGCAAAACCCTTCACATTAAGTTGTCTTGCTGATTTTAAAAGTGAATTTTCTTTATTGACGTTATTTTGAGCCAGATCTTTCCCGTCTTCTACATTAGCTTTTAGAGAATCGTTTGGTATTCCAACACTCATAGCAAATGCAGAAACTCCCAATGATTTTAAAAATTTCCTTCTATTAAATCTATTCATACCATTTCTCCTTCTATAAGTAAATTTACACCAGCGTAATTACAGCAGACATCCTTATCGTTCAAAACAAGGCAACTCAATTTAGAGAAATATTTAAGAGTTCAAGCTTTTCTTCTCATATAAATGTCTCTCACCACTGGATTATTATCAGGAATATTTATTGAGTACAAATTCTTGGGATAATAATAAGGAGCCGCAGGCTTATGATCAGGCTGAGGGTATTGATCATCTTTTTCAGCATATATATTGTACGATGCTCCAGGCGCTACATTGACTTGGTAATAACCATTTGAGCCAGTTAGATAATAATTTGAATAATTTGAATTTTTTGACACAACAGCCTCTGAGATAGGTGCAAGTGTTAGGTCATCCCTTACATAACCAAGAATCATAGCCATATTTTTCTCCTCCATAACAAATGAAAGTATTAATATACATAAGCTACTATTTAACAATCTTGAAGGAATTATTACTCCGCTCGAAATATTTCCCCAATAGTGGGATCATAGTTAATATCGATATTCCCCCTTAAATAATAGAGATTAGTATTAATATCTTAAGAAATAAATTTCTACATTTTCAGTAAAAATATTTTTTACAAGGTCCTGCATTCCACTTTGCATAAGGCTTTGGAGAAGATTTTAACACTACGCAATTTTTGGCGCTCTTCTGGTTCCTTCTGGTTAGGCGTAATCATTTGGCATAGATGTTTCATAATGTGTGATTTCCATGTTTACTATAATTTGTTTTCTGGCCTGCTAATACAATCTATAACATAACCAGTCAACTTACAAGACCTCACAACTGTGCCACCGATTTTTCGTATATAGGTACCTTTACACTTAAAACACGTATTCTCCTCACAATCTGAAAACGTGAGTTTAAAAATAACGTCTGCCTTTCCATCGTTATCGCAATCAAGCCTTGCAT
>CAYJME010000177.1:0-591 GCA_964370795.1 uncultured candidatus Brocadiaceae bacterium
GCCTTAAAGAGGTGCATGGTTTCGCTCAGGATGCCCGGCGATGGATAGATGATTGTGAGGGGGTCTAGTTTGCCGGCCCTGTAACCGGTCTCCTCTTCTAATTCACGTGCGGCACATGCCGCAAACGTCTCGCCTTTATCCAGGGTGCCAGCAGGGATTTCATAAATAGTCTCTTGTACTGCATGCCGGTACTGTTGAATAAGGATAATTTCATCTTCAGAAATAAAGGGGATAATGGCCGATGAGCCGGGATGCTCAATAACTTCCCGTACTGCCTTCCGGCCACTATCGAGAACAATTTCATCTTTTCTTACGTTTATTTTTATACCGGAATAAATAAGCATACATACTCCTTATTCTTTTGTTCGATGTTCGATATCCGTACTTACCAATGAAAATAACACGTTTTTTACCATTCCGTCATCCATCTGAAATACCGTACCTTTATCGGGGTTACCGATCTGTCAACAAGGGCAACAAGTTTCTTTTCTGCATAGGTCTGGGTTGCATTGCTATTCACGATGCGAGCGGTAACATAGACGGCAAATATGTTGCTATGGGTCGTTATTTGGTTTGAAATGGCGGCAAATA
>CAYJME010000177.1:601-7102 GCA_964370795.1 uncultured candidatus Brocadiaceae bacterium
TTTTCTTCTTTATCATCAACAATTCCATCCCCGTCATTATCTTTGCCATCTGTTGCAAGGTAGTCCATTCCAGTAACAGCAGGCAGCGCGCCAATTTTATTATAGGGACGACTATTAATGATATTGGTAATTAACGAACCCTGTAATGTACTCCATGTCCCCATAGAGGTAGTTGTGCTTGTCCCTGGCAAAGCAGCCAGCACACTCGATGGCGCCGTGTTAATATTGATGCGGCCGGGCACCTGAATTTCCGGTCCATCAATATCCCCTGTCTGTATACCCGTGTCAGTTCCTACAGCGCCATCCGCGTCGTCATCAATGGTGTCATTTTTGGGATCAAGGATGGTGAAATACTCAGGAATATTTGTTGCTGTACCACTGGTTAGACTTAATTTTGCATTGTCAACGGTATTGCTTCCCGTTATATTATAAAGTGAATTATTGGTGTAAGATGACTGTGTACCATATCCTATTGTCAAAAGATTACCTACTTCACCTAAAGAAATCATGTTCTTATTTGCTACCATCAGTTGTTTTAGCTCATATTGGTGACCAGGAACAGAATAATATGAGGTATATGAGGTATTTGTTCCACCGATTGTATGGATAGTTGCCGTCCCCCAGTTATCAACTCGTTCGACAAGAGGGTTTTTCCTTTCGCCTTTAGATGCCCGGACGGGCGTGAATGTGCTTGCACATCTCATTCTATTCAGTCGATCAATAATAACTTGCGTATCAGCTATTATTTTAGCTTCTGTATCAGCATTAATTTGTGAGTTATCAGTTGTAGCGCTTATGAGTGATGTCAATTCGGAGATTGCACCATCAATTCCATTAGATCCCGGACTCCATACCACACTCGTGCCTGTATCCGGCTCTACAAGGTTGGTAAGGGCATTGTTTCCAGATTGTGTTGAGTCTGATGTCATTGTATCACCATACCATGTACCTTCACCCGACCTGTTTAATAACGATTCGAATGCATGGGTATCTTCTCCACTTCCGGGCGCTTGTGTTTTCCAGTAGAGATACGCTATTAGTTGATACAAAAGCCACAACACATCATTCCCACGAAGGGTATTATTATACGCATTAGGGTCTGCCCTATCTAAAATCAAAAAAGGACCATTAGTTCCCGTATTTAAAGCAGAAGAACTCCCCAACAATTCAACACTTACTGCCTGCGGCACATCGTTATTGTCAAAATCGTATATATCAAAATTTGGCACTGTTTGTGTGCCCGTTAGCGTTATAGCGGTGTTTTGCGTACCATAACCCAAAACAACGTATCCACGGGGTTGTATACTAAAACTAGTGGTATCAATTGGGCATAAAGTTGTTGTTACCGTCCCCCAATCCCACCCACAATTAAAAATAACCTTGATATAACGTTGTGTCTTTGTGACCTTCAATACGAAATCCATCTTCGAGCCATTTACACTCATCGTGTTTGTGCCAATGGCTGTATTGAAGGGATTATAAAGCTCGATAAGGCTTTGACGCGGCATAGTAGAATTCGTACCAGTATGATACAACTCATTGATAAAAGGGTGCGCTTCCAGGCCATACATGGTCGGAGTGCCATAGGCAGTAATATCATTATCTGCATCCAGATAATCCTTTATGTGCACTGCAAGTTGGGTTGCCGTCCCTGAGCTGAATCCAGCCTTTTGTAATTGGGCAGTTACACTACCAACGGTTGTAGTTGTCGTACCGTTTAATGTAATGGTATTGTCTAATTTCAGACGATAGTAATTCTTATTATCGGGCAGCAAGAGGTTGCCGATACCGTCTTTTGCTATGATACTATCAAATGAATATAACGTAAGATTATTCCTGGCATTTTGGAAGAGTGTTTCGTTATTGATAATGTTTCGTAATCGGGAACGGTAAATATTTGATGAAGTGTACGTTCCAAAACATATATCGGCAACGTCCAGGATGTTAAAAGGGCGGTCATCGCCAACGAAATTACGTGGTTGGAATTGTGAAGCGCTTGTTCCTGTATTGCCTGGAATACCGTTAGCGCCGCAGCGTCCAGAGCTTGTTCCAATGATATTTCTTGCCACCATGTCTGTAAGAATATCTTGTAACCGTATATCATAAGGAGTGGCGCCCATACCATACACAAAGGCCCCGGTTGTCCCCACAATATTTCCTGTGGCATTTACATTGACCCGTGATTCCCCAACGTCTTCAATAAGGATAGCGTACTGGGCCTTTAATCCCTTGTCCAGCAAAAAAGGCGTATTCAACCACGTTGAATCCTTTATTCCGTCTCCGTTATTGTCAACGTCGTTATTTGAAGCGCTGGCGCTCCCGAATACCCTGCCAGTTCCCGTACCCAGCCATTCTTCTGTGTATGCATCATAATTCTCATCGTAACCCAGCGTTGTTGTGCCAATATACCGGTAGCTGTTGTTATTATAGACAACGGTATCTGTGCCGTATTTATCCATTTTTAAGGTGTAAATGGCGTATTCAAGCCCGCTCCGTGCGACCATATCTGCCTGAAGGTTGTTGACGTAATTGTCTGTGGCATTGAAATCAATGGTGGTAAGATTCAGGAACGTTACACCCAGAAGGGTAAGCGCTACCAGGATAAACATGACGACAACAATAATGTAACCTGCGTTTTTTTTAGTATCCATATATAAAGCTAAACATTCATCAATGTTGTGAAGAGGCGAAGCATTTGCTAACTTGATGTTAAGGAATTTCAAACTTATCAGCTCGTTCTCAAACTCTGTTTGGGAACGCAATTGTTAGCAAAGCACCAGCTTTGCGTGAAGCGGAGCTTCACGAACAAGTGGGTTCCCAATCTCTTGCTTGGGAACTAGATATGTGTAAAATGCAATAACAAAGCAGCAGAATGACTAATTTTAACCAACACATTTAAAATTATTTAGTGTGTTACACGAAAGGGCAGTGCAATTATGGTCGTATAGGTGCCAATTTCTAGAGTATTTCCCGTACCTGTGCCATATATTTGTAAAGTAACTTTCACGCTGTCTGGCAGTCTTCCTGTGGTGGTACCGCTGGTACTATCCCAGGCGCTTTCCCAAACACCTCCAGCATTATATTTACAATCAAAATAGTCCATATTCGCTGCAAGTTTATAATAAGTAGAAGATCCGGGATTAAAATCCGTTACCGTTCCGTATATATAGGAGGTGTCGTTATATTCTGACCTCATGAGTTCATCGTTGTTGCTTAAATAATAGGTAATAAGGGTGACTGGGGTAGATGAACCATTGGGGGTCAGGGAGAGAAAGGTAAGTATACTGCTGTTATTTCTTGGCTGAGAGTTGTCGGTGGACGTACCAAGGCCAACCGCCTCTGCTATAGTAAATGACCGAAAGAAATCGGTGTTATCCTTTGATGTAGCGCCTTTCAGATCCCTGGAGATGCCATCCGCGGCAATCCGCGCATATTGGTACATCTCTAATTTATTTCTGGAAATAATAGACACTCCCTTGGATTGATAAAACACGGTGTAAGCTATACCCCAAAGGATAGCCATAATGGCCATAACGATAATCACTTCCAATAAGGTAAATCCGTTTTTGTTTTTTCGCATAGATTGGTCACACGTTTGTAGTGACGACTGAAGTCGTCATATCTTTAATATTATTGTCCATTTCAAGTTAGAAGAAATTAGCAGGTAGATCGTCTCGCTTGACCAAATCAAAAGCAACAAACGGATACAGGACAAGCGAGACGCTTGTCCTACCAACACCGTTTTAAAAACCGCTTAAATAAAACGAAAATTCCTTAACATTAAAAAATTATCAATCAATGTGGTGTTAAAAGGATATTGTAAAGTCCAACAACCGTATCGGTCACCATATATGTTGCCGATGTTACTGTCCCATATTCGTAAGGTTGTTTTATCGTTATCCTATTCGATGGCACGTTAACGCCGGTAACCCGATACCAGATATTATTCTGCGTGTTACAGATATACTTGTTGATGGATATATTTTTGATATTTGAAACGTTGGTTATTGTTGTACTATTATAACTAAAATTCGCTGTTCCTGTGGCAATCTTGTAGTTTTTGTAAACAGCGATTTGCTCTCTAAAGAGAAACGTTTCACTCACGGACGTTGCTGTACCATCACCATCCATATCTACAGGAACGAGGGACATATTCCATCCGTAGTTGCCTGATATGGCAACTGTCCCGGTATCTGGAAAAATATAGCACAGCGGCGTGGTGGTGCCTGATATGGCGCTTACAATATCCTGAATATCATTATCCGGACCGCCGGTATTTCCAGCAGGATATTTATATGATGCATACGCAAGCGGTATTTCTGCTGAAATAGCGCCTGTCGTCATTGTGGCAATCTTCGCCGTTTGATGTATCCCTACCGGAAAGAGCGCCATTACGCCAAAGATCCCAATCACCAGCACAAAAATAGCGATAAGGACTTCAATTAAGGTAAAACCCTGTTTTATCTTTTTATCTGACATGTGTTGCCAATAATCGTTCGACTGGTTGTAGAACCGGTCTTGATATCCTTTAATGTAATGATAATATCCTGAGGTGTCATAATACCTGATGTATGGTGAGCGATACCATGTGGTTCAAAATAAACGGTTTTTGTGCCAGAGGTAAAACTTTCAGAACCGTTTCCGACTACCTGATACTGCCAGAATCGGATATATTTGGGTAGTTGATAGAGTTTTTTTACGGTCTTGTCCACATCTTCAATGGTAAATGTACATGGAGAAGGATTGGGTGTTGTATAATAATTGGCGTTCAAGGTTAATGTACATTGCCTTCTTTTTGTTGTCGCAAAGGTTTTTGCGCAAAAAACACTGCTCTGGAGTATATTCCTGCCCTCGTCAAGCCCACCGTGTAAAAAAACAGGTAATATAATACCCGTTAAAATGGCTATAATGACTATAACCATGACGAGTTCAATCATGGTATAGCCTTGATTTTTATGGGAATATTTCATAAATATGTATTCATCTACGACCCACTGATACCCTGCATTAATTTTATGAGTGGCACAAACATGGCGACAACAATGAAACCTACAGCGCCACCCAGAAATACGATCATCATGGGTTCTATAAGACTAACCATAGCCTCGACGGCTCTGTCTACCTCATCGTCGTAACTTTCCGAAACCTTGATGAGCATCTTATCCAATTCGCCTGTTTCTTCTCCGACCTCCACCATATTAATAACCATTTCGTTACATACCCTCGCGGCCCTGAGGGGCTTTGTTATGCTTTCTCCTCCTCGTACACTGTCGTGAACCTGCTGGATGGCATGCGACATGGCGGCATTTCCTGTAGCATCTTTAACGTTAAGGAGCGCCTCTAAAATGGGCACGCCGCTCGATGTCAGTGTTGCAAGGGTACGGGTAAATCGTGAAACGGTTGATTTGTTGATAATTACCCCCAAAACGGGTACTTTAAACTTCATTCTATCAATAACCAGCCGTATTTTTTTAATCTTTCCCAATATTTTGTAAAGCGTAAATAAACCAATGGGAATAGAGGGTATATACATCCATTTTGTCTTTAGTAACAAGCTGAAATTAATGAGCATTTTGGTGGGGAGGGGAAGGTCGAGATTAAGTTCAGTAAATATACTTGCAAAATTTGGTATGATGAAAATCATCAGGCCTATCAAAATACCAATTGCAACAAACATAACTACCGTTGGATATATCATGGCGCTGACGATTTTTCTAATCAGACGCTCCATCTTTTCCCGAAAGTCGGCGAGTCGTTCCAGAATAACGTCTAATGCGCCGCTTACTTCGCCTGCCTTCACGACGCTTACGTAGAGCTTATCAAAGACCCGTGGGTGTCTTGCAAATGCGCCGGAAAGTGTGCTTCCGCTTTCAATATCCTCAATGACCGACGCCAGCGTCTTTTTAAGCAAACCTTTTTTTAACTGGGATAAAAGGATTTTCAACCCACGTATAATGGGTAAACCGGCGTCCTGTAATGTCGCGAGTTGTCTTGTAACGGTCGTTAAGTCTTTTGATTTAACCCCGCCAATAGTAAAAGACAACTTTTTCCTCTTTTTTTGGGTTGGTTCTGAAACGCCGGATATTTCTTTGATTTTTTGGCGGTAATGAATTTCTTTAACGTTGGTAGGAAAATAGCCCAGGCTGCGTATTTTGGTAATGGCTTCTTCAAGGGTATCTGCTTCGAGACGATCTTTTATGGGTTGCCCTTTATTATCAACTGCGCTGTATTGAAAAGTTGGCATGATTAGTCCCTTTTAAAAAAAAGTATAAAAGTCTGAGACAATATCCTGATATATTCATAGCACAGCATAGCCACAACCAAAAAGAGTTCTTCGGTACTAAATAACAATACGATCTTTTGTTTTTTTAACAAATTCGAAATCCGGGTATCAAGCGAGGGATGAGGGACGAAGGACGTGTCCCGTCTATCGTGCTTCGGATATAGCGGTTTTTAATAAACAAAAACTTACTAAATAAAGAAGTTTTTACAGAGTAATAC
>CAYJME010000178.1:0-7073 GCA_964370795.1 uncultured candidatus Brocadiaceae bacterium
GGGGGTTCTTCCGTGTAGTTTTGGTCGGCAGGTTGAGATTATTACGGAATTATTTTGTCGTGCCCTTGGTGAAATGGATTATGTGGTCCATAACCTCGGTGAAAAGGATATTGAACTTGGTTTGCAATCAATAAGTTATTTGTCGCAAACAAGCAAAGTAGTTTTTCTTTCCAGTAATATAGAAATATCTCCAGCATTTCCAGTAAAGATTTGTAAATACGTATTAAAGAATTGCAATGATGTTGAATCCCCCTTAAAAATTGCATTTTTAGGTATTCTTTCTCAAGCACTCGTCAATTCCAACACATTAGATTGTGTGCATGTATATGAACCTGTTGAAGCGTTGAAAACTCTCATTAAAGAGGTACAACATAAGGCGGATTTAATTATACTACTTTCCCATGCATCACTTTCGGAATCCATAAAGATAGCAAAATCCTTTCCAGAAATCGGACTTATCATAACAGGGCATAATATAGATGAACCAAAAGATGCAGTAACATATGTAAAAAATACTCCTATTGTTTCTTCTGGAACGGGTGGTAGATTTTTAGGGTGTATAAAATATTCGATAAACAAAAATAGGGTAATCGAAAGAACATCTGTTGAAATTCTTCCGCTCGATAGCAGATATAAGGATTCAGAAGAAATGGTTTCGTTATTGAAGGAGTACCTGCAAATGCTTATTGACGAGGATTTGCTAAGCAGAATACAACAGACACCACTCGCAGAAAAGTTGTCGTATGTGGGTAGTCCTACCTGTGGGATGTGCCACAAAATGATATACGACCATTGGCTTAAGACTACACATGCATCGGCATACTATACCCTGGTAAAGGCTGGCCATCAATATGATCCTGAGTGTATAAAATGCCATACTGTAGGCTATGGATTTGTTTCTGGCTTTTTAAATTTTGAAAAAGACATGAATTTAACTAACGTAGGTTGCGAGAGTTGTCATGGCGCTGGAAGTGGGCATATAAAAAATGTGAATAGTCTGTATGGTGAATCTGGTGAAAATAATTGTAAAATATGTCACGATCATGATCACAGTCCGAAGTTTCAATATAAGGATTATTGGGCGAAGATAATCCATCCAAGAGAAACAATGAAGAATTTATCAGAAGTTACACGGTAAGTGAACGTAGCATGATCAAGATTGCGTTTTTTTGGCATCAACATCAACCTTATTATAAAGACAATTTGACTGGTGAATATTCTTTGCCATGGGTAAGACTCCACGGAATAAAAGATTATATTGGTATGGCGTTGTTATTGAAAAAATTTCCTACTATTCGTCAAACGTTTAATTATGTACCATGTTTATTGGATCAATTAAAAGATTATGGGGAAAATCGGATAAAAGACAGGTTCTGGAAGTTGTCTGAAATATCGGTTGCGGATTTAACAGAGGAAAACAAGCTTTATATCCTGGACAATTTTTTTTCTGCAAATCATCAAAACATGATAGATGTGTATCCAAGATATAAAGAATTATTACACAAACGAAATTTTAGGAGGAAACGAGCAAGAGATGTACTGAAAGATTTTTCTAACAAAGATTTTCAAGATTTGCAAGTATGGGCAAATCTGACGTGGTATCATCCACTCGTTATTCAGAGGGAATCTTTATTAACAGGGTTAATGAACAAAGGTGAAGGATTTACCCAAAATGACAAGGAATTTATTTTATCGAAACAAAGAGAAATAATCAGAGAGATTATTCCACTCCATAAGCAATTACAGGATTCAAAACAAATAGAAATAACAACATCACCTTATTATCATCCGATTTTACCTCTTTTGTGTAATCAAGAATCTGCAAAGGTTGTTTTGCCCAATTTGTCCTTACCCAGGAAGAGGTTTAAAGCAGTTGATGACGCAAAGGTGCAGGTGGAAAAGGCCGTGCAAACCTATGAAAAATATTTTAATCAAAAACCTCGAGGAATGTGGCCTTCAGAGGGTGCGGTGAGTGATGATATTATTCCAATACTTACACAGGCAGGCTTCCATTGGCTGGCATCGGATGAAGAAATATTGTCTTGTTCATTGGATGTTCAAATAGTAAGAGACGATTATGGGGATGTTGTTACACAGGATATTTTGTATAAGCCGTATCGCGTCCATGCAAAAGGGTACGATATAAATATGGTTTTCCGCGATCATAACCTTTCCGATCTCATTGGGTTTCATTATTCAAAATATCATGTAGATACTGCGGTGTCTGATTTTACAAACAGGATTAATAGTCTGAAGAAATACAACAAAAACGGAAAACCTCTCCTGGTAACTATAATACTTGATGGAGAGAATGCGTGGGAATATTATCCCAATAGTGGGCTGGATTTTTTAAGCAAGCTTTATGAAGCAATTACTCAAGATAGTAGTTTGGAGTGTGTATGTATTGGAGATTATTTGAAAGATTATCCTCCAGAACAGGTATTGCATCATATATGTCCTGGTTCGTGGATTGGACATAATTTGGCAACCTGGATTGGCCATGAGGAAAAAAATGTTGCATGGGAATTTATAGAAGACACAAGGGCTTTCATTGTGAAACAAACCGAAAAAACAAGCCACTCATTTCAAGAGGATGTTATACATAACGCCTATGAGGAAATTTTCATAGCCGAGGGCAGCGACTGGTTCTGGTGGTTTGGTGACGATTATTTTACACAACATAAGTATGAGTTTGATAATTTATTTCGTATGCATTTAAAAAATGTATATAAATTATTTAATGTGGAGTCTCCAAGGGTGTTGGATGCGCCTATTTCGAGGGGTGATAGAAGAAGAGTTTATACGGATCCAAAGAGATTTTTAGATATCAAACTTGATGGAATAATTAGTAATTACTTCGAATGGCTGGATGCGGGCAAATATAATGAGAATAGGGATATGGATACCATGCACCGGACTTGTGGATTACCTATACACGAGGTGTATTTTGGATTCAATGTTAACAATTTGTTCATAAGAGTAGATTTTAATCACGATATACTTGCCCAGTACATTAAACAAGGAAAGATTGTAATTACCTTTGTTCATCCGAGCGAAATGCAGATAAGCACTTCGCCAATAGGGGAAAAACCATTGAGTTTTAAGGTAAAGAAAAAAAGTCACAATAATAATGACGGGGAATTCTATAACATTTCTTTTAATAAAATACTAGAGTTATCCTGTTCCTTTTCAGAGTTGGATTTTTCCCCAGGGATAGAGGCGGAATTTTTTATTGAATTTATGAGGGAAGATGCATTAATTCAAAGAGTGCCGCTTCGGACTGTATTTTGCTTTACTGCACCTTCGGCAGATTTTGAGAGAATAATGTGGCAGGTGTAGTGTTGTAGCAAAAATATTTTATTACGACAGAGGAGAACAATAAAAATGTCCGAACTTAGAAAAGATCCTGTTTCTGGCCGGTGGGTGATTATTGCCACCGAAAGGGCAATAAGACCGACTGATTTCAGACCAGAACCTCACCCTGTAAGGGGTGGTTTTTGTCCTTTCTGTGAAGGAAATGAAGAAAAAACACCTCCTGAAATTATGGCATACAGGGAGAGAGGTACACAACCCAATACCAAAGGATGGCGGGTAAGGGTGGTGTCAAATAAATTTCCCGCATTAAGAATAGAAGGTAATATAAACAAGCGCGGTGAAGGCGTCTATGATTCTATGAACGGTATCGGCGCCCATGAAATAATTATTGAGAGTCCCAAACATGTTGTTTCCTTAACAGAGCTAGAAGATAAACATGTTGAAGAAGTTCTGTGGACGTATAGGGACAGGCTGGTCGATTTAAAAAAAGATAAGCGGTTTAATTATGGATTGCTTTTTAAAAATGTGGGCGCTTCTGCCGGCGCATCATTAGAACATTCTCACTCACAATTAATTGTTACACCAATAGTGCCAATATCAGTTATGCATGAGATGAGTGCATGTGAAGAATTTTATAAGTATAGAGGTCGGTGTCTTTTTTGCGATATTGTTCAGCAAGAATTATCATCAGGTTTGCGAATTGTGTTAGAAGAAGATACATTTGTTGCCTTTACGCCGTATGCATCAAGATTTCCATTTGAAATATGCGTAGTATCTAAAACCCATTCCTCCCATTTTGAAAATTTACAAAAACTAGAGGCTGAAGAACTAGCGATAATGTTACGCACCGTTCTCCTGAAACTCGAGGCGTCATTGGAGTTTCCGCCGTATAACTACATAATCCACACAACACCTTTTAGTTTGGGAGAAATTGAACATTATCACTGGCACATTGAGATAATTCCTCAGTTAACGAAAATTGCAGGTTTTGAATGGGGTAGCGGTTTTTATATAAATACCGTATCTCCGGAAAATGCAGCAGAATTTTTGAGAAATGTAAGTATTGAAAAGAAAGCTGAGGCGATACGTTCGTGAACGTTGTATTTTTATCATCCGAAGTTGCGCCATTTGCAAAAACTGGTGGTCTTGCCGATATTGCAGGGTCAATACCGAAAGGTTTACAAAAATTAGGTGCGGACATTGCAGTATTAATGCCTTTCTATGATGATATAAAAGAAGGTCAATATCCTTTAACAAAAACTGATATACAATTTGAAGTAAAAATTGGCGATAAGCTTAAACCAGGGTATGTATACAAAGGATTTTTGCCTGATTCACAGGTGCCTGTTTATTTTATAGGAAATGAGCAGTATTATGGCAGAAAGGGGTTGTATAATTATCCGGGGACAACAAGGGACTTTGAAGATAATTCAGAGCGTTTTGTTTTTTTTGCCCAGGCTGCTTTGGCAGTTATAGAAAAATTGAATCTATCTCCCCATATTGTGCATTGTAATGATTGGCAGACAGGGCTTGTTCCTGTGTATTTAAAAACAAAATTTGCATATACAGACTGTTTTAAAAACACAAAGACGATTATAACTATTCACAACCTTGCATATCAGGGGGTGTACTGGCACTGGGACATGAACTTGACAGGGTTAGGCTGGAGTCTTTTTAACTGGAAGCAATTAGAGTTTTACGGAAAACTGAATTTTTTAAAAGGTGGTATTGTCTTTAGCGATTTGATTACCACCGTCAGCAAAACATATGCGGAAGAAATACAAACACCGGAATACGGGGCAGGACTTGATGGTGTGCTGAGAGAGAGGGCAATAGATCTTTATGGAATTATTAACGGTATCGATTATACTATATGGAATCCAGAGATTGACAAACTTATTATTGCAAACTATAGTGTGGGGAATCTAACCGGAAAACAATTCTGCAAAAAGGCACTACAAAGAAAATACAAACTCCCCGAAAGAGACGTACCAATTATTGGTATGATAACCCGTCTTACCGATCAAAAAGGATTAGATTTGGTTGTGGATAAATTCCCTGAGTTAATGAAAATCGACCTCCAGTTTGTTTTATTAGGGACGGGTGAACAGCGATATTATGAGATATTTCAGCAGTATGCGCATAAATTTGCTGATAAGATAGCGTTAAAATTTTCCTTTGATGAACGCTCTGCCCATGAAATTGAGGCGGGGGTTGATTTGTTTCTGATGCCGTCACGATACGAACCCTGTGGATTGAATCAGTTGTATAGCTTAAAATATGGAACTGTGCCCGTTGTTCGAAGTACCGGTGGTCTTGCCGATACTATTACAGATGTTCGTTCCGAACCGGTAATGAATGGAAAAGTGAATGGATTTTCTTTTAAAGAATATAATGCAGACCTTTTGTTATCAACGATTATTCGTGCATTGGATTTTTTTAAAAATAAAGCTCAGTGGGCCAGGCTCATGAAAAATGGAATGTCACAGGACTGGTCATGGGAAAGAAGTGCGCGAGAGTATCTAACGTTATACAAAAGGGTTTCATCAGAAGAATAAGCAAATACATTATTCAGGCCATTTTTGAAAACTCATTGAACCCAATTAAAATGAAATGATTCCACACAGTATAAAAATTGAAAACATTTTAGATAATATCGTTGATGCGCTTAGCGCAGGATTTGCACTCTTAGATAAAAATTTAAATATCGTCTGGGCTAACGAACAACTTTCTCTCATGTTAAATTTAAAATACAACCCTATAGGCAGGACGTGTCGCGAGGTATATAGTTGTGAATGCCAGGATATTCAACATTGTCTTGCGTTTCAGGCGCTCTCAAGTGGTAAAAAGCAGTATAGTGTGACACAACTTATTACAGAGAAAGGGGAGAGACGATATATTCAGAATATCACTATACCTGTCAAAGGTGATGACAACCATATAACCTATTCAGTGAAACTTTCGACGGATATTACCGTGAAAGAGGGGGAGATACATCAGCTTTTACTTTTGAGAAGGCTTGCAGAATTGATGCAGGGTACTTTGCAACTTGATCGTTTGCTTCATCTCATTTTGACGTGCGTTACAGCCGGGACGGCATTAGGATTCAATCGTGCACGGCTTTTCCTTGTAGACAAGGAGAAGAATATCGTTTATGGCAAAATGGCGGTAGGCCCTTCCAGTTGGGAAGAGGCTAATAAAATCTGGGGTGAACTGGCAAATAAATACGAAGAGATTGAAGACCTGATTCGGGTTTCATTTGATAGCTATCGTGAAGATACCCCGCTCCATATGATTACACGCCTGATGGCATACTCCTTAGCAGATGAGGCGGAAATTATTGTTTCGTGTATTAAGCAAAAGAAGCCTATTTTAGAGAGGAATGCCTTTCATAATCCCGACATTAATAAGAATTTTGTAAGTATGGTCGGCGCTGGAGAATTTGTATGTGTTCCTTTAGTTGCCAAGGACGAGGTACTTGGGGTAATATGTGCTGATAATTATTACAACAGTAAAACAATCACGGAAGATCATGTCCAACTGCTCAGTACCTTCGCAAATCATGCGGCACTAGCGATTGAAAATGCTGAGGCATATAAAAAATTAACGGAAAAAATTCATCAACTTAAGGAAACACAGGAACGGTTAATTCGCTCTGAAAGACTTGCTGTTATCGGAAATATGGCGGCATATATAGCGCACGAAATACGGAATCCTTTAGTAACGATCGGTGGTTTTGCACGGACAATCGTCAAGGC
>CAYJME010000179.1:0-7052 GCA_964370795.1 uncultured candidatus Brocadiaceae bacterium
CAATCAATACCCCCACGCACCCGCTCTTCATCATGTATTCAAGGGTTTCGTCATCCTCGTAAATATTAAGTGAGGTAAAACCAAACCAATTCTGATAAATACCCCTTTCTATCATTCCCTTGAAAAGCGCCCGGACACGCTCATTTGATTTTTTGCTGTGTCCATAAAAGTTTTCATCCGTTAATATTAAACCACGATATTGACCCTTAATAGATTCAAATTCATCCAGCACATCCTCAATAGGCCTTTCGCGATACTTCTTGCCCTGGAATTGCGGCACAGAACAGAACTCACAGCTAAAGGGACACCCGGCCGTGGTTATAATACCGGAATAACGGTATTTGTACTTATCTTTCAAAAACGCCCGGTCAGACCTTAAATTATGATAGAGGTCCATGGGCGTTAATTCACCATCGTATCTTTTTTTTAGATTGCCGCTTTCAAAGTCCGAGATAATCTTTTCCCAGAGTGTTACCGCCTCTCTGGTGACAACACAATCGACATATTTTGCTGCCTCTTCCGGATAACTGGTCGCGTGGATTCCACCCATGATTACAGGAATACCGCGCTTCCGGCATGCAGTGGCAATCTTATATGCACGATGCGCCTGGTAACTTACTGACGTAATACCGACCAGGTCTGCGCCGCCAAAGGTAATATCCCCTGTACTTTCATCAAAGGCAAGTTCCTGTGTTTCATCAATGATATCAACCTCCCAGTGTTTCGGTGTAAGCACCTTAAGATAGCCAAGATTCACTGGCATCTGATTTAATACAGAAACATTTTCCTCTCCGACATTTCCTATCGGATGCGGATTAATGAGTACAAGTTTTTTCATAAAATATCCTCTTTTAGCTACAGCTTATTCTTATAAATCCGTAAATTTTCATCTCATCCCTTTTGGTATTAACAATATCTGGGCAATGGCATAATCCTGACAATGGGATAATGAAACAGAAATGTTATCAATATTTTTTTTATTTGCCAGTTCTTTTACTCCGCCGTAGAGATTCACATATGGTTTACCTGTCTCATCGTTCAAGAGCTCAATATCTGTCCATTTCATATTGCCCACCCAACCCGTTCCCAATGCCTTAAACATGGCCTCTTTCGTCGCAAAACGGGCAGCAAAATGCTGGTATTTATTTCTTTTTGGATTGCAGTATTCTATTTCTTTTTCCGTATAAATCCTGTTTAGAAAATTTTCATTTGCAGAAAATACGCGCTCTATACGTTTTATTTCTATAATATCGATTCCAATATACATTACATTATTGTAACTATCTATTTATCAAGTATCTGTTACAAGAAGACAGGCATTTTACTGGTTTGTAAAATTAATGTCAATGAGAAATTCCAACCAAAACGGGCGACTTAACCCTTTATTTTTTTGTTTCTTTATCTCTATTTTCTCTTTCTATCACTTCTTTTGCTAATTCTGTATAATCCTTTGCACCGGAACTGTCGGGCGCATATAAGCTAATGGGCTTCCCGGAAATAGGGCATTCTGCAAGGCGAATGTTCTCACGGATAACAGTATTAAAAACCTTTTCTTTAAAACGGTCCTTCATTTGATTCAGCACCTCGTTACTGAGGGTTGTACGTCCATCAAAACGGCAGGCAATAATACCCGTCACCTCAAGACTGTGGTTCAGCCTTTCTTTTACTACCTGTACCGTACTTGTCAGCGTCACAAGACCATTTAATGCCAGTACCTTTGTCTCCACGGGAATGAAGACCTCCTTTGCGAAGGTTAGTGCATTGATAGTAATTAATCCCAAGGAGGGCGGACAATCTAACAGAATGTAGTCGTATTCGTCTCTTACGGAAGATATGCGCTTGCGCAGGATGAGGTCTCGACCCTTTTCGTGCGCTAAAATCCTTTCAACACTGGCCAATGCCACATTCGAAGGAGCCAGGGTGAGATTTTCAACGCATGTCTTTGTTAAAACTTCCTCAAAATAGACCTCTTCCAGAAACACATTGTACATGGACCGCTCAAGGTTGTGAATATCCAGTCCCAACCATGAGCTGAGATTTCCCTGAGGGTCGAGGTCTACCAAAAGCACTTTTTTACCCATCTGGGCAAGGCACGCTCCAAGGTTTACCGTGGTCGTTGTTTTAGCTACTCCGCCTTTCTGATTTGTTATCGCAATACTTCGCATGCATCACTTCGATTTTTTTTCAAATGTCTCGATATCCTTACTATTTCCGACAACAACAAGGATATCTCCTTCCTGAATCTTATAATTCGATGTAGGCAATACCTTCATCTCTTTTTCACGTGTCTCACCTGCACTTTCTCCTGACTCAAGAACCTTCCTTTTCACAATAAGCACGTTAATCCCGTATTTATTCTTTAAGTCCACTTCATTGATCGTACGACCAATATCATCGCTCGTTGCCTCAAACTCAGCAAGGGTATAATCGGCTCCCAATTCAATGTATTCCAGGACGCCGGGAGAAAGGATACTGTTTGCGACACGGATGCCCATGTCTTCTTCGGGAAATACAACTCGTGTAGCTCCAACCATCTTTAAAATCTGCGCGTGAAGCGAGGTACATGCCCTTGCAACGATCTCTGGAACATCCAAATTTCTGAGTAATGCCGTTGTCAGGACACTCGATTCAATATCTTCACCCATACTCACGACTGCAACATCAACGTCTTTAATACCCGCAGCTATGAGCGATTTTTCATCCGTGCTGTCCATCTGCATAGCCTTCGTAACAAAGTCACTGACCTTCTCAACTAACTCCGGTTTACTGTCAATAGCAATCACAGGAGCTCCTTTTTTAGCAAGCGTCTCTGCCACTTTACGACCGAACCTCCCCAATCCAATTACAGCAAACTGTCTCATGTCAAGAATAATAACCTCGCCGTGTTATCATATAATTAAGATATTTAAAACTCGTTGAATTGCCAATAATAATAATTGTTGTCATATCAATGAGATGCGAAGTCATTTTGCCAAGTGTTGTAATGACAACGGATTCGCCCTCTCTTGTTACATTTTTCACAATACCCACGGGGGTTTCCGGAGGTTTATAACCAAGAACAATATCGGCAGTTTTTTCAATCTGCCAGTCTCTCTGAGAACTTTTTGGATTGTAGAGAACAATAACAAAATCAGCCTCGGCAGCACACCTTATGCGCCTTTCTATCGTACCCCAAGGCGTTAACAAGTCGCTGAGACTAATCACCGCATAATCATGCATAAGCGGAGCGCCGAGTGCTGAAGCAGCAGCATTTGCTGATGGGATCCCCGAAATAATCTCAACCGGCACGTTAAGGTTGTCTTCACACAATGTCTCAAGCACCAGCCCGGCCATGCCGTAGACTCCCGGATCGCCACTGCTGATAAGGCATACCATCTTTCCTTTCAGTGCCTCCTGAATTGCCAACTTCACCCGATCTATTTCCTTCCGCATGGCTGAGGCAATAATCTTTTTATTTTCTATAATATTCTTTATGAGATCTGTATACAGTTTGTAGCCAACAATAATTTCAGCATTCTTTAATGCATGTAAAGCCCTCTGACTCATCTCATTCTGTGCGCCAGGACCTATGCCTACCACATAAAGTTTTCCTGCGCTATGGCTACCGTTACACCCGGGTATTTTTGTTTCGTGAGAATTAATTGTGTCTTCCTCCCTGCAATCAGCGCTGCGGGTTCGCATACCGCACCCACACCTATTTTTTCCTGAACGAAATCCGATTTACTATATTCCTTTGCACACGTGGCTATCTCCGATGCTGAAACAACCCTCAATGGGATTCCAAGCTCTTGTGATGCCTGCAACAATCCGGGTTCACCAGATTTAATATCGATCGTAGAAAATAATCGAATACGTTCCAAAGAAAGATTTACCCTCTGAAGCGCATCCATCACAGATTTCCTTACCGCATCCGATTCGACTCCCTTTTTACAACCAATACCAACGATAATATCCTTCTGCGCATCTGTCCCGGTCGTAATTACTGCATCTGTATGTAAGACGGCGGCGATTTTGTGAGATAACATATTTGCCCCGCCTTCGTGACCGGAAAGCATACTGATTACAAAGCGCCCCACATCGTCAATAACCACTACGGCCGGATCTGAGTATTTATCCCGAATATGAGGTGCAATCATCCTCACAACAATCCCCATAGCCATGATAAATACATGGGCGGTATATTGTTTGAAGATTTGATTAACTAAGTGCTGGAGTGGTTCAGAAAATGCCGTTATGTGGCGAGCAATATTACTTTCTATAAAATAGACATATTCTACACCTCTTGTCTTTTGTAAGGCAAGTATTTTTTCTGGTACATAGATGCGATGGATAGATTCAATACCAGCTCCTATCCTCTGCGCAATGTTCAATCCTGATTCAGTTAAAGCAATAATAGCGGTATTCAATCTTTTTTTGATTCTATCTCTTCAAATTCTTCGAGTAATTCCCTTTGTCTCTTCGTCAAATCCTTAGGAACTCGCACAATCACCCGAACATACATATCGCCATACCCGTGTCCTTTCAGTTTTGGCATACCGCTCCCCCGCAATCTAAACAGAGTATCCGTCTGTGTACCAGGAGGAATTTTCATAATGGCTTTTCCATCGAGTGTTAGAATCTCCACCTTTGACCCCAGCGCTGCCTGCGCTACCGTGACGGTTTTTTCTCTATATATATCGCTCCCCTGCCGGTGAAAAGATGGATGCGGTTTCACTGAAACAATCACATAAATATCTTCTTTCAGTTTTTCTTCCGCCCTATCGGCCGTTATCCTCAACATTGTTCCATTATCCACACCCGGCGGTATTTTTACGTTAATCTTATCGAGTTTTTGTTTCTCACCAATGCCATGACAATTGGGACAGGGGTATTCAATAACTTTCCCGTGACCTTTACACACAGGACAAGTGCCAATTTTGATAATCCTTCCAAATCCCTGTAATTGTTCCTGTTGCACACTTCCACTTCCCTTGCAATGCATACAAATTCTGGGAGTAGTGCCCTTCGCAGTCCCTTCCCCATTACACTCCTTGCATTTTTCCATCCGCGGAATAGCCACTTCCGTGCTTGTGCCTCGATATGCCTGTTCCAGAGAAATATCGACTTGTACTTCCTTAACACGTTCTTCCGGCTGCTCAAAGCGCCATCTCCTCGAGCCAAAGAAGTCGCTAAAAATACTCCCTCGCCCGAAAAAGTCAGAAAAAATATCATGCCCGAAAATATCTTCCAGGTCGCTCACATGACTAAAATCATGCCACGTAAACCCTTCTTTACTAAAATCAGACGCAACGCCGGCATGACCATATTGGTCGTATCGGACGCGTTTGTCATCATCGATCAGTACTTCATACGCCTCGGAAATTTCCTTAAATTTTTCTTCTGCTAATTTAGGATTATCCTTGTTCAGGTCAGGATGGAATTTTTTGGCCAAATTTCGGTAGGCCGTTTTGATCTCATCTTTTGACGCAGTTTTACCAACTCCTAATACTTCATAGTAATCGCGTTTTTCTGACATAATAATTACTTTGTCTCTTCTTCCTTCTTCTTGTATGATTCACCACCCACAATCAATTTTGAGAAGAATGTAACAGAAACAATAACAAGAGCTATTGAACCGCCAAAATACAAGGTCTCGAGAGGTTTTTCCCACATGACAATGTGCTCTAAAAAAGTGATAACAATAACCATCACGGTAGCGGCAATTAATTTTTCTTTCAAGTCATTTAAATCATCCATTTTCAACCAGCGAGGATAGAGTATTTCATGTTCTTTATCTACAAACAACTCAAAGAGTCCAATCCCCATAACAAACATCACCACCGCTAACATAAATAAATCTATTGCAGAAATAAAATGTGCAGAGAGCCCTAATCTATGCTCCTCGTGGCTAAATAAAGAGTTTAATATTTTAGGAATACCATTCGCGAATTCCCATATCCCCACAAATATGAGAAAACCGGCTGCCAGAATGGTAAGAATGGAGGCGACGGCTACAAAATATCGCCCTGCATGAACAAAACCCTTATTTATACTCGTTAAAACATCCTGATCACCCATACTGCTCCCGTCCTTATTTATACCTGGTATTGCTCTACCAATTTTTTCGATTTAAATATTTATTTAACTTGGTTCACTTAAAAATTCCTTTATCTTGTTTTTCAGTTCAGTTAAATCGGAAGACTTGATGATATATGCATCGGCAGCCCATGTCATGAAATTATCCTTGTAAATACTATAGGCGGTATTAATAATAATGGGTATTTTTCTCCCCCCGGCTAAAATTTTACTAATGGCGTCAATACCATTCATCCTGGGCATGTTAACGTCCATGACAATAATATCTGGAGATTTTTCCTGTGCTTTTTTTACTGCTTCAAGACCGTCACGAGCCGTAATTATCGTATAACCTTCTAATGCCAATTCCTGTTCATAGAGCAAAAGTTGATTTTTGTCATCCTCGACAAGTAGAATTGTTTTCATTACGCTCCCCTTTCATCGGTAAATAAATAGAGAAAGTTGTTCCACCTTGCAACGTACTTTTTACTTTTATGTAACCACCATGGTCATCCACAATCTTTTGCGAAACAGCCAGTCCCACGCCCGTCCCATCTACCTTTGTGGTAAAGAAAGGCACAAAAATGTTTTGCATGATCTCAGTCGTCATTCCCTCGCCGGTATCTGTGATATTAATTTTTACAAATCTGTTTTCTCTCTGTGTCTCTAATATTAGTTTTCCACCGCCAGCCATTGATTCAACGGCATTTTTAATCAAATTCAGAAACACCTGTTTAATTTGCACTTGGTCTACCATAATTTTAGGTATTACCGAATTAAATTTTTTAACCAGATGAATACGGCTATTTTTGAAATAGGGTTCCATCAAAGAACACGTATTTTCTAAGATTTCATTTATTTGTACCTCTAGCTTAACCGATTCAACCGGTTTACTGAAATCCATAATATTTGCAAGGATTCTCTCTAACCGGCTTACCTCTTCTACGATGATGTCCGCGCTTTTCGTTATCTGTTTATCTTGATTCGCAGCCTTGACG
>CAYJME010000180.1:0-6975 GCA_964370795.1 uncultured candidatus Brocadiaceae bacterium
TGATTAGAGTCTAAATTATTTTTAAAAGTGTCTAATTTTCATTGACATATTCCGCAGGCTAATGCTTTCAACAACATTGGAAGCATCCATTTTAAACAGGGAAAATTAAAAGACGCACTTCAATTTCTCAAAGCTGCACTTGACATCCATAAGAAAATTGGTAACCCTCTTGGTCAGGCCAGCGACCTTGGCCTCATTGGTATGATTTATTTAAACAAAGGGAATAATTTTGCTGCTTTAGAATTACTAAAGCAAGCTCGCGATATTCATCTGAATTTAGGTGTAAAAAATATGGGGTTGCAGGCTATTGAAGAAATGATTAAGCAAATTAATGTTATAAATGATAGACCCTAATAGACAAAACGTAATATTAATAATGCTTTAGAGTTTTTGAGACGTATTATTGCCATCACGAAAGACGAGGATTACTTGTAAAACATGGATAAACAAGCCAAAGCCCATGATTTGGAAAAACACATTGACCAGCTTGTCTATAAACTCTATGGGCTGACAGAGGAAGAAATTAAGGTAGTAGAGAATTCAAATAGTTAATTTAGAAAGAATATTTATATTAACCTTTTTAGTTAATAAAATTGACATATAAATCAGAATATGGTTATATTATTCAAGACATCCAAACTTGAAAAATTGTGCAATGAAGAAAAACTTATAATAAAAAGATATGGCGCACTGCGTGGCAAATTGCTCAAGAGACGACTGAATGAACTTAGGGCCGCAAATGTATTGGAGGATGTAAGAAAGCTTCCCCAAACTCGTTACCACGAGCTACTTCACAACCGTAAAGGGCAGCTTTCGGTGGATTTAGATCATCCCTATCGGCTTATTTTTGAACCTGCAAATAACCCAGTACCCAGGAAACCTGATGGTGAACTTGATTGGACAAGAGTAACCGAAATTACCATTATTGGCGTGGAGGACACCCATGATTAGTGACATGAAAAATAAGTTTTTACCCAATTATGCCGTACCTCCTGGCGAAACGCTTTTGGAAACAATTGAAGCGATCGGTATGTCACAAGCAGAACTTGCCGAACGGACTGGCAGACCAAAAAAAACCATTAATGAGATTATTAAAGGCAAGGCATCAATTACCCCAGATACAGCATTACAGCTAGAACGCGTTCTTGGTATACCTGCTGGTTTTTGGAATAATCTGGAACGGAACTATCAGGAGACGCTGGCTCGACTCAGCGAGGAAGAACGCCTGCAAAAGCAAATAAACTGGCTGGATGAATTACCCCTCAATGCTATGATCAAACTAAATTGGATCAAACCTTGTAAAAATAAGGTGCAACAGTTACAAGAGGTTTTGAATTATTTTGGTGTTGCCTCACCCGATAGGTGGAAGGAAAAATGGCTTGGCCCTCAGGTTTCGTTTCGTAAATCTCATGTCTTTCAGAGCCATCCCGGTGCATTAGCTTCGTGGTTGAGGAATGGTGAATTGGAAGCGCAAAAAATAGATTGTAAGCCCTTTAACGGAAACCAGTTTAGAAGTACCCTTAGCCAGATTCGTGCCCTTACAAACCAGCCACCAGAAACGTTTCAACCAGAAACTGTTCGTTTGTGTGCTGAATCGGGCGTTGCCGTTACCTTTGTGCCAGAACTTCCACAAACAAAAGTAAATGGCGCAACGTGGTGGTTAAACCCTCAAAAAGCAGTCATTCAACTGAGCCTTCGCTATAAAAGTGATGACCAATTGTGGTTCAGTTTCTTTCACGAAGCAGGGCATATCCTTTTGCATGGGAAAAAGGAAATTTTTATTGAAGACGATAAACAAGATATCCAAGAGCATGAAGCGAATAATTTTGCAGCAGACATATTAATACCCACAACTAAGTTCCAGCAAATTACAAAACTTGAAAGAATCAGCAAGGTAGCTATCAAAAATTTTGCTTCTGAAATTGGCATTGCACCCGGTATTGTTGTGGGAAGACTCCAACACGATGGCAACTTACCTCCCAGTCATTGTAATGATCTCAAACGGCGATTGAAGTGGGCAATTAACTGAAAACACTTTGGGTCTTCTAAGTTTTATGTGGGTAAATTTTCATAATAGTTCTTTCTCAATACCATAAAAAATAAGGGTTTTCAGGAAAAACAGAACTCCAAAAAGTTGTCAGAGTAGTATACCTACTCGTGACAAGAGAAAGGAGTGTTCATGAAAACCTGTAAAACCTTATCAGAATTATATTCCCATCATGGATTTCGAGCGCGAAGTAAATTAACCGGCGTTTATGGTGATCCCTATGCAAGAATAATAAAACTCGAACGCCGTCAAAAAAAACGGTTTGCTCTGTTTGTCATACGATGTCAAAGACCTTTTACGATAGCGAAACCAAACGGGCAAGAGATCTTTCCAGTGGTTCATTCAGAATCTACGTTGATTTTGAATACCGCCGTGTGTTTTGCAAAAAGTGTAACGCCGTGAAAGTAGAGACGTTATCATGGCTTGCCTCGAATACTCGTTATACCAAGCGATACGAACGATATATTGGCAAACTCTGTCGGGAACTCACGACCAAGCGAGTGGCTGAACTGGAACGGCTTAGCTGGTATCAAGTCAGGCAAATAGAAATAAACTATATGCACGAGCTTGTTGATCGTTTTGGTAAAATTACCAGGCTCAGAGCCATAGGAATAGATGAAATTTCTATCCGTAAGGGACACACGTATATGATCTGCGTTAGTGATTTAGACAAAAGACGTCCCATATGGGTAGGCGGAGAAAGCCGTAGAGAAGAAGACATGGACTTGTTTTATAATACGCTTTCTGATAGTCAGAAGAAAAACATTTCCATTGTCGTTATGGACATGTGGAAGCCCTTTAGGAAGTCAACTCTAAAGCATATTCCTCATGCCCAAATCGTCTACGACAAATTTCACATCCTTCGTCATCTTGGTGATGCGATGGATACCGTTCGCAAACAGGAATACAGCCGTGTAAGTGAGAAAGAACGAATATTTATCAAAGGACAGAAGTATACGCTTCTATCACACAAAGCAAATTTAGATATAAAAGGCAAACGTGCATTAAAGCTGCTTTTTAGAGCCAATAAACGTATTTACAAGGCTTACCTCTTGAAAGAATCTTTGGTAAGCTCTGGGATTACAAAAGTGCCATCAACGCCGAACGATTCTTTACCAACTGGAAATCCCAGCTTCGATGGTCAAGGCTTAAACCCTTTCACCAATTTGTAAAAATGATTGAACGGCACTGGGACAATATTGTTAGCTATTGTAATCCTGACAATAAAATCTCTCTTGGACTGGTTGAAGGTATAAATAACAAAGTCCGTGTTATTCAACGACGGGCTTATGGTATTAAAGATCGAGACTATTTAAAACTGAAAATATTAACAGCATTTTTACCAGAATTATGAAAATTTACCCACACAAAACTTAGAAGACCCAAAACTTTTAATTTTGCATACTCGTACAAACAACTTCTCATTTACTTAATAAGCTACAGTCTCATGTAATTAAGAAAATAAAGGTTACTTGAAGAATATTGGTTTTTTACAAAGTAAAACAAACAGCTGAGGGAAAAGGGATACAAATTGGAAGTATAGAGTGAGGGTAAAATATATCAATGTCAGAAGGAAACAAAATTGGCAGGAATAAAAAATGCTGTTTTGTGAAAAGCAATTTACGAGGCTCTATTGAAAAAGATAATAATAGTACACACAATCTTTCTGGGAAGGAAAGAAATTTATTATTTTTAGAGCGCATAGCAGATGCACTCCAATTCGATAAAATAGGTAACAACTGGCATGATATTAAAGTAGCTTGTACTCCTGTGTAGTTAAAAAGATACATGAGGCAATAATTGAAATATGGCCTCTTAACACCAACATTGAGATTGTATTAAACCAATACAAAAGTGAAGTTACTGGGATTTATATTGGTGATTATAGTGATTCTTCTCTCGTTGAAAAAGGTATAGTACGTCATAGTCTTTATTCTGATAAAATACTTATTGTAGATCCTTTCTTGTATCCTACAAGTGTTCGTGATGAATACAATCCAATTATTAATCCAACAAAGTATCGTACAACTACATTAAGAAATATTCATTTTTGGTTTAGCTTAGCCACATGGATTAGTGCAGGGCTTGTTGAAATTGTCAGAAGTCCTTGTGATTTTGACCATAATCTTCAGTGGAAATCTTTGAAGAGACAACAGAAAAAATATGCTAGCAACGTTGAGCTTAAAAACACTGCTGATGATTGGGTTAAACAGAAAGTAGAATCGGTAACTACTTTTAAAGAATTATTTGGTCTTCATATTCCAGATAGTCAAGTCAAAAAGGTTGCAAAAGAGCTTTTTCCTAACATATCAGAGGAAGATGAAAAGAAAATATTATCTTATATTAAAACACAGCAGCAGAAGCATTCCTTTTATCTTGAACCTATTATTCAGGATGGTAACTTTGCAGAAGAAGTTTATATATTAACGTCGGGTACAAGTTATGATATGGCCAAACTTATGGCAGAGATGTCTGGCTCTTATTTAGTTACTGATATACCGCCGAAGTGGAAAGAAATCGAGATTGATAGAAAAGAAGCTAATATTGACACAGAGGGCAACATTGACCTAAATGTGGCGTTAAAGCTTCGTAAAGAAGAAGGCAGGCTTGAAGACTTTAGGTTGTTTTTACGTCAGGTATGGACAGCAGTCAAAACAGACGAGCCATTTGATTACGAAAATATTATTAATTTAGCTGCGGAATTGCACCAAAAAGTAAGAGAAGCAGAAGAAGAGTGGAAAAAGATTGATCGTGATTTAATAAAATGGTTTGGTGGGGAGTTAGTGGCCGGTATTCTTGGGGGTCAATTAATATCAAGTGGAAATGCTGCATGGATGGCAGCAGCAGTTGCAACGGCAGGAATAACAAATCTTTTTGTATCACAACATCAACGGCAAAGTTTTCCAAGGAGATTTCCAGCCGCTTTCTTTATGGATTTACGTAAAAAAAGCTTATAAATTAATACTTTTTGATTATCAGAATTATGAAGAATTTGCCATTAACCGGGTAGCTGAGCGGGTTCGCATGGGCAGACAAAACGGTCTAAGGGGCGAATCTTTCAAATTGACAAATTATATCTGAAAGGAAAAGCGCAAAGACGCATCTTTTCCCCACTTCCGTGAGGGCAGATCCATTACGAAAGACTCGGATTGCTTGCCCCGTTAGATAGGCATGTCGGTTATCTAACAAGGTTGACCAGCTTGTATATGACTCTGCAACCTCACGTCGGATGAGATTGTGATTGTAGAAGAAACTAATTCACTTTAAAATGATTTCAAAGAAGCTTTAATGTCTCGACAAATAATTGAGAAAATACGGAAGGCAATTAAATCAGGATACTACGATATGACATATCACGCTGTCGAAGAAATGGCAGAAGATGGTTTAGTAATTTATGACATTGAAAGCGCTATTTTAAATGGCAAAATCACAAAAAAAGAAAAAGATGATCCTCGTGGAATAAAGTATATCTTAAAAGGATTAGGTACAGACCTATCCACACCAATAGGTGTGGTTGGACGTTTCAAAGAGACAGGAGTCTTTCTAATAATAATCGTTTACAAAATTACTTAAAATTATTAAGGAGCAAAACTATGTATGATTATAAGTGTGAATATTGTGATGGTGTTGTAAAAGAAAGAATAATAAAAAAAGAGGTCTTTAAACACAAAAACGGTTTCGTTATGCTTGAAGATGCGCCGGTTGGGATATGTGATGAGTGTGGTTATCGTTATTATCATGCATCAATATTGAAAATAGTAGAGGAAATTGCAAATGGCAAACGTTTGCCAGAAAGAACGGAAGTTATCCCTGTCGCTCATCTGGTAAATCAATAAAATGAAAATTGAGCAGGTTCCAGAACATCTTCTCAACGAGGTGTTAGATTTTGTTCATTTTCTTAAAGCAAAAATAACACAGGAAGGAATCGCCTCTGCTGTTGTGAGCGAATCTTCTCTTGGGAAAGACTGGCTCAAAGATGAGGAGGATGAAGCATGGCAAAATTTATAAAAGGTTTCCGAAGTGATAGAAACTATCGTTGAAATTATCCGAAAATAAAATATTCACCCTCGTTGATCAAATCCTCGCCATCAAAACAAAAAGACCCCAATGCCGACACGTCGGAATTGGAAAGACAGATTGACCACATGGTTTACAAACTTTACGTCCTCACCCAGGATGAAATTGTTATTGTGGAGGGAAATGGATAAAAAAGCTATGACAAGCAAGCGTTCGCATCTTATAGTTATTGCAGGGGCAAATGGCGCGGGAAAATCAACAACTGCCCTTCTTTGTTAAAAGGAACGCTTCGTGTAACAGAGTTTGTTAATGCAGACCTGATTGCGCAAGGACTATCTGCCTTTAAACCAGAAATGACCGCATTTCAGGCAGGGCGTATTATGCTGGAACGGTTGCATTATTTAGCAAAAAAACGAGTTGATTTTGCTTTTGAAACTACATTAGCCAGCAAAACCTTTGCTCCGTGGATTGCTAAATTACGTGAGACCGGCTATGTGTTTCATCTCATTTTCCTCTGGTTGCCAAGTGAAGAATTTGCCATTAACCGGCTGGCTGAGAGGGTTCGCTCGGGCGGACATAATGTCCCGGAAGATATCATACGGCGTCGTTATCATACTGGCCTTAGGAATTTTTTTTAGTCTTTATCGTCAACTGGCAGACTCATGGATTTTCTATGACAACTCTGTTGCAAAGCCAACATTAATATCTTATAGTGATAAGGAACAGAGGTTGACCGTAACCGATTCAATTATTTGGCATAATATTGTGGAAGAATATGGAAACAAAAGAGAAACATAATGACAGAATTGCGGAAGCATTTGCTAACCCGGAAAGGATAACCTATGCACTGGCACAGGGTGTTCATGATGCTTTACTGAAACACAAACAGGCAGGCAATCCCATTGTTGTTT
>CAYJME010000181.1:0-6923 GCA_964370795.1 uncultured candidatus Brocadiaceae bacterium
AAAATAGAAAAAATAATAAAAAAATACCGGCTCGAAGATGCAGAAAAACAGGAGGAGGAAGACCTGGAATATTGGATTTCGGCTTCAACTTCTGAAAAAACTGAGATGGCTTATTCCCTGTGGGAAGAATGTTGTTGGATACAAAAAGGAGTAAATATTAATGCACAAAGACTTCGACGAGTTCTTGAAATTGCTAAATCACCGCAAGGTTAGATACGTAATAGGAGGGGGTTACGCCTTAAGCGCATATTTGATACCAAGAGCCACGAAAGATTTGGACATTCTCATCGAAGCATCCAAAAATAATGCGATAAAAGTAATTGAAGCCCTCTGTGAATTTGGATTTAATTTGTCAAATCTGGAAACAAAAGAACTCATGAGTCCCGAAGTAATTATTCAATTTCAGGAATTAATAAATCTTCAGGACGATAACGGACAAGCGAAACCATATCAGATAAAACAATTATTAAAAATTATTGAACAGTATAAACTTAAAATGGAGGATAGCGAATGAAGGACTACCATATTAATATATTTTATAGTGAAGAAGACGGCGGATACATTGCCGATATACCTGACCTGAAATATTGTTCTGCCTTTGGCAATACTCAGGCGGAGGCATTGCAGGAAGTGCTGGCGGCGAAAGAAGCATGGCTTGAGGCGGCACGATCCGGTGGAAAACCAATACCAGCGCCTCGTTACCATCCACTGATTTGTGAGTTGGCATAATATTCTATATGAGAATTACGCTTTGCCATTAAAAGGTTTGTCAAAGAAGCGATAGAGATTTTTATTGATGAATGTCAAGAAATGGGAACTTTAGAGGGTGTTTTGTATGAAGCCGGATTTTCGAGAATCAACGACCCGTGGGAATTAAGAAGGCCTGTCGCAGAAGAAAATTTGGCTTTTGCTCTGTGAGTTTAAAATGCACGAGAGAAGAATAATTCCAATTCACTATAAGACTTTGATAAAGGTTTTTGATATCGATGGCTTTATTGTAAAAAGGCAAAAGGGCGACCACATTATGCCACGAGACAAATCTTCGGTAATTTCTTTTGAGAAAGATAAATAAAAATCAAATTGCCTTGAATGCCTTGAGATTGTTGATAAAATGAAGGTACATGCAAAGATACGCAAATACCAGAAAACTAATGAAAACACTGTTTTGCTAATATGTTGAAAATTTTTTGGTTGTACGAGGATATCAATTTTCACACGAATTCGTGTAAACTTTTACTATTTTCATATATAAACTATGAGTAAATGTCAGGATAAAAAGCATCCCTGTGACGACTGCTTTAGCTGTAATTTCTGCAGCGATGAACGATGTTCTTTGTGTCTCTGCAGTAAGCATAAACCCCGCCAGTTAAGCGTGGAAGAGCAAATTGCCCTGTACGAGGCGCTCAACAAAGATACCTTTAACAAGTATTCCCCATAGATGAACAACGATGCAAGGCATATTCAATCGGTAACGGTAAGCCAGCCTTTTAAAAGAAACAAACCAGAATTGTTATCCCCTGCCGGCAGTATGGCGTGTTTCTTTGCCGCTATCGAACACGGCGCCGATGCTGTTTATTTTGGTTTAGAAAATTTTAGCGCCCGCGCAGGCGCACAGAACCTTACCCTGGATGAGGCCAGTAAGGCCATTGCCTATGCACGCCAGAGATCTGTAAAGGTCTATATTGCCTTAAATACCCTCATAAAAACCCACGAGCTGGAAAATGTCGTTGATTATTTAATTGCCCTGGAAGAATTACAACCTGACGTCATCATTCTTCAGGATTTAGGGCTTTTGTATTTACTCCAGTCGCAATTTCCCCACTTTAATCTTCATGCAAGCACGCAAATGGCCATTCACAATCTTGCTGGCGTCAGACAACTGGAAAAGATGGGCTTTCAAAGGGTTGTCCTGGCCAGGGAATTGTCGATTGAAGAAATAGGCCATATCCGCCGGAATACTTCCCTTGAAATAGAGGTATTTATTCACGGTGCGCTTTGTTATTCGTATTCTGGGTTGTGTTTCTTCAGCAGTATGCTGGGCGGCCGAAGCGGAAACCGTGGCCGGTGTGCGCAACCATGCAGGATGCCGTATAAAACAAGTCAAAACAACGAAGGCTACCTGTTTTCTATGAAGGACCTTATGACACTTCCCTACTTGAATGAATTAACACGTGCTGGCGTTCATTCGTTTAAAATTGAAGGGCGCATGAAATCACCTGAGTATGTAGCTGTCGTTACGAACACCTACCGGCAGGCAATTGACGGCAAGCTGGTTGATTTGGACGAGGCCATTCACCGTATAAAAACGGTATTCAGTCGTGAAACAACCCACTCGTATCTCCTGAAAGAAAACGACAATCTGGACAGACAAGATACACAATATCAGGCATCTGAGCTCACGACAAGGTCGAGGGGAATAAAGGAGGGGGTTAAGACATACCCCCGAAAAGAGTATTTACCCTCTGATGCGATAAAGGCGTCGGATATGATTAATCCATGGTATCCTGCACATATCGGTTCTTATGCGGGAGTGGTGGTAAGGGCGGAAAAAGGCCGCCTTGTCATAAAGGCTGATACAGAAATTGGCGTTCGGGATCTGTTGCAGATTTTTGACCACTCACGGAAAGAACCAACCTTGCTGCCGGTGAAGGACATAACGGTCAAAGGGAAAAGGGTGTTTAGTTTACAATCAGGGGATATTGCAACCCTTGAATCCGGCAAATTCTTCAGGCAGGGCGCAAAATTGTACTTGCTCTATTGCCAGAAGACGAACGAGATGTTTACCCCAACAATACCCAAAAAACTCATGCAATCAAAGATACCCGTGCGACTGGAGATTGCCATAATGGTCGACACTATTACCATTAAAGGAATAGCTCAACAGGTTTCCTATGCCAGAGATTACCAGGTAAAACTGGAAAAAGGTATTCGCAAGGTAATCAATGAGGCGAGTATCAGGGAGTGTTTTTCCCGTCTGGGCGAAACACCCTTTGAACTTGCAAATTTGTGCGTAAAAACATCCGAAGATTTATTTGTTCCCCACAGTGTTTTAAATGAGATTCGCAGGGATTATTTTCAGAACCTTACGGATGCCTGGAAAAAGGCAAGAGAAGAGCAATGCGGGAATATAAAACAATGGTTAAAGGGGTATGTTGTCAATAAGACAGATAACGGTGGGCATATCGGAGGCATTGGTGACGACCATGAAATCAGATTATCCCTGAAGATTGATAGACTTGATTATTTAAAATATAGCCCATTAGAAAAACTTTTTAAATTATATGTGCTGCTTACGAGAGAAAATTTACAGGACATAGAACAGAATAGTGATATTGTTAGCACATTGTCAAATTTAAAAAACAAGGTTGTTTTTTCAGTACCAACAATCATCAGGGAGAAGCATGATGGATTTTTGAATTACGAACGCTACAGGGAAAGAATACATACATTAATATCACAGGGATTCAACCAATTCCAACTCTCCAATCTGGGTGCATTAGGTTTATTTGATAGTAAGGATGTAGTGCTTTATGCTGATTATCCCTTGTACTGTATGAACCCGCTTTCGGCAGTAAAGTTAAGGGAATCGGGGTTTTCCCGACATACCCTGTCTCCCGAGGACGACAGAGACAACCTGCGCACGTTGTGTATGCCTGATGCGGACGTTATCGTTTATCAGGATACCCCGCTCTTTACTTCAGAAACGTGCATCTGGGCGAACATGAAGAGGAGGTGTCCGGGAAAGAGTCTATGCGGTTTTAGTCAAACAGTAATGGAAAATGAACGTGGTGACAGATTTATGGCTATAAACGACGAATGCAAAACCGTGGTTTTTAACGAAAAGCCATTTTCTCTTATCCATTTTATTCCAGACCTTATCGAGGATGGACACAGGAGTTTCAGAATTGATTTATGCTATAAGGATTATACCCCCGAAATGATACAGAATATTTTCTCTCAATTTCAAAAGAGAAACAAGGTGAAAGATTCGATGATTGGAAATTTCGAGAGGGGATTGTTATAGTACTTGAATTTCCGAGATTTAGGAATTTCATCCGGTAATCGCACCCTTTATGGGTGCGCCAATGCAGCGGCTATATTTCTGTTTGTAGTAGCGACTTCAGTCGCTGCCTGGAAATATACAAAATATACAATATGAAGACATAACGACTAAAGTCGTCATTATAAAATAAAAAGGGCGCTCTTGTACTCAACACAAGAACGCCCTTTTTGCAAAATAAACACAGTTTATATTTTGAGAATGAGGTTGTTTATTATTTTTGTTTTCCTTCGTCTTTAAGACATTTTCCCGGATCCTTTTTAAATGTATCCGCACAATGCTCGCAACAGAAATTAAGGGTTTTTCCTTCGTGATCTATTGTCACGGGCTTGCTTTTGGCATCTATTGCCTTTCCGCAAACCAGACATTTATTTTCAGCCTTTTCGCCAGCAGCGGCTGCTTTGGCGCCGCAACAACTATCCCCGGCAAATACCTTATTGACTGCGTAAGATGTCATTAATACAAAAGCAATACTGCCAACGCCTAAATAATATCCAATTCGCTTCACGCTCTTCTCCTTTATTAAAACAAAAATATTAAATACGATACATAAACTTACTCACAGTTAAACAAAAAATGCCTGCTTATTGTTTCATAATTTAAAAAAAATAATTATGGGTATCCGTGTAATCTATGTTCTTCTTATTTTATAGATTTTGCACATCGGAAACCGATGGTGTCATTTTTATACGCAGGTTCGTCGTAGTCCCGATTTGCGCATCGGACATGGACAACGCCCGATCCATTCCACGAACCGCCTCGAAGTACTTTGCATGGACTCAGCGCCCCGCTCGTTGGCGATGGCCTTAATTCGTAAATGGAGATGCCCACCTCTTCCGGTCTGCCAAAATAGGGTTTTTCCTCACCCATCGTTGGACCTCTTGGGTCTTTGTTGGGGGCGTGACGATAATATTGGCTATCATACCAATCGGCGACCCATTCCCAAACATTCCCTGCCATATCAAAACATCCGTAAACACTTTGACCTTGTGAATAGCGTGTGACTGCTGTCGGTTTTTCAAACTTCGCCTCGGCACAGTTTAACCTCGTTTTGTCAAACTCATTACCCCAGGGGTATATCCTGCCGTCGGTACCACGAGCAGCTTTTTCCCATTCTGCTTCCGTGGGAAGCCGTTTCCCCGCCCATCGTGCAAATGCCTCAGCCTCAAACCATGATACATTCACAACGGGACAATCTGGTTCACCATTCATAACGTTATCGAGATCGCCACTTCCCAATGGATTTGTTTGAGAGACATATTGCCATCCTGCCTCTGACCAGCATGTCTTTTGAGTATAACCACCTGATTCAATAAATTTCTTGTACTGAGCATTGGTTACAGGATATTTATCAATGAGGTAGGCGCTCAGAAAGACCTCTCTCTGGGGCATTTCGCCTTCCAGCCTTTCGGCCTCGATGGTACGGTCGGTTTTTAATAAGTCTTCAATATTCTGGCTCGTGCTTCCCATAAAAAACGTACCTTCAGGAATTAATATCATATCTTCTGGCATATAGAGCATTCTTTCATTTATGTTAATAATAGTGTATTTGCCGGTATTATGGATAATATCCACGAATAGTGAACAAAAGGACTTTAATAAAAATAATATCACATAGCGCGGCGTAGCCGCAACCAAATCCCCCATCCTCCCCCTGTCCCCTCCGGAGGGGGATAAAGGGCATACGTGTTAAGTTAAGGATGTCAGAAAGAGCAAAATAAACTGAAACATGTCTTGCCTGGTTCCGGCGGCGGAGCATCGGATGCTAATTGCAGGCCGGGTATGAGTACAAGAGTGGCAGCCTTGGCTTTTTTGAGGTCACCGAAGGCATCAAACCTGATCAGGCATACAGCAATCATCCGGTCGATTTCGTTGATAAAGACGACCTGATGTTGACCGATCTCAGTTATTTTAAACTGAGTGTGTTTCTGGAACTCACAGCAAAAGGTGCATACTTCCTTTTTTCTTCCGCCCTTTCAGGGCTGATTCACGTTAAGGAATTTCAACCCACAAAATATTATTTTAGTTTCTTTCTGATAATATCTCCCAGCGCCGGTTTGCCTGTTTCCTGGAAGTCATATCGAACACGGTCTGTAGGCTTATCTATGTGAATAAGCCTTCTCAGGTCAATGGGCGTTCCAATAATTACAATATCGCAGGGAATCCTCTGTATGGTTTCTCTTAATTCTTCCATCTGAGTATTTCCATAACCCATGGCAGGCAAGAGCTTGCCGACGTGAGGATTTTTTTTGAATGTTTCAGCAATTGAGCCGATTGCAAAGGGCCTTGGGTCGACTATCTCCCGTGCCCCATATTTTTCCGCTGCAAGAGTTCCTGCCCCGAAGGACATACCGCCGTGGGTGAGCGTCGGGCCATCCTCAACAACCAGCACGCGTTTACCCTTTATAATCTCCGGTTTTTCAACCGTGATGGGTAGTGCGGCATCTATGACAGTTGCCTTTGGATTTGACTGTTTTACCTGTTCCCTGACGCGATGTATGTCTTCCGGCTTCGCAGTGTCTTCCTTACTGATGACAACGATGCCGGCCATGAGCAGGTTTGTTTCTCCGGGATAATAGGTAAGTTCATGCCCCGGTCTGTGAGGATCAACGAGGGTGATGTGTATATCAGGGACATAAAACGGGATGTCGTTATTCCCGCCATCCCATACAAGCACATCAGCCTCTTTTTCAGCCTCTGATAAAATTGCTTCATAATCCACGCCTGCATAAACAACGGTATGAGATTCAATATGGGGTTCATACTCTTCAATCTCTTCGATAGTACAGTTATGTTTTGTAAGGTCGTCGTATAGGGCAAATCGCTGGAGCCGTTGCCTGACAAGGTCTCCATAGGGCATGGG
>CAYJME010000182.1:0-6908 GCA_964370795.1 uncultured candidatus Brocadiaceae bacterium
CGAGGGACGAAGGACGAGAGACGAAGGATGTGTTCCGTCTATCGTCCCTCGTCCCCCGTCTATCGTTTTTTAGATTTAGCGGTTTTTAATAAACAAAAACTTACAAAAAAAAGAAGTTTTTACAGAGTAATACTATAATTGCATGGAAATTACAAGACAAGCATTCGGCGACCATATAGAATTACACGTCAAAGGACGTCTGGATGCATACTGGGCAGACCACCTTGCAAACGCTTTAACAAATGCCATTCAGGATGGCATGTACCATATCAAACTTAATTTTTCTGCCGTTACTTTTCTGAGTTCCGCCGGCATTCGCATCCTCCTCAAATTCTATAAACAATTGAAGGGAATCCATGGGTCACTTGCTGTCTGCTGTCCTTCGGAACAGGTAAAAATGGTGCTCGAACTTGCGGGATTTAATGCCCTTTTGTTTTCTGAATCGGCATCGCGGGAGATCCCACCATATGAATCACCTCAAATAAAAAAGATAGAAAAGGAGCAAACGTTATTTGAGATATATGAATATGTGGCAGGTGGTTTTCTTACCTGCAGGGCAATTGGCAACCCCGAATTATTGTTGAATAGTAATTTTCGCGATGAAAATACTTCAATTGTAAAATTTCCTGAGTCAGCTTATTCATTAGGGCTTGGCGCTCCGGGAGATGCCTTTGAGGACTGCATGGGGCGATTTGGGGAGTTCCTTACTGTTGCAGGTGCCGCAGCATATCTCCCAACCGACGGGACAAACATTCCGGATTATCTGATTGCATCAGGCGCATTTATACCAGAACTGAAAGTTCTCTATGCACTCCACAGTGAGGGAGCATTTGCGCATATGGCAAGCTTTGAAACTAAAAAAACGAAGGGGGGCGCAACATTGTCTGAAATTGTAAATGCGTGTCTGGATATCACAAAGACGAACATGGCTGGCATAGTGATGGTTGCCGAATCCGCAGGGCTTATGGGCGCCGCGTTGAGACGGTCACCTGTCTCTCAGGTATCAGAGGCAACTCCGCTTGAGTATCCGGAAATTCAGGATTGGTTCTCTTTTTCGGCAGAAAAGGTTTATACACGGTGTTTAGCGTTGGTAGTGGGAATAGCAACGAGGACAGAAAATCCATTATTGACGCCATTCCTGCGTCAACTGGGAAGAGAAGCAATGCCTATGGGACACTTTCACGCCGTGGTATTTTCTTATCGCCCGTTAAAAAAGGGGAAAATAGATCTGAAGGCAACTGTATCAACACTATTTGAGTCCGAAAGCATTCATGCGTTGCTCCATTTGATTTACGACGACCGTGAAATAGAAGGATCAGGACAGAGTGAATTCATCCGGGGTGCATGCTGGTTTAGCCCTGTTTCTGAAGTTGTTTGACAGGCGAATTTTGACATTTTTGGCAAAAATGTAGCGCCGACCCTGTTTGTAGTAGCGACTTTAGTCGCTCCCTTGTAAATGATAATATCTATGAACGACGACTAAAGTCGTCACTACTAACGGGGCGGGGGATAAACCATCCGCGCTACGTATTCTGATTTATTCAGGTAGGTATTCTAAAATCGTAAATTAAACATGGCACTTCTCATCGGCGCGCTGACAATCGGTTTTATCCTCTCACTGCTTGCACTGGGCGTATACATCAGTTTCCGTATATTCAATTTTGCTGATATAACCGCCGATGGTTCCATAACACTGGGCGGTGCTATCGCTGCCATCCTCATTGTGAAAGGTGCGAATCCATTCGTGGCAACAGTCGCAGGTTTTTGCGGTGGATGTCTTGCCGGTTCGGTAACGGGTATTCTCCATGCACGGTTTAAAATCAATAGTCTGCTATCGGGTATCCTGGTAATGACCGCCCTTTATTCAATTAATCTCCATGTTATGGGAAAGAGTAATGTACCGCTCCTGTCAGAAACAACCCTTGCTTCATATGTGGAATGGCTTGGCAATAAGATATTTTTCCGTGCGGAAAGTGTAGAAATCGGCGGGTGGAATGTTAGTATTCGTGACGTGTCTGTACTTATATTTGTGTCTGTTTTCATTGGGCTGCTGAGTTGGTTGTTATACCTTTTCTTCCGTACAAACCTGGGGACGGCAATGCGTGCTACAGGCGATAACGACCAGATGATCCGCGCGCTCGGTGTGAACGTAGGGAATATGATTATCCTGGGTCTGGCTTTTTCAAACGGACTCATTGCCCTGGCAGGCGCTTTGCTGGCTCAATATCAGGGTTTTGCCGATGTGCAGATGGGCATTGGCATGGTTGTCTGGGGATTGGCGAGTGTTATCATTGGTGAGACCCTTGTCGGTACACGCGACCTTGGATTGACGATTATCGGAACGATCATGGGATCGATACTTTTTCGTCTCATGGTGGCAATGGCGCTGCGCTGGGGACTAAATCCAAACGACCTGAAGCTGATCACCGCTGGATTTGTATTTATTGCATTAATCCTGCCCGGTCTTATGAAAAAAATAAAGAGGATTAAATAAAAATGGCAATGCTTGAAATTCGTGGTATATCAAAGACCTTTCATGCCGGTACGCCCAACGAGGTGCGTGCGTTACAGAAGATAGACCTTGCGGTTGGTGAAGGCTCTTTCGTGGTAGTTATTGGCACAAATGGTTCCGGGAAATCGGCATTGTTAAACGCCATAGCAGGTACTTTCTTTGTCGATTCTGGCGCTATTTTTCTCGCCGGCCACGATGTGACACAATGGCAAGAGCATCATCGGGCACAATTCATCGGGCGGGTATTTCAGAATCCATTTAGCGGCACTTCGCCGAATATGTCAATTGCAGAAAACCTTGCACTTGCTTCCCGGCGTGGTATAGGACGAGGACTTGGATGGGCGCTTCAAAAGGATTTAATGAACCGGTTCAGGGATCGGGTTTCGCAATTAAATATGAAACTCGAAGACAGAATGAACAACGCCATCGGCAGCTTATCTGGCGGGCAACGGCAGGCATTGACACTCCTGATGGCTACCTGGCGCAAACCAAAACTCCTTTTGCTTGATGAACATACTGCTGCCCTCGACCCAAAGAGCGCCGGTCAGGTCATTCGGCTCAGCGAGGAGATTATTACCAGTGAAAAATTAACAACTCTTATGGTTACTCACTCCATGCAACAGGCAGCAAGCCTTGGAGACCGGCTTATTATGATTCATCGGGGACGGATTATCCATGACTATAGCGGGCAGGAAAAACAGCGTCTTCGTGCCGGGGATTTGCTTGCACGTTTCGAGGATGTCCGGAGGAAGGAACAACTCGATCCAACCACCGCAGCAATGCTCAAGCGGAACTACGTTTAATTCTTCGCACTTTTCACACCCTTCGTTACGATCTCGCATCGCTCCCGCTCCACTCAGCACGGGATTATTAATTAAAATCATCAAAATAACATTTCGTTCAATAAAGCATCAAAAAGAAACCCCCCTCATTTCCCATCTTTTGCAAGGGAAACAATGGGGGTTGTTAAATTTCTTAAATTTCTACAATCCTGGAGAAATGAAACAATCATTTACGAAAGTGTTATGTTCTTTTCTATATCAAATACAAAAACAGACTTAATGCACTCTGCCTCTATTTTGTGGTAAATGACTTTTCATCTCCATAACTGGTACCGTCTTTATTCTTTGCTGCTATCCGGTAATAGTATTTTTTTTGAGATGTTAATCCACTTATTCCGATCAGGGCTATTTGTTTCTTATTTCTTTATCCAGGAGCTTCACCTCTGGCTATATACTTTCTGCCCTTCGGGCATTTAACCATAAACTATTTTTGGATAATGTTGCATCTACTGAAACATGTTTATTCAATTTTTTCAAGCGGAAAGTGCATATGCGCAAAGGGCAGTGGCATGAACCATTGTGTATCTGTTGGCATAACAGATTCTAAACGTTTGATAAATACACCCACATTTGTGGTCCGCAAAGCCCTCACTGGTCTTTTCTGATTTCTAAAAAAGTCTTCCCAATGACCCAAAATGATATTTTTCGGCTGAATATTCTTGATAATCCCTTCGGGATAGTTATTCACTTGATTAAAGGATGCCACACAAAGGATTGCTAAATCTACTCGTTTCTGCTCATTGATTGGTAAATCTGGGGGGAAACCGATCGGGGGTGTGCTTGCCGTATCCTGATAGTGTATGCGAAATTCAATATCTCCTGTTTCATCGAGAAAGTCAATGAGATAGGCGTAAGTCCGGCCTTCTACCCAACCAAATACCGTGCGAGGAAGATATTTGAGATCCTTGTCGTAATGTCCTTTTGGCAATAACTTCATGCCCGCAAAATGTGGCGCATGCTCAGACTCGATAGCCATAAAGCGTATGGTCCGATCTTTGTTATATATCCATTGTCCGGGTACCTTACCCTTTGCGGCATATTTACCTATATTTACAATACGGGTTTTATCCACCGCTGCAGCTAGGATGTGTTCCATGGTTTGAGAGCCATAGACAACAGAATTTTTTGCGTGTTTTTCCATTATGTAAGGCACATCCAGCAGGTGATCATAATGGGAATGTCCTACCAATATTATTTCTACATCTTCGACCTCTGGTAATAGACGATCTATAAGCCCTTCATCTGCTTTTAACCTTGTAAATGTTACTAATTTGAGCAAGCTCGGATTGGTAATCGAGGGAGCGGTCATCAGGGCGTTGTTGCCATACCGGAACAAATATCCGCCAACCCCAAGATATTGGACGTGAATAACTTTTTGTCCCTGTTCGCCTGGATGAAATGTATCTGGCTCTCCTTTATACACAGGCAGTTTCCCGATGGAAGTGGCGCATCCACTGAGCAAAATACAAAGACCTTTAATTATCACAAGTACATAGCGCAGCATTGTCACAAACAATTTACAACAACCCCTCTTTCCCCTCCTTCGCAAGGCGGAGACTTCGTCGTGAGTCTTCGGCATGAGATCAGGGGATTCTTGTTTTCTGCAAGATTACATATCCTATTCAATACCATCGCCTTCATCTGTGGTTTCCTTTCAATACCCGCGACTACTTCTTCAATTCTTCGTGAACGAACCGTATCATGTCTTTTACAATCTTTTTCAGAAAGAATACCACGCTCATGTGGGCGCACGGATACCACTTTATCCTTGGCCTGCCGAGCGCTTCCCACAGTTCTAACGTATACCGGCGCGGCATTACCTCATCATAAAGACCATTGATCATGAACAAGTTCTTTGTCTTGTTGTGCCTTGCCAGGACAGTGGGATTGATGATCTGGTAAATATTGCTTGTCTCTTCCCGGGCAAAACCAGCTTTTATAATATTATCTCTTACCCTCTTCGTCGCAATACCATCCCAGATAATCCCGGCATTATTGCCGCCCGCTAAAATCGTAATCCCGGCGTCAAAAGGTTCCACCGCCATTGCCAGGTGCGCCATCATCCCGCCCAGGCTGATGCCCGATATCACCACCTTTTCTGCGTACTTCCTCAGCCAGGATGCGACCATCATGACTTCAATCACCAGTTGACGCGTTCCCTCAACCGTCCGCAGTATGTCTCCGGTAATAGAGTATTCACCGCTCCAGGCGCCTGTCGGCGTCCTTTCCATATGAAAAGGAAGTTTTAAGATGAAGCAGTTGATATTATTTTTTGCTATGGTTGTGGCAATCTCTCTTTCTTTCCAGAGATTATTTCTTCCCCAGCCATGGAGCAGGATTATTGAGGCTAATGCCCTATGAGCCTTAAAAAAAATTCCATGGGCTGTGTTATTTTCTGCATGTGCGGTTTGGATAGGACTGGGGAAATGAACGTCGACAACTTCAATACCATCAAGGGTAGTAACTCTGTGGAGTGAAAAATCCGGGACTTTATCGGGTTTTTTATAAAACAACTCTGGATTTTCAAGGTACTCTTTTCTCACCAGGTGGCTAAAATCACCGATGTCCTGTTTTTGAGAAGCACGGATTTTGGGATTATTGAAAATACAATAGAGCCTATCAAGGGCTTGCATGAGATACTTATTCATGGTTCAACATGCGTAAAATTTTTTATGTTTTTTGAATTATATGCAAAATGTCCATATTTGTAAACCCTTACGAAAAATCTACTTTCACCGGCCTTCTCTCTGTCTCCGGAGATTCTAAGCCAAACATCGTTCCTTGCTCAAACCTGAACCACGATGCAATGATGTTTGACGGAAACGATTCAATGCAGATATTAAAATCACGGACTACTGCATTGTAATATCTCCGTGCACATTCAATAGTGTCTTCCAAATCCTTTAACTGTCCCTGAAGGAGCGTATAATTGGCATTTGCCTTGAGTTCCGGATACGCCTCGGCGAGTGCGATAAGACCTCTCAGTGACTCTCCAAATGCATGTTCCGCCTTTGCTTTGTCAGGCAGGGAAGTTGCCCCCATAGCGCCTGCCCTTGCCTTAATGACATTTTCAAGGGTGGATTTTTCATAATTTGACGCCCCCTTTACCGTCTCAATAAGTTGGGGCACGAGGTCGTATCTCTTTTTCAATTGGACATCAATATCTGACCATGCGGACTTGACGGTATTCTTCAGTTTTACCAGTTTATTATAAAAACCAATGAACACACTTATTACGATAATGACGAATAATACAAGTACTCCTCCAACAATCAAAAATATCATGGTTAATTTACCCCTTGAGAAATTTTCACGTCAGTCCCCCTCATAAAGGAGGATTCTTACCCACAATCTTCTCTAAAACCGTACAAATAAAACAAAAATCCAATACAACAAAAATAACAAATACTTAACCCGGACGAGCCGGAAAAGGCAAAACCAGAAACACAAAATTCGCGAGTCAACTCTGTCAGGGTTTTAAACCCTGACAGAGTTAGGTTTCTTCATATTTTTAATAAGGCATTACCAGCCCCCGCCCCCGCCTCCACCACCCC
>CAYJME010000183.1:0-6820 GCA_964370795.1 uncultured candidatus Brocadiaceae bacterium
TGATAAAGGGGTAATGGGAGTTGTAAAAAACTTACAAAAAAAAGAAGTTTTTACACAGTAATACTATATATCCTCTAACAGCAGAATCTTTTCCGGTGTGCTTAACTTACTGATTTCCGGAATATCGCTTATGCGCAATGAAGATTATAAACGTAAATTAAAAGTGCGGAGTCAGGTTACAAGCCTGACTCCGCCGAGACGTTCATACATGGGGGCGTATCGCAATACAACCCTACAACAATTATTGAATATCCAGCACATGAATTTAGTTTGCCAAATTCAAAAAGAAGGATTGCCTCGCAGTCGCTCGCAATGGCGTTTGCATATCAACCTGTAGAATGTTTACTATATACCCTTGAATTACCATAGATATTTGTGAGATAATGTTTAATAAAGAGGTCTCAACCCTGAAGGTTTGAGTTACTCTTGGATGTGGATTGCTGATACCTCAAAAATCCGCTTAATTAAAGGCTAAACCAATACCGGTGTGGGTTTCGGCGTGAGGATACACCGGGACATCAAGTTTTATGGTCGTTTAAATTTCCTATACATTTAAATGAGGCATCAGGCAGTATGTCATTGCTCCCAGACGAAAAGAAAATATACCATCGTATAAAAATCCTTTCGGATGCATTTTTATTATCCTCAAAACCTATGGATTATAAGTCCGTTTTGAGGATGGCCGCCAGACATTTCAAGGTGTTTACTGAAGCAGACGCATCTGTCCTTATGTTAAATCACGAAGGCGACCTCGTACCGGTTTGTTCCCTGGGAATCCCCTTTTCAAAGATCAAGGATATCAGCCGCCCATCATCTACACGACTGAAAGACCTTATTACCCGTCCCATCTTTGATGTACGCTACACATCCTTTATGAATACACCTCTTATCCATAAGAAAAAACTCATAGGTCTTTCGGCAGTATTTAGTACCGTGCCAGAGAAATTTCTCCTTTTTGAGCAGGATAAATTTGAGATCCTTTTCCTTACCATGCTGGCAAGCCACATCGCAGTAAGCGTTGAAAATGCCAATCAGGCAAACTTAATTCAACTTTTGGAATGTTCCAGGTCTGAATGGGAAAAGGCGCTTGATACCATTGATGATTTAATTACTATCCATGACGCCGATTTTAACATTATCCGGGCGAATATGGCCGTGGCCAGGAGATTCAACGTGGATATCAGGGAAGTCATAGGCAAGAAGTGTTATAAGATTTTTCATGGTACGGATGAACCCTGGCCAACGTGTCCACACCGCAGGTCGTTAGAGACTATGAAAAAATGTTCCGCAGAGATTGAAGACCCCCATATGGGCGGCATCTTTCAAATCACATCATTTCCCCACCTCGATGAAACCCGCAAGTATAGGGGAACGGTTCATGTGGTTAAAGACGTGACGGAGCACAGGAAGATGATGAATCAAATCATAAATTATAAATCATAAATCTCAATTCGTAAATCAACCCTGGCGCTCTTCATCCGTCTTTTCAGAAGGCCAGTAATAAGCATCCGGCGTGTTCCGGGCGCCAAAGATAGCCGTGCCAACTCGCACCATGTTTCCCCCTTCTTCAATCGCTATCTGATAGTCATTCGACATCCCCATGGAAAGATACTTCATCTGGACTCTGTCAATATCTTCCTTAACAATCTTATCGCTTATCTCCTTAAGCAGCTTAAAACACTTGCGGATCTTTATTTCATCCCGCGTAAAAAGGCCAATGGTCATGAGACCGAGAATGTTGAGCGTTTCATACTTCGCCGCCTGTCTGACTAGTGAGACGGCCTCTTCCGGCGCTATGCCGTATTTACTCTCTTCATACGAGGTATTGACCTGGATCAGGATATCGAGGGAGCGTCCTTCGTGCTGGAGACGCTGGTCAAGCTTTTCCACAAGCGATAACCGATCCACAGAATGGATCATATGTGCAAATTTAAGGACGTCCTTTACCTTGTTTGTCTGGAGGTGGCCGATAAAATGCCACCGGACACGTTCATTTTTTAATACTTCATATTTTTTCAGCGCCTCCTGCACCTTGTTTTCCCCTATAATCTGCCCTCCGGCTAGAATTGCCTCGCGTATCCGTTCAGTGTCCACGGTCTTGGTGGCCATGACAAGGACAATATCTTCGGGTCTTTTGCCGGCCTTCTGAGCGGCGCGAGCGATGTTTTGTTTTACCTGTTCCAGATTCCCTTTAATCGGCATATGCTCTCCCAAAACTATGAATTATTATTTAAAATTTGATTCTTATTGCCATTTTTTTCTATGAATGCTTGCCACTCTGGCGTTGCTTAATTATTACTTTTTTATTGTTCAAATTTAACTATTTGTAACGGTAATTATGGTATAATGCAAGGGAAAATAGTTATTGCGTGTTTCACCAGAAAATATTCCGTAGAGACGCAAGACTTCGTCGTGAGCTCAGTCGAACGATTTTGCGTCTCTATAATTCTTTTCGATGGTTCAATCTTCGAGCTTGGCGTGCCTTGTGGCTTAATAAATCAAAAGGTAATGCGGAATTTTTGGAGTGAAAAATAGTTCTTTTACGAGAATGCCTTGTCTAACTCAAGATTGTGTCAATTTTGAGAGCGTAAGATTTATAGATATTGATTTGTTTTTCTGTGATTTTAGCGTAATTATTCCTAAAGGGGTCGAGGATATTTCCTCGACCCCTTAAAAATTCACGGTTATGGCTGATCAATCTGGTCTGCGCCGACGTTTTGGTCACCTTTTGAGTTTTCTTCCCAGGCTCCAACGAACCCCGGGGTAGTGTTTGAGACATCAGAAGCGAGTGAAATGTAGTCGCCCATATAAATGGGGTTAGCGACTATATCATTATAATGGATAGGAGCAAAGTTTTTCGTTGTTATCTTACTATTCGTCCACGTTGCCCCTGCATTTGTTGATTTAGCATAATAGACGTCAATGAGGAAGTTGCGAGAATCCTTCCTACGGTCGTAGAACAGGACACCAACAGTTCCGTTCTTCTCAACAGCAAGGGCGGGCATGAACTGGTCAACTTTCTTCGTAATGGGATCGTCATTTACCCGTTTTGGGGCCGACCATGTATTCCCACCATCTGTAGATTTGCTAAACAGGATATCACCAAAACGGTATTTACCCTCGATACCGGCCGGATCACCCTGACTTTTATTCCTGCCGTCATGCCAGGTGCAATAGACATTACCTTTGGTTGACGAAGAGGAATTGTCAACGGCAAGACCCTGTAAATCCGGGCCTGAACGGAAAAGACCCTGAAGAACATCACCAATCCCTACATAAGTAACCATAGAAACAATCTTTGCGGGAGAAAAGCTTGATCCTCCGTTCGTAGATTTCCGTATTTTTATACTACGGGTTAACTCGTCTGCACTGTACGCCTCCCATGCCACATAAACTTCACCATTTGGCCCCACAGCAACTTGCGAGCCCTGAACAAATGGGTCTGCCGTGTTCGAATTACCATCACCGAGCGCTTCTTCGATTATCAAAGGCATTGCGGACCAGGTTGCGCCTCCATCGGTAGATCTGACAAATTCTATTGCTACCCTTCCGGCTGCGACCGAATCGTCGAAGTCGGTATACGTCACATATACGTTATTATTAGACGGGTCCACTGTCATCCACGGCTTATCCAGGAAATGGTTACTTGCACTTTTCAAGGCTGCCATCACAGCGCCCCCAAAGGTATTTCCTCCATCCACAGATTTTGATACAGAAATCCCGCTAAATTCAATTATCGCAGCCGGTATTGGTGACACCTTTATTTCTTTTGTGTCTATTGCAAGACTGGCATAATAAAATATTGAGCTATTTTTACACTTGAGCACCGGGTCTCCTAATAAATCACGGAATTTGACACCCGGTGGAAGCGGGTCTGCAATAAATATCCCCCTGTCTTTAAACGTAGCCCCTTTATCGGTTGACCTGGAAAATCCATTAAAACTTAAACTTCCACTTGGACTGGGACTCGGCCCAAATAAAGTGCCCATATACGATCCTGAGTCGTTAAAGCCGCAGACGGCAGTGTTACCACACCAGGCAACGCTGGTTTCACTTTGCGTACTTCCAGCCAAACGCGATATGAAGTCCGAGGATACCTTACTATTATTCACGGCTACCGGCGCCAGTTCTTTTCCAAGATAATCCCTTTGGTCTAGCTTTATGGATCTTTCCAAAACAGGTCTCAATTTATCTAACAGATCCTCAAGATTAAGAATAAATTGGCCTCCCGATGATAAATGCCTGGTATTTTTCCCCAGTCTTTGTTTCAAATGTTTACCATAATTGGCCATGTTTTCAAGCCTTGCCATAGGATTCTCCGGAATATATTGCGCCCATACAGGGGTAGCGCTCAATAATCCGCCTATGCAGGTTACACCCATTAATACCGCCTTTGTTTTTCGCAGCATCTTTTTCTCCTTTATATAAAATTTAAATCAAATAACACCATGCTAATGTTTTAGATCAAAAAACTTTCTTTGTCAGTATTTTCCTCTTTAAAGTTTAAGGATATCAAAATTCTAGTTAATGTAGCAATTAACACACCATTTTTATACAATTTGAAAAAAATAATATATTATTCGTAATGACAACAATAATGAATAGTTACAAAATAATGAAATATACAAAAGACAATTTGATCTATAACTATATCCAAACATTTAGACACAATATCTGCTTATCTGGACTCCAAAGAAATCCAGGATAGGGATATCGATTCACCAACTCTGTCTATAAATCTGACGAGATAATTGCACTCTGGATATCTGTTGATTTTTTGCTATTATATTTTATACCAGATTTATTTCTTTAGTCTATATTTTTTTCCTGCATATTATCTTATTATGAATAAACATTTATACGTAGCAATGTCTCTCGATATTGACCCCGACGCCAATGTCGCCGTTAAAGGCCGACACGATGCGCTCTCGGCTCCCCTACAAAGGGGAAATGTACGCGTTGAGGCATGTAAAAAAGGATTGCACAAAATACTTGAATTGCTGGATGTTTACGATATCAACGCCACCTTGTTTTATGAGGCACGAACGGCTCAGATGCTTATTGCCGATGGAATGGATTTGCCTGAATTATCCCAAAACCATGAAATAGCCTGCCACTCGCTGAAACATGAGGATTATCTGGGAAAGGTATCCGGCTTGCCCATGAAAGAAGATGCCGTTCAGGAATCCATTGCCGGCGCACGAGAGATTCTGGAGGGTATTTTTGGACGCGCCATCAGGGGATTTCGAGCGCCATATACAAGGATTAACCAAACGGTGATAAAAGTATTAGAGCGCATGGACTTTCATTATGATTCATCTGAAACAATCAATCTGGGCACAGCATGGAATGGGAAACCATTTCCCCTTAAAACATTTGATTCAACGATTATCGAACTTTCCCTACCCGCCTTTCCTGATGCACGGGGCAAAAAGATGACTTCTTACTTATGGGCAATTTTCGAGGGAAAAAGGAATGCCCAGGAGTATATTGACGCCGTTGTGCGGGCAAAAGAAGTTGCGCAGGGCGGACTCTTTGTTTTTGCGATTCATCCCTGGCACTTATGGACAAACAGCCAGGGAGACACATTCACGGAAGAACAGGTTGCCAGGAATTTAAAGAATTTTGAGTCTATTATTTCCCAATTAAAACACATGAAAGGAATTAAGATTATTCGCATGGACAAATATCTGGAAAAACGGCATTAAAAATTGGAAGCGTACCGGTAATTTTGTTATTTCAGCGCTGAGGATATTTAAGCTTTCTGTTTGTTCCGTAAATATATCCCTTAAGGAATTTTTTTTACTGCCAACATCTCGATATTTCTGGAGCATATTTCTTTGAGTTGCTTTCCGGTAAAAACCTCGCCAATCGGCAATAAACCATTTCCAGCATGTATATCGATTATATGAATAACATTTTTGTACTCTTTCACGGCCTGGTCAATGAGATAGGAATCCTTATATAAATTTCCCAGATAATAATGCGGCAATACAGACTTTTCATCGAGATAAATCGCCTTTTTAAAGGCAATGATTGCTTTTTCCTTGTCCCCGATCTTGTAATAAATGATCCCGGTGAGAGCGTATGCCTCTCCAGAAAATTCATCTATTTTTAATACATCCAGGCCTTTTCTTAACGCCTTATCGTATAAACCCATATCCGCATATATCCTGCCTGCAAGCAAATGGGCATCAACATTGCCGGGTTCCTCACTGAGCACACCTTCAATCTCATCTAGCATTCCATCGGCATCAGCAAATCCGGTAAGTTGCGCCCTTTCTGTTAACCATTTCGATATATCCCTTTTCTTGTTTTGCTCACTACGATGGGTTAATACGTTTCCTCTCCGTTCCCGACTTACAGGAACACTATCCATATTAGTCTTCTGTCGTTTTTGAAGAGGAGCAGCCTTTGTACATGGAAATCTTTTTCGGGTAATATCTTCCGGGAGTTTTTCTTTTTGCTGAGGTTTGTCAAAGAAAGGCATGACGACGCCCTTCCCATTTTTCCGGTAGAAAAATACCCCGCCGACTTCTTCGAGCTTAAAATCGCCCGATAGCTGCCAGAGAGATTCGGAATGCCCCAGAAACAGATAACCGCCTTCCATCAGCATATCATACAACCTGCGAATAATGGTTTTCACCGTTTCAAGCCTGAAGTAGATAATCACATTTTTGCAAAAAACAATATCAATACTGTTCTTTTCAAAAAGAAAATAAGGTTCAATGAGATTGAGCAGATCAAAACGCACACGTTGTTTGACCTGATCGCAGAGATAATATCGCCCGTCTTTCTGGGTAAAATACTTGTTCAATAC
>CAYJME010000184.1:0-6786 GCA_964370795.1 uncultured candidatus Brocadiaceae bacterium
GCACAAGGAATCCGCCTCAGTATATCTTCTAAGGCCCACCTTTTTATGTTTAGTGGTAAGCCAATTATCGTCTATTCAGATCCAGTCACCGGAATTGTCCGCTATGCCACGGAAGATGGTTGGGCCGCGGTGGTAGACCGTCGGGATCCGGGGCTTTTAGCGGATACTATCGAGAGGCTGTTCAAAGACGATGTTTACCGTCAGCAACTAATAGCCGGGGCGAGATCAACAGCAGAGAAAAACCATAACTTGACGACAATTCGGTCATCATTCTTTAAACTGATTTGTTCGGCTATACCTAACAGAAAATAAAATGAGCACTTGATTTTATAAAATGAAGAAACGGGATTTGATTCATCATCATTAAAATGAAAATAGCATTTATCACAACGTGTCAGGATTTGATACCAAGGTGGCAGCTTGAAATCAAAGCCCTGCAGGCAGACGGTTTCGATGTAATGGTCGTGTGCCTGGACAGACTCTGCAGCCGCCCCGCGAGAGAAAACATCAACGGAGTGGATATCATAAGGATACAACCATGTGATAAAGAACCACGAGAAACAATAAGTCGACAAACCATAGCGCTATGGGGTATCCACAAAGATGGCCTTATAAAAAGATTCAGAAGGATAACTGCATTATACGCGGCATTCATAAAAACGTTTAGGCAAAATCCGGTCGACATTATACACTGCTGCCATCCCATCCTGCTTCCCGTTGCTTGGTATTTAAGGAAAACAAAGCAGTTAAAGGTTGTATATGAAGTTTCCGAATTTTATGTTGATCAGTTTTTCTTGAGACTTCCGTCCTTTCTGCGCCTGTTTGAAAAGGCGGTGATATGCGTTGAAAATTACTTTGTAAGCCGAGTCGATGGAGTAGTTTGTTACCCTTCCATCAATGGTGTTCTTTATCATCGTTATTCGAGTAATAATAAAAATGTAAGAGTCGTCTCCAATGTGCCGGAATTATGCGAAAACATTGATGAACAATTATATGGTTCCCTAAGAGAAAAATACCAATGCCGTAAAATAATAATTTACGCAGGAAGTATAAAGATCAATGCGGGAATTCAGGAGGTGCTTGAGTCGCTGAAAACCGTGTGTCATAAACATCCGGAGGTAAAACTGCTTCTTGTCGGCAGCGGTTACAATGACGATTCAGACGTGTTCCGAGCGTATGCTGAAAAAAACGGGCTGAGCGATAATGTGGACATCATCGCGTTTCAGTCATATGCGAAACTGTTTACTTACTACCGTAGCGCTGTTATCGGATTAGCGACTTTTGATAAAAAATACACTGCATTGTTCACCAAGGGCAATTCGAGAAAAGTCATGGAGTATATGAAGGCGGGACTTCCCATAATCGGAGCGAGTTATGGAGAGGCGACACTGATCCTTAAAGAGGAGCAGTGTGGCTTATCCATATCCGAATGGTGTTCAAACAATATAGCTGTTGCGCTCAACAATATATTAGATAATCCATCTGAGGCCGCAGAAATGGGAAAAAGAGGGCACCGTGCATTTGTGCGGGAATATAATTGGGACATAGAAAAAAAGAAGCTATTGGAAGTGTATCGAAAGTTGTCACCGAATCGACTGGAAGTTCACTCGACAAGATGATGTGGTTCCTACGTATCTACTGTACGATTCCCACAGTCCTTACGAGCTTCCGTTGCTTGCAGATTGTTCAGAGTGCTAAATATAAACTTATAGCGTTCGATGAGAAAACAATATTGACGGATCTAAATGAGGCTATCTCTTAGATTGGAAGGAGCATAAGGATAATGATATGGCGAGTACTTTGCTATCACGGAATTAATGAAAACGAAGCCGAGAATTTTGAAAAGCAAATTCGTTTTTTTATAGATAGTGGGTGGGAATTTTGTAATATGACGGATGCAATTTACCTGAAGCAACTGAATAAAGAGGGTAAATACGCAACAATTACCTTCGATGATGGGCAGGAATCGTTATTTGAAAATGCTATACCTATTTTAGAAAAACTGAACATAAAAGCTTGTTTTTATATTACTACTGATTATGTACTAAAAGGCAATACCTATAGGGATAGAGAACCTATGCTGGTTATGACATGGGACCAAATTGTAGAAATCAGCAAAAAAGGTCATGAAATAGGCAGTCACTCACATACGCATATTCGTTTCACTACTATTGACGAATGTGGCATGCGAAATGAATTAAGAATCAGCAAAGAGATGCTTGAAGATAGATTACAACATGAAATTAAACATTTTGCTTATCCTCATGGTCAGCATAACCAAGAAACATATGGTGTTCTGTTAAAAACAAGGTATTACCAAACCGCTGCTACTATCGAACGAGGCTCAATGGAAAAAAATGATGCGTTATTGATCAAAAGAAATGCCATTTATCCGGAATGGTCGATAAATAAAATAAAATTGTACAACCGACTAGGTGATAATGAGTTGCTGTACAATTTAGTTAAGCTGCGAAGACTTATTGCAAAAATATCATTTAGCTATATATGATCCTGTTGACTAAGTATCCCTTCGATAACATGTGCTATGCTATATATACAAGATAAGATTATAGATAGTATACTAATTTGGTTTAGAAGTACTTAATCAATAGAGTCATAAATAAATATTATAAAACTTTAGTTTGGACGCGACAGGTTGAAGTGCGGGAGAGAGCGGAAGACATGATTTTGTTTCCTAACGGTTGCTGCGGTGCTGGTAAAGGGGATAGCAAGAGCTTGAACTGGAAGAGAGTCGTCCGCATGAGACGTATTTGCAAAGTGCGGATAACGTGGAATTGAAGAGGGGATAGTTTTATGAGCCAATGTTCGTTGTGTGAAAGCATGAATGTTGCTGAAGTCTATACTGCCCAGGGATTGCATTATTTACTCTGCAATAAGTGCGGTTTAGAAAAACAAAATATCGGCAATGATGCATTGAAGGAGAGTTTTGAAAAGTCGCAGATGTTATATTATGAAGAAGATGATCTGTCTTTTTCTAAACCTATCAGGGCAATAAACCTGCGAAAAGCAAAGAAGAGAATAAAAGTCGTAAAAGAATATTTGAATTCAGGGCGACTGCTAGAAATCGGTCCGGGATGCGGCGAATTCCTGACGGAGGCTGTTTCCGCAGGTTTCGACATTGAAGCGATAGAGACGTCGAAACGTTTTGCCGATTATATAAATAAGACATTAAAGATAAAGACATATGAAGTAATGCTGGAAGATTTTAACCATGAAGGGGGAAAATACGATGCCGTTTACAGTAGTCATGTTATCGAGCATGTCGTGGACCCGATCTTTTACTTATTGATGGCTAAAAAAACAGTGAGGGAAGGCGGATATTTTTTTATCATGTCCCCCAACGCTGATTGTTGGGAACACCGGGTGACAGGGAAATCATGGTCGATATATTCAACGGCTCACTTACATCTGTTCACACCGAAAAGCCTAACACTGTGTCTTGAAAAGGCCGGATGGGAGGTTGTGGGTGTGAGAACGTTCGAATTTGCGGAAGACTGGATAAAAGCTCTACATTCACTTTTTTTCAATCGTAAACCGGCGTCTGTATCTACCCCTGGTGCAAGAATAAGAAAATTGCCTGGCTGGCTGGCCTTGGCGGTTATGGGTATATCTCGTTTCGTTTTGCTGCCGTTGTCTTTTATCCAATCCATCAAAAAAAAGGGCGGAGATATATTTATTGTCGCGAGACATCCGAGTGACGGCGTATGAATTACCTTTTACCTGGGTGAGGAATAGAGGTGCAACGGGTGATCGTCCTTAGTATGGACATTCTATATGATTTATGCCATGAGGATTCCAGTGCAATGATAGATAAACTGATGGTGACCAAGTCGCTGATGGTGGAACAGCGAAAAAAGAAGTTGTGCTGAGTTTACTGTTGCCCGCTAGGTTTTTGACTTATATCGTTTTTTTGAATTTTTGTAGGGAAAAGTACAAGGTGAACATCGGACTAATAATAATGAGAAAGTAAAATGATTTTCATAGATAAAAAGTTTCTATTATGCACTTTAGTGATAGCGTATAGTTTAACTGGCGTGGTTCATTCTTGCTATGCAGGGACCAACCTTGCCCTCAGTAAACCCTATACGGTTTCATCTCCGCCAAGCTATACGCTTTCAGCGCCTTCAACCGACAAAACCTCACTTACTGATGGTAACTATACTAAAGGCTATTTCTGGACACAAAAAACTACTGTTGGTTGGCAGGGCATTAAGAATATTGAAATCTTGATTGATCTTGAGAAGATGTCAACTATCGATAGTATTTCATTCAGTACTGCAAGAGGCACCAATGGTGACGTACATTATCCCTCACACATTGCCGTTTTTGCAGGTACGGACAAAGACAAGTTGTTGTATGTGGGTGATATTGCCAAAGATTCAGATAGTCCTCGATGTGCTTACGAGACCAGGCGACTTACATTGAACGATATCGGAGTCAAAGGAAGATACGTCCTGCTTGAAGCACAACCGAAAGGTTTGTATCTTTTTTGCGATGAGATAGAAGTGATTGAGGGAGTCCAAAATAAGGGAAAGACCGGCAACCTCTCCTTAGAGGACGCCAGAAGTCTATTTGAAGAGCTAAAAGGATTTGATATTTACGAAGAATTCGAAAATAAGCTAACGGGAAAACTTAAGTCTGGTCTTGTTGACAACATGAGATTGATTGATCGTTTGGCAAAGATTAGACAGATAATGACCACACTTCCTTCATTAAATGATGTTGATTCAATTGAAGCAGAGATACTTAAGCTCCGCTACGATTCCCTTCGCGCACAACTCCCCGGGAAGCAGTTACTGATTGAAACTATAAATCCGTGGGCGGCATTATCTCCGGTGTTCTTGCCTTCCGGTGTACCGACTCAAGGTTTGTCTTTTACCATTCCGCAGGGTGGGTACGACCATACTGCGATTACGATAACCAACTTGTCTCCAAAATCGGAACAGGTGTCACTTTTACTTGACAGACTGCCTGAAGAAGTGCCTGAATTGCTTATGTATGAGGTTCCTTTTGTAAAATGTGCATCGACATTAAGATCTGTGGAGTTTGTCGCTGACCCGCTGGTGCCGCTCAAGCGGCCTGTTGTTTTGAAATCCGGCGAGTTAAAAATGTTCTTATTGACGGCGCATGGGAAAAAGCAAGGGACATGGCAAACCCTCCTTAAAGTTGATATGGGTGGCATCGTTACCTCCATACCCATCAAGAGCCAGATATCCACACTTGCTTTGCCGAAGCACTTCACCCTTAATAGCGTGAACTGGGGATACCTCGATTTCGCATCCATCAGAACTCGCAAGACAGAAGCAGTGAATGACCTCTTTGCCCACCATACAAATGTGATCGTTGTTCCTCCCGAACACCTGCCACTTGCCGATCCGGAAAAACCACTCGACTTCAGTCGACTCGAAACGTACCTCACCATGCACCGAGGCGCTTCAAAAGTTATGTTTTTCATGAATTATCGATCAGCCAACGTACGGACCGGGGGAGGCAGGTTTCAGTATCTGGATGAAAAATGGAAGGAGGCGTTCCTGGGCTGGTACGAGAGAGCAATAGCTACAGCAGTCAAAGCTGGCTTTCAGCAGGAGCAGGTGTATCTCTTCCCTTATGATGAAATGTCAGAGAATGAGGTAGAAGACTTTATTTCTCTTGCAAAATGGGCGAAAAAAGAAATTCCTGGCATTAAATTTTATGCTACCTTGAACAATGTGGAGTCTCTCAGGGTTTTGCCTTATTTGGATATTTCGCAGGTTGTAGACCGCGACTACATGTTAGCAGATGTCCCTGGTACCCAAAAAGATTTGTGGCTTTATAGTGCCAGAGGCCCGGCCAAGTCCCTTTCTCCCTATTCTTATTACCGGATGATGTCATGGAAGGCCTTTTTACTTGGATTTAACGGAGTTGGTTTTTGGGCTTATGCTGATACTGGCGGAGGTGATAATCCTGGTACGGCATGGGACGACTTTGACGGGAAATATCCTGATTATGCAGTCATTTACGAGGGCGAAGGTAATACCATAATTTCCAGCCGCCGTTGGGAGGCATGGCGCATGGGGATAGAGGATTATGAATTGCTGACGATGTACTCGAAAGTAAAGGGAGATAAGGCTGCAAAGGCCTTGGCAAAAGAGGTTCTTGATAATCCCAATGATCTGTCAATGGCCGATGAAGTAAGAAGAAAAATCCTCATCGGGCTTTCAAATTAAGACAATAAGTTACAATAATAAGTTATTGGCAAGAAACTGCATAGTGCAGCACAGCCGTAACCAAATTGACCACCCCTCTTTCCCCTCCTTTTGAAGGAGGGGATGAAGGGGAGGTTAAAGATAAAACTCTTTCGATTCCTCCTTTTGAAGGAGGGGACTTCGTCGTGAGCTCAGTCGAACGATGAAGGGGAGGTAATAAATAACTTTACAAAAAAAGAGGTATTTACAATGATGAATTATGGAATATAAGGTAGGACAAGCGTCTCGCTTGTCATTATTATGCCAGACGAGGACGCCTGACCTACATGAATAATCAATGGGGATATACAATAAATCTCTATGTCCTGGCGGCATCAAAATCCCCCTTAGAAAAGGGGGTGAGGGGGTTGTAAAAACATAAGGAAAAACACAACCCCCTGTTTCCCCCTTTATTAAGGGGGACTGGCCTGCATCGGGTTTATATTTATAGTTGTAAGAGGTAAAAATTTAAAGGAGGTTGTTTTCTATGGGACTCATGATGAAAAAATCAAAAATGCATCCCTATATTTCTAAACAAAAG
>CAYJME010000185.1:0-6704 GCA_964370795.1 uncultured candidatus Brocadiaceae bacterium
ACGATACCCAGAACGACAGTTCCGGAGACCAGACAGGCTGAGAAGAAACCTATAGAGACGCCCAGGGTACCTCCCGAAGTAAAATATAAATCAAAGATAGAGAATGATTACGCGTCTCCCTATATAAAGGTCGACAAGAACGACCCGAAGTATCAGAATCTTTTTAAGCCTTTTAAGAAGATGGGTTCGACCTTATTTAAAAACCCTTTTAAAAAGAAGGCGGCAGTACTGAAGAAATCATATGTCGGTAAACTTCTTAAAGGGGTTATCTACTATATCTTTTTTGTTCAAATCTGGCTCTGTATTGTAGCCTGCTTCTGTATCTATTTCCGCAAGAAAAGTCAAAAAAACAATGAATAGTTCACGCCGAGGCGCAAAGAAAAATACAAACTGTTACAAAAAACAAGATTGAAAGACACACCGAAGAATATCAAAAAAAAGAAAAACTGGGTTTTTATTATTGCAATTGTGGTATTTGGGATTTTATTGCTCATATTACAATTCAGTAAAAAGCTGGGGATTGAGTGATTCGTTTTGGTAAGGCTTGACAATATTATTGCGAGGGTCTTTTCCGAAGCAATCTCCTCTCATGTAATAAAAGTCTTTTCGTACAGGAATTGTTGTGACAGTTCACGTGGAATATGTGAAGATGCTTGACAACCCCCTGAATCCCCCTTTATTAAGGGGGACTTGGAAAATCCCCCTTAGAAAATGGGGCGAGGGGGTTGTATTTGTGCCCATTCAGAATACAGTCTGAACTATTACGAATTGTTTTTTTTAATCCGGCTTTCATAATGCGATTTGGTTGTGTCGTAGCTGCACCAGGATGTAACCCAATCCTTCAAGGATTGAGCATGTTCGGGGTTCAATTTCCTGCACCGTACCGTAGAAACGCAAAACCATGAGTCTCTACGCTGACATAGACTTATGGCGTTTTCGTGAGCTTTGTGGGTTCCGGAACAGGCTTAAGGCTGAGATTGTCATACCATCCTGCAACATAACCATGCATCCAATCCTGCCGGGTCTCCGTAAATATCGTGATTACATCTTTTGATGGCATGATCATAAGAGATATTTCCTGCCATGACGGGAAAATGTTTCCGCTGATGTAACTTTTATTTGGTGTGGTAAAGGCAAGCGCCGGATTCCAGGCGCCGTCAAGTATTCCTATAACGGTTATATCTCCGATATCATCTCCAAAGAAGGCTATATGACCCGTTAAGATGTAAGGGGTGTTCATAATTACCCTGACTTCCTGATAGAGTCCCCCCCTGGCCGTTCCATGGTTACCAACCTGCTGCGCCATAGAGAAAGAACCGCTCGTCGTTGGTGGAACTGGAATTCCAAGAGTGCCAGGAACGGCAATGGTTATATGTGTCGGTGATTCTACAGGAGCGCCATCGCCATCCCACGGGTATGTTTCCCAATATTTCCAACCGGTAACATCGCCCGTTTCAAAATCGCCGTTTCTGAGTAATTCCGCAGAAAATACCGTTCCTGCCAGCAACAGACCAAAAACAACTATGAAAAAAATGTATTTCATACCAGGTACTATTTTCATGCCCTTTGCATATCAAGCTGTTTGCCGGTAATCTCCGCAACTTTTGCTAAAAGTTTCTTAGGAGAAATAGGTTTTGAAATAAAACTTAACCCTTCTTCGAGGATGCCTTTTTTGCAGACAATATCCATACCGTAACCACTAATAAAAAGGGCTTTAATGCCTGGCTTTATTGTTTTTATCATATCATACGCCTCTTTGCCGTTTTTTACCGGCATCATCATGTCCAACACCAGGAAATTAATTTCATCCTTGTTTTCCTTAAATTTGTTTACCGCATCCTCTCCATCCACCGCCTCTATGACATCATAGCCGGCGTTCTCAAGTACAATTTTTATGAGGTCACTGACCTCCACCGCATCCTCTGCTATCAAGACACATTCCTTTGAGGTTGGATGGAGTTTTGGTTTAACCTTTTCCATCCGTAATTCCAGAAAGGGAAGGTATATTTTAAATGTGGTACCCCTCCCCAATTCGCTTTCTACATCTATGTAACCATTGTGCTGCTTAACGATGCCATAAACTATGGAAAGACCAAGACCAGTACCCTTCCCCACCTCCTTGGTTGTAAAAAATGGGTCAAATATTCTCTCCCGTATCTCTTCGTCCATCCCCACGCCGGTATCTGAAAATGATAGCTCGACATACTTCCCCGGCTTGCCATATCCGTGAAACTTAATAAAGGTATCGTCAAACTCCGCAATCTCAGTGCCAACCGTCAGAATCCCCCCGTTTGGCATGGCGTCCCTTGCATTGGTAACAAGATTCATCAATACTTGTTCTATCTGATTGCTATCTGCCATGACCGTACACTCCTTATCAGCGAGCATGGTTTCGAACCGAACATCTTCACCAATAACTTTCGACAGGAGGAATTTAATCTGTATTATTATGTCGTTTAAATTTACCGGTCTGGGATTGTTTGACTGTTTCCTGCTAAAGGTGAGGAGTCCCTGGGTCAAATGGGCAGCCCGTTCCACGGATTTTAAGACCTTTTGAATATAATCTTTTGCCGGGGTGCCTTCCGGTATTTCCGCTTGCAGTAAACTTCCATATCCCATGATTACCATGAGAATATTGTTAAATTCATGGGCAACGCCGCCGGCAAGTTTACCGACGGATTCTAACTTCTGGACGTGGTACAGTTGCTCCCGTAGTTTTTCCCTTTCCTCTTCCATCCGCTTGCGTTTGATAACACAACCCAGCTGAGCGGCAACGGAAGAAACAATCTTGATCAACCGATCATCTTCCTTCCGTTGTTCCCTTACAAAGAAATCCAATACCGCAACCACCTCGCCATTTGCCAAAACGGGCATACCCATTGCAGCCCTGAGACCATATTCTTTGCAAACATCCGCGCGGGGAAAATCTCCGTCAATCGTGGCATCCCTTCTCCACTCAGGTTTCTTTGCAGTCCAGACGCGACCGGGCAGACCGATGCCCGGCGAAAAGACAAACCCGGCGCTCTTTTTACCGAATTCATCCATTCTTACAGAATTATCATGCCATACCATAACTTGTTCAAGATACTTTCCCTTGTGCGAAGGAAGCCAGGCCTCGCCAAGAACCCATCCTGTTGATTTACCTACCTTTTGTAATACAATACCCAGCGCCGTATAAAAATTCTCTGTATCGGGAATCGCCACCATAATTGTTTGCAGGAGATTAATTTCTTCCTCCGCCCGCTTGCGCTCGGTAATATCCTGAACCGTCCCAACCATGCGGACAGTCCTTCCGGCATCATCACGTACCATCACTGCCTTTTCGTTTACCATGCGTATGTCTTCGTCGTTGTAAATGATGCGATGGTCTATATCATAAGGTTTCCCTTCATACAAGGCTTCATGGACAGATTTCTTTATAAATTCCCTGTCATCAGGATGAACACAGCTCAGAAATGTGTCAAGGGTAACGGTGAATTTTTGCGGGTCTTTACCAAAAATACGATAAGCCTCTTCACACCATAAGCCTTCATTGGTAATTACATCCCACTCCCAATTTCCAATATGGGCGACGTGCTGCACTATGGAAAGACGGTTTTCGCTCGTCTTTAGTTCTTCTTCTAATCGCTCGTGTTCAATTATTTCGTTTTTGAGTTTACTGACCTTCTTTTCAAGCTTTTCGACCATGACCTGGCTATAATTTCTGAGAAAGTATACTTCATCCCCAAGCATCTTCTCTTCACCCGGAGTTCCTTTAGTTCCTCTATTCCTGAGTATAGATTCTACGCCTCTCCAAAATTCATCAGGATCTTTTGGACCTGGAATGAAGGCCGTAGCCCCTAACGACGTGGCTAATTCCATATCTTTTTGTTCGGTGTAAATTGCAGAATAAAAAATAAAGGGAATAGATTTCAGGACGGCGTTATTTTTAATATTTCTCAAAAATTGATAACCATCAACGTGGGGCATCAGGATGTCAGATATGATCAGGTCAGGTTTATAAATTACGGCCTTCTCAAGGCCATCCTGGCCATCTTCGGCTTCTTTGGCGTCGTGGCCGTGTTTTTCAATGATTCGCCGTATGAGGAGTCTGTCATCGATATTATCATCCACAATTAATATCTTCACGCTTCACCTCCTTTGAGATTTCAACCTTTTATAAATGGCAAATTCCTCATCCGCCTCTCGTTTCATCCCTTTTCTGTCATAGATAATGCTGAGGTTAAAATGGGACAGGGCGCAATTTGGATCTACCGCAACGGCCTTTTTGTATTCTTCCATGGCGTCATCATACATGCCCTTCCGCAGATAGAGATCGCCCACCTCATTATGCACATCGGCTGATTTTAAACTCATGGGAGCAGAAGAAGATGCAATATCTTCAACAGGTGTCTTTTTTTCCTGAACGATTGGTTTCGGTGAAGATGCCACAACCTGACCCCGTACATTAATCGGCACGGATACCGTTACCGTCCGGATTTCTCCCCCGTGCAGAATGGTGAGTTTTGCATCTTTGCCGGCGGTTGTTTCTATTAAGTGCCTTATCTGGTTTTTGCGTTCAATTTTTTCGCCATTCCATTCCATGATAAGGTCTTCCACCTTGATGCCCGCGCCCTCGGCAATGCTTCCCGGTAAAACATGCACAACGATAGCGCCGGTTTGACTTTTCTTAAATTTAAACCAATCTTTATTTTCCCTGGTAATATTACAGAAGATCAGTCCTAATGGATTATGTTCCTCCAGATATACAATTGCTATACCGTTACACCAGGATGTGTATTTTATTCCATAATCGGTGCCTCCCAATTCGCCGTATCCCTTCCACGTCTTGGAAGCGCCCGTATCGTACTGGACATTGATGACGCCCTGCGCGCCCACGGCACTGGCCTTTTCCCGTATCTTCCTGGCGAGGACATCATTTCCCGAAAAACCAAACTCTCCGAGACTGACTTCGCCCAATTTCTTATAAGCGACGTCAATATCGCCAGCACAGACAAATATGCTTTCACTTTTTTCTATACTCGCTGGTTGTGCGCCTTGTTGAGGTTCAAGAGAAACTTCATCTTTTCTAAAAGGGTTCATCTTTTTAAAAACGTTGCCTGAGCTGCAACCGGCCATGAAAATGATAAGTGTAAGAGAAATAATTGCTTTTGTGTTCATGCTTATACATTTTTCCTTTTAAATTTTGATTTTATTTTTCGTTCAATATTTATTAAATACCGATTGTATACTTTTGTCTGCTTGAGCTTTTTTATGAGAAAAGGCTTTCCCGGAAAATTCGTGATATACATTCCTGCAAGAATCACTACGAGCCCGGGACCCGGAGTAAAAACCATTGCAAAACCGATGATCACGAGGCAAACGCCTGCCATATTTTTGGCGATCTTTTTCATCCGCATTTTCTGAGCATGCCATAATTATGTACAGGACGCTCTACTTTTACCAGTATTTTTTGTCCTGCATGGGCTTCACGGATAGGTTCATTGTGTTCATTTCTCATGTCCGACAATTCCTGGCTGAAATCGTCGCTCAAACGCCTTCCCATGATCTCCACAGAAGTATTATTGAGTATCCTGTTTTTAACGAAAACCTCCGCAAGATTATCGGGAAACACCTTTTCAATCGTACCCAGATAATCATAGTCGTTAAAATAGAAATTCCCCGGATGCGTTGTCTGACTTCCGTAGCCCTGATTTCCAAAAAAGAATCCCGTTCCGTATTCCCGATGGCTCACTTTTTGAAGTTCCGTCAACCATCGGGGGTCATAAACATATCCAGGGGGATCAGCGAAGTAACGATCCAATGCCTCACGGTATATCCTTGTAACGGCGGCAACATAATACTGGCTCTTCATGCGTCCCTCGATTTTCCATGCCGTAACGCCTGCCTGAACAAGCTCAGGTATGTGCTCAATCATACAGAGGTCTTTCGAACTCAGGATAAAGGTGCCGCTTTCGTCTTCGACGATGGGAAATGTTTCTTGCGGCCTTTTATCTTCCTGCAAGGTGTACTGCCATCGGCATGAATGGGAACAGTCCCCCAGATTTGCATGTCTGTTGGACATAAAACTGCTCAGGAGACAACGTCCTGAATATGACATACACATAGCGCCATGGACAAACACCTCGGTTTCCGTCTTTTTGACCTGGGTAATTTCTTTAATTTCTCCCAGGGTTAATTCACGCGCAAGCACCGTCCTTTTCACGCCCAGTTGATGCCAGAACTCAACGGATTTTACATTGGTCGTGTTTGCCTGGGTGCTTATGTGAACGGGAATATGCGGAACGATTTCCCTGACTGTCAGAAAGATACCAGGGTCTGAAACAATTACTGCATCCACAGGGATTTCGGCAAGTTTTTCCAGATATGAGCGTACTCCACGTATATGATAATTCCGCGCAAAAATATTTAAAACAATATATATCTTTTTCTCTCGCCGGTGAACCCAATCGGTAGCCACTTTGATTTCCGGTAAGGTTAGATTCGAAGCTCCCATGCGGAGGTTGAACCCTTCGCCCCCGGCATACACAGCGTCAGCGCCATATTCAATTGCTGTCTTAAGCTTTTCCAGGTCACCAGCCGGGGCAACAAGTTCAGGCTTTTTATAGCAGGTGTTGTTGAGAGATATCATAAAATATGCAAATACAAACCCTAGCGCGGCGTAGCCGCAACCAAATCCCCCGATCAAAGGGAAACAACCCCCT
>CAYJME010000186.1:0-6615 GCA_964370795.1 uncultured candidatus Brocadiaceae bacterium
GGTCCTGGCACTATTGCTGATTTTCTGGATGACAACCGCATACAATACGAGATAATTGATCTTTCCGCCGGAGGCAAATTGCCGAAGTTAACGAGGGAGTTACAGGCTGTGGTCTCGCTTGGCGGACCGATGAACGTTTACGAGGAAGAAAAATATCCCTTCCTGAGGGACGAAGACGCATTCCTGAGAAACGTAATAGATAAGGAAGTGGCATTTCTTGGAGTTTGCCTTGGCGCACAGTTAATTGCAAAGGCAAGAGATGCGCGGGTTACAAAGAATCCGGCAAAAGAAATCGGCTGGTACAAGGTAGTTCTCACAGATGATGGTTTAAAGGATGATTTGTTTAAAGATTTTCCTGAAGTATTTAAGGTATATCAATGGCATGGCGATACCTTTGGTATTCCACAAGGCGGTAAACGATTGGCATTTGCAGAGCTTTGCCAGAACCAGGTCTTGAAATATGGAAGAAACATTTACGGCATCCAGTTTCACGTTGAAATCAAAAAAGATATGATCAGCCAGTGGGCGGACGCTTATAAGACAGAGTTAGAGTCTTTAAAAGGAATTGTCTCTGACAAACAGAAAATGCTGTCCGATTATGATGCCGTGTCAAGGGTATATATGAAACAGGCCGAACAGTTTTATGTCAATTTCTTTCGCATTGCGGGGTTGTTAAAAAAAGTAAATTATTCATTTCCTCAGTAGGGGCGAAGCATTTGCTGTTCAGAAGATAAGACCGCATTCAAACGAACATCAGCAAATGCTTCGCCCCTACACTTAATTATGCATAACAAGGCTTCTCCTATCTTCACACGTTTGTGTCTTGCCGCAATAGGCTGTTATGCAACAATCGCACAGGTTATTTTAATCCGCGAATTCCTTAATATTTTTTACGGAAACGAACTCTGTCTGGGTATTGTCTTTGGGGCATGGTTTTTTGGAATTGCAACAGGGGCCTTTGCAGGTGCAAAATTAGAGCATACCTTTAAAAATCCCAATGCCGTTTTTACGGTTGCGTTGTTAGTCATGTGTGTTGCATTTCCAATTCAGATCGTTTCTATACGGGGAGTACGTAGTTTTTTACATGTTGGAATCGGGGAGTACATCCCTCTCATACCCCTTCTTTTATCATCTTTTGGACTCATCATTCCCTTCAGTTTTATCATTGGCTTTATTTTTCCATTCTCATCGTTGGTTATCAGGGGCGCAACAAGAGATGCTGCTCTGGATGTCGGAGTTGTGTATATTGTGGAATCCATGGGAAGTCTTATTGGGGGATTATTGTTTTCGTTCTACCTCGTATCAAGGTTTCACCCGTTTAAGATTATCACCATATTGAATATTATCATATTTTGTTTTTTAACTTTTTTTACTCTTTCTTCACATGAGGGAAAAAAGAGGTGGTCCTGTTATATCCCCCTGGGTTTGTTGTTGGTTATGATAGTAATGTGGTTTTCTCCCATTCCGGATAAAGTTGAAGAGTCTTCTGCCAAAAGGCGATGGGATACGTTAAACCCGCATATTGAGTTGATTACATCGTCTGAAACAAAATATCAACACATAGATATCGGTAAACAGGCAGATCAGTATAGTATTTATTTGAACGGTCAATATGGCGGGGCCTTTCCCAATGAATATGAATACGCGCAGATTGCTCATTTGATGATGACGCAACATCCATCACCGAAACACGTGCTCCTGATTGGCAGTGGACTGGGCGGCCTTATTTCCGAGATACTCCTGCATCCTATAGAAACATTGGATTATGTGGAATTAGACCGGAATCTCCTGATTACGGCAGATAAGTATTTGACGGCGTCAGATAGACAATCATTGTCTGATAAGCGCGTAACCATATTCCACCAGGACGGTCGTTATTATGTTAAAAACACACCAAAGAAACACTATTATGACATGGTGCTCATAAATACCCCCGACCCCTCGACCGCTTTCCTCAACCGGTTTTATACCCGCGAATTTTTTAAGGAGGCGCAGGCTGTTTTAGAGCCTGATGGTGTATTAGCGGCCTCTGTTAGTTCTGCCGTAACATATATTGGCAAGGAGGTGGGAAGTTATACGGGGTCGCTCTATCGTACCCTCCATGAGACGTTTCGCAATGTACTGGTAACGCCTGGACAGACAAACTATTATTTTGGTTGTAACCAGGAAAATGTCATTACCTTTAGTCTGGAAGCACTCATGGAGCGATACAGGCAACGGCACATAAAGTCTGCTTACTTTACAGAATATCTTTTCTATACACTCCTTCAACCGGAGCAGGTTGAATTTATCGAAAGTCAATTGAGTCAGAGGAAGGATTTATTAATAAATACAGACGCAAAGCCGGTTACCTATTTTTTAAACCTTATTTTATGGGATTCCTTAAGTGGCGGACATTTACACGGCTTGTTTTACGGTTTAAAAAAAGCAGGATTAATGTCGTTTCTCATGCTCATGCTCATGGCGTTCGCAGGCAGAATACTCTGTACGGTTTTAAGACAATCAAAATCTCAACAAAAAAACATTGATCATACAATCCAACTTAAAACCAACGGTCTCATAACCTTGGCTACAACCGGCTTTACCGGTATTGCGCTGGAAATCGTGATCCTCTATGCCTTTCAGAACACTTATGGATACATCTATGAAAGGATGGGTGTTATTGTTGCCGTCTTTATGGTTGGACTCGCAATTGGTGGCTATTTGATGAATTGGTTTATTCAGAACGAAATTGGTAGGAGCCGTCTCCTGACGGCGACTGACAACAAAACAATGTCTCAACAGGGTCAATCGCAAACAGGATTGAACTCCTGCCGGTGGGTAAAAATACTGATCGTCTTGCAGGGTATCATTGGAGTGTATGCCCTTATCTTGCCGTTTATCATTTCTATCGTATATATTTATTCAACTATTGCTGAGATTGAATTAATCTTGCTCATTGGCATTGCAGGGATATTGACAGGCTTAGAATTTCCACTGGTCAATAAAATATTTATACAATCCAGGAGAGACATTGCGATGTCGGCAGGGGCTACGGACAGCGCCGATCACGTCGGCGCCTTTTTTGGGGCAATCCTAACAGGGGTCGTATTGCTGCCTATTCTTGGTGTATTGGGAACGTGCATCATTTTAGCGGTACTCAACATATCAAGTCTCGTCCTGCTGGCCTTTTCAATCCCCTGGAGTAAAAATAAGTTAAAAGTATAAAATTTCTGGTAACATTGAAAGCCGTTATCGATTTAGCGGGATAAGGTCAATTACCCTGTCAATGCAAAGAAAACGTTGTCATTGCTAAGGCACTTCGTTATTATTCATGGTAAACTATAGCCTGAAGCAATTTCTATGGGAGGATTGCTTCGCTCCCGCTCGCAATGACACTTTGTGTGAAGATTGAATTGCACGTTTCGTATTTTTGATTGTTTGCTTAAAACTAAGTATTTTAGAGGAGCGCGTAAAGAAACATGAGAAATATTATTGCGGTTTTATTGATATCCACCTGGATGGGGTGCATGGTGTGTTTCGGTGAAAATCAACATGATCAAATATCGTCCTTATTCAAAGAAACACAACAAGCATCAGTATTCTACCTGGATAACGGCATGGAGATTATCCTCATTGAAAATCACGCCAGTCCCATGATCGCTGCGGTAACTATTGTTAAGACCGGCAGTCGCAATGAGGATGAGGCCAGCAATGGCTCAGCCCATTTTCTTGAACACCTGCTTTTTAATGGCACAAAGACACGCACACAGAAACAGATTTATGATGAGATGGATTTTTACGGGGGCTATAACAATGCCCACACCGCCCAGGATTACACCAATTACATGATACTCATGCCAAAGGAGTATATTACTCAGGGGATGGACATCCAGGCAGATATGCTCTTCAATTCCACCCTGCCCGAAGAGAAGTTTGAAAAGGAGCGCGGCATTGTGATTGAAGAGATTGGGAAGGGCGCAGACAAGCCTGAGTATCAGGTCAACAATCAATTCGTGAGGACTTTTTACGCCGGTACTCCATACGAACGGCCCGTGCTGGGAACGGTCTCCACCATTTTTCATTTACAACGTGAGAGGGTTTGGGAGTATTATCGAACCTGGTATGTGCCTAATAATATGACCTTAATGGTGATCGGCGATTTTTCAACTTCAGAAATGGTGAAACTGGTGAAAGAGAAGTATGGCCCATATCCGGCGGGGACTTTGCCAGAACACAAAACGGTGAGTCTTAAATCGCCGCAAACATTACGCATTGTCAAGGCAAATGGAATGGACAAATTCCCGAAAGATCGCCAGTACCTGACCCTGGGGTTTGTATTGCCGCCACCGGTTTCTGATGACTTTCAGGTATTGGTATTGTTGTCTGAATTTCTTGGCGGCAGAGAGACTTCAGTCCTGAAGACATTATTCAAACAGGATCAATATAAAGACCTGGTTGAAGAAATCGATACGAGCATAGAATTCAACCGTGACTTTTCTACCTTGCAAATCTCTGCAGAACTTCCTTTAAATGTTGATGGAGAGCAAGTCGTTGAATTGATCGTTCAGTCAGTGCAGGGGATGCCAAAAACCAATGTCCCTGCCAGTGAACTACAATCAACACTGGTGGAAAGGGTAACACAGGAAGTTTATCTACAGGAAAATTTGCACTACTACGGCATGATGAAATCAGGTTTTCTGGCAGCCGGAGGTTATTCACTCTTACGCAATTACATGGATGGTCTGATGAAGGCAACGCCGCAAGCCATCCAAAAGGTTGCTGAAAAATATTTGATTACACAAATACCTGTAGTTACGCTGATGTCCCCGCCGCAAGAAAAAACAACCGGTGACAAATCCGGCCAATCGGTAAACCGATACCACCAGGAAACGTTAAAAAACGGTTTAACCGTTGCTATAAAGGAAAATCAGGACAGCCGTGTTATTGGTATACACCTCCTGGCAAAGGAGCGCAGTTTGAGTGAGGGGAAAGAGAAATGGGGGATGACGGAAATATTACAACGAATGCTTCCCGATGGCGGTACGGTCAATCATCCGGACAAGGCGTTGTACCAGGAATTAGAGTCCACCGGCGCCGAAATAAAAGTTTGTGACGACCCTTCCGTCCCCTTTGACGACTATTACCACACCCCTCGCTTTGCCTACATTCGGTTAAAGTTAATAGATGCATTTTTCGGGAAGGGTTTGAAATTGCTTTCGGAAATGGTAACACAACCGAACCTTACGGAAAAATCCTTTGGTGAAGCAAAGAAAGAGGTTCTATCGCTCACAACCAACGCCCAAATGAGTACACCAAAGATAGCCGACCGGATTTTTTACGACAATTTATTTAAAGAAAATCCTGGATTTGGCTGGTTGCACGGTGATGCCAAAAGGTTGGGGCAGATACAATTAAAAGATGTGCAAGATTTTCAACGCAGGTTTTATAACCCATCAAATCTCATGCTCGTCATTTCCGGCAATGTCCCCGTAGAAAAGGCGCTGTCGCTGGTCAAACAGCATTTTGAAGGCACATGGGGCGAAGCTGGATGGCAGCCGCCGGCATTTACACCGCAGTTTAAGTCACAAGGTACTACGATCCGCGAAAAGGTTGGGAAACAGCAATCCTCTCTTTCAGTGGCAAATATCTGTAATGTGGAGGAGAATGATTTACCGGCTCTGTATGTTTTAGAAAGTATCTTCAATGATCGGCTTGCGTTTAATCTTCGGGAGAAGCAGGGTCTCGCATACAGTCTTGGTATTAATTTTCATAAATATCATGGTGTGCAGTGGTACCGCATAACTATGGGCACACGGCCGGAAAACATTGAACGCGCCCTCAATAGCATTCGGGATGAAATACGCGCTATGCGTGAGGCAACTATTGAAGAGAAAGACCTGCAGAAGACAGTCAACGCCATGCTGGGACGCCGCGGCATGCGCCGGTTGGACAGGGTAAATCAGGCATACTATATGAGTATGCAAATGCTTGATGGCAAGGCATCGGAAGCCGATGAACAAGAGGTTGAAAAACTGAAGAGGGTAACGGTGCAGGACGTGGAACGGCTGGCAAGACAGGTATTCAAAAACGATGACCACTTAATCGTGATTGTGGAATAGATTTTTTCAGTCACGAATTTACACGAATAAACACGAATTATAACAGGGATGGACGGGATAAACAGGTCGATAAATTTGTAATCCTGAAAATCATGTCCATCCTGTCTACCAAAGTTCAATTTGGGTTATAAATACTTTCGATTTGTTTTCAATATATCCAATCTTTTTCTTGTGGAGGAGGAATGAATAATAACGTACCGAAGCCAGTTTCAATAAAAATTGAAAAGGAACTCCATATCTGTCCTCAATGCGGATACGAAGATGGTTTCCACACCTCTTTTGTACGAGAGCCAAAGGAGACCTGCAAGATCATTCTCATCTGCCCACGCTGCCACGCCAGATATGATCCTGATTGGAAGATTAAAGTATGAAAATAGGCAAAGGCGTTTTGAAAGTTTAGATATTGTAAACGATATAAAAAATAGTCATGTAAATATCTTTGTAGGTTCAGTATGTTTACGGAATATGTCAATGAAAATTAGACACTTTTAAAAATAATTTAGACTCTAATCAA
>CAYJME010000187.1:0-6500 GCA_964370795.1 uncultured candidatus Brocadiaceae bacterium
GCGCCGACTCATGCAAGGATTGCCACCAGGAAATTTATGACCAGTGGCGGGAGTCTATGCACAGCAAATCATCGACAAACCCTATCTTTCAGGCATGCTGGACGGTAAGGAATAATCCACCCTTCTGCTCCAATTGCCATTTTCCTATGCTGGAACAGAAACCCAAAATATTAAGGGGTTTTAAAGAAACGGGCCCTTTACCTTTTGTTGCAATCAAGAATCGGGATTTTGATACGATGCTTATAAAGGAGGGTGTCACGTGTGTGGTGTGTCACTTGAGGAATAAGACCTTATACGGACCCCGGGAGATAAAAGAGGGGGAAGCGCCGCATCCCGTTAAATATGACCCGTCTTTTCAAAAGTCGGAGTTCTGTTACACGTGCCACTCCTGGGGCTTCCCACGGGCAAGGGTCAAACAGACGTGCTATACCAGCGATGAGTACAAAATATCAGGAAAGAAAGAAACATGTCAGGATTGTCATATGAGTAAAAAAGAAGGCTTTGCCTCGTTGGGAAGACCGAAACGTGCCTATGGAATGCATGACCAGAAAAGTTCTCGCAACCCGGAAGAATTAAGACGGGCGTTAAAAGTAGAATTGAAACCAGAGAGGAATGCCTATAAACCCGGGGATAAAGTAAAGGCAGAAATAAAGGTTACCAATGCAGGTGCTGGACATCGCGTGCCAACGGGCTGACCAGTCAGGGGCATTGCCGCCCGTGTGGCGGTGCTGGATGAAAATGGGAAGGAAAGCGGTTTAAAGGAATATTTTATCACACGCACATTTGAGTTTCCTACATACCCCACAGAGGTGAAAGATGAGAGATTAACACCTGGAGAGTGTAAGTCATTTTATTACAAATACAAAATCCCTCGCAAAGCGGCCTTTAAAAAGCTAACAGTGAAACTGGACATGATTGAGTATTTAATATTCCCCAAGAAGGCCGAAGAAGCGCCCATACCTCTTAGTAAGGTTGTAATTCCTTTTTATACTACATCGGTGGAAATAATGAAATGACAAATTACAACATAACGATAATCTTCATTTTTTATTTTGTGGGAATATCTCTTGGTTATTATTTGTCCTTATGTTTAGCAATTGGCTATCGGTTTCCTGTTGTTAATATTTTTGCTTTCTCTAAAGATAGACCGCTAATGTTTATTATCAATAATCCAAGAGTTGTAGCTACAATTCACTAAATTTACCTCGATAAGAAATCATGAGTCAAAAAGATAATCTTCTTATTCATATAGATGCTTTATACAGATCGGCATTATATCTTCTTAAGAATGAAAATAATGCAGATGATCTGGTTCAAGAAACTTATTTAAAGGCATTTAAATTTCTCCAGGACGATATAGAAATTAACAATGCAAAGGCATGGTTATTTAAAATATTAATGAATACTTTCATCAATCAGTATCGTAAGAACAAAATAGAACCGTCTTTGGTTGATTTTGATAGTATTGAGTCCTTTCATGAGTCAATAAACGAAGATGTTTTAAGGTCCCCAATTACAGAAAATGAAACAGAATTCGATGAATTATTAGACGCAAATGTAAAAAAAGCCCTGGAAGAATTACCTGACGACTTCCGAATGGTAATCTTACTTTCAATAGTAGAGGGTTTTTCTTACAAGGAGATTGCAAAAATGCTCGAATGTCCCATCGGCACAGTAATGTCCAGAATCTACCGGGGAAGGAAGATGTTAAAAGAAAAATTAGCCGGCTATGCAAAAAAACATGGTTATGAGAGAGATTAAGAAATGAACTGCAATAATGTTCGAAAATATTTTTACGCCTTTCTTGACGGCGAACTCGATGTGGAAAAGAACATCGATGTCCTTTCACATCTGAATATGTGCCATGCATGCGGTATAAAAATAGAAAAGGAAAGGTTAATTCAGAGAAGGGTGAAAGAAACAGTTTTCAAGGTAAAAGCTCCCGCATACCTTGAGCAAAAGATTTTAAGAAGAAAAGAAAGAAGACCAAACTTCTTTACCCTATTTATAAAGAATTTTTCGTTTAGAGGCAGATTAGGATTACTTACAGGTATGGCAACTGCGATAATTCTCCTTGTTTGTTTTTTTGTGTTCCAAAACAGATTGAGGAAAACTGATATTCTTTATCTCACAGAGTCGAAATATCACGACTACTCCATGAAAAAGCTTGATACTGATATGCGCTTGCAGAATGACAAAACAATTTTAGGGGGCTTTCAGCATCAAATCGATTTGGGCGTAACCCTGCCAGGTACTAAAGAAAATATACAGTTACAGAATGCAAAAGCGATTGTGGAGTACTTCCAAAAACAAAGTGGTTTAACGGTAACGCTTCCTTTTATGAAAGGAAATGCACAGTTAGTAGGCGCAACATTGTCTAAAATGAATGGCATAAAAGTTCCACTGGTTTTTTACAAACTCGATGACGTCCCAATAGCGGTGGCTGTAGTTTGTAATTCCGACATCAATTTTAGAAAAATGAAAGAGGTAATAGCGGATAAGATGGTGGTATATACCGATACCGGGTTTTGCGGCTCTTGCCAAATCGTTGCATGGAAAGAGACCAACACTCAGTACGTTATGGTATCGATGTTAAATAGTGAAAAAATGATAAAAATGCTTACAAAGGCTTAAAAACAAACTAATGATAGATAAAAAGTCCATAATAAAGTTCACCATTTTGCTAAGTATCGTTGGAGGCGCTTTTTTTGCCTTCAGGTACACACCTCTGTCAGGGTATCTAAAGAAAGATGTGCTTTTGGGCGTTCTTACACAACTGAGAGAGCACTGGTGGGGGCCTATTGGTTTCATTCTTATTTATGGTGTCGGATGTGTTCTTGCTCTGCCTGGCTCCCTTTTAACGCTCTGTGGTGGCGCTATATTTGGAGTGGTATGGGGTACTATCTACAACATACTCGCCTCTAATCTGGGTGCCACCCTTGCATTCTTCATGGCACGGTACTTCGGCCGTGACTTTGTCGCCAGTCTTATGAAGGGAAGGATAGAGGCATTTGATGAGAAGGTTGCTCGTCGTGGTTTTAGGTTTATATTCACACTCAGGTTAATTCCTCTCATCCCTTTTAATGGATTGAATCTTGGGTCGGGGTTTTCTAAGATTAAGTATCGTGATTATTTGCTCGGCTCTGTCCTTGGAATGTTACCGGGCACATTTATTTACACCTACTTTGCAGATGCACTTCTCAAAGGGGCGACTGGGAGTGGGAAAAAGGCATACAGTAACTTAATAATAGCCAGTGCACTATTGATACTTATTTCATTAGTGCCGACTCTTTATAAGAAATTTAAAAAACAAAAAAGTCCAGAAGGAAAAGGATTATGAGAGATTTCGATCTCACGGTAATAGGCGGTGGTGCTGGTGGGTTAAACGTTGCAAGCGGGGCTGCACAACTTGGCGCCCGGGGTTGCCCTCATCGAGAAAAAGAAACTGGGTGGTGATTGTCTTTATTATGGATGCGTTCCCACAAAGGCATTGATTCAGTCTGCGAAAATAACTTCGCTTATGAAAAGGTCTAAGGAATTTGGTCTGAATGACACAAATATCTCCTTCGATTTTAAAAACATTATGAACCACATGAGAGAGGTAATAGCAAAGGTTGGTGTGCATGATGACCCAAAAAGATTTGAGGATATGGGGGTGAAAGTTTTTTTTGGTGATGGCAAATTTATTGACTCTAATACTTTTATGGTCGGTGAACACACGATTACAAGCAGGAAGTTTGTAATTTCGACAGGTTCGAGAGCAGTTGCTATCCCTATCAAAGGTCTTGAAACTATCAAATATCTAACCAGTGAAAGCGCGTTGGAACTGGATTATTTGCCCAAGTCAATGGTTATTCTGGGGGCAGGACCAATTGGACTGGAGTTTGCTCAGGTATTTGCAAGACTTGGGACGAAGGTAACCATTGTAGAAAAGATGGGTCAGGTTCTCCCGCGTGAAGACAAAGAGATTGCCGATACCCTTGAATCAATTCTTAAGGGAGAGGGGATTGAAATACATACATGTGTTGATGTAGAGCACGTGAAACAAAGTGGTGATCTTAAGGGAATAGATGTAGTAGCCAAGTGCAGCGGTCAGCAAAAGACTTTTCAAGCAGATGATTTTATGATTGCTATCGGGCGTGCGCCAAATTTGGAAGGACTCAATCTCGAAACTGCCGGAGTCAAGGTGGAAAAGAGGGCTATTGTAGTAAATAGCTCCATGCGTACAACCGCTAAGAATATATGGGCATGCGGGGATGTAACAGGACAATATTTGTTTACCCACGTTGCTGAATATCAGGCAGGTCTTGTAGTAGCCAATGCCTTAATTCCTTTTTTGAAGAGAAAGGCGAATTATCGCGTTGTTCCCTGGGTTACCTATACCGACCCGGAATTGGGTCGCGTAGGGTTAACTGAGGATGAAGCGAGACAAAAATACAGAGATGTAAAGGTGTATCGGTATGATGTGAAGGATTTGGATAGGGCTGTCATAGAAGGCGAAGACAGAGGGATGATTAAGATCGTTTGCACGAAGAAGGGTCAGATATTGGGCGCACACGCCCTTGCACCACGAGGCGGAGAAATTTTACACGAATTTGTCCTGGCAATGCAAAATAATCTTGGGGTGAAAAGTATTACCAATACAATACATGTCTATCCAACGCTTGCTCAGGCAGTGAGAAGGACAACGAACAAATACTATGCTGAAAAGATATTCTCTGGTTGGATTCCCAAAGTTACGAAGAAGCTGATAAGAATATTTAGGTAGATAATACATCAGCAAATAAGTTCATTGTATCGAATTTCTTTTTTTTAAGCGGGTTTCAAAGCGGTATGGAGAAAAAAATCCCCCTTATGAAAGGGGGATTAAGGGGGTTGTAAAATAGCGAGGGAAAAAACAACCTCCTGTTTCCCCCTTTAGTAAAGGGGACTAACTTGACCACGGATTTTCACGGAACTACACTGATCAAATAGGGGGCAAGAGTAACCTCCAACTCTAACCTTCAACATTCGGTGAAGTTCCGTGAATCTCCGTAGCGAAGCCTTGAAAATGGGGGAATAAGATGAAGTTTATTATAACAATGCTCGTTTTGACAATAGTTCTTGGCACTGCAATTACAGTATCTGCTTCTGGAAATGACGACCCAAACTCTCTACTTGATAGTGTTTTGGGCCGTTATGTTTCAAAAGATGGTTTGGTTGACTATAAGGGGCTAAAGAAAAATAAGGACTTTATGAAATACATTGAATATCTTTCCCATACAGACCATGATAAACTGCCGTCTGATAAGCATCGACTGGCTTTCTGGATAAATGCATATAACGCATTTGTTTTAAAGGGAGTATTGGAAGAATATCCCATTAAGAGCGTCCTTGACGTGGGATGGCTGCCTCACAGCTTTTTTAAGCGAAAAGAGTTTGAGACAAAACAGGGAAAGATTACCCTTAGAGAAATAGAAAACGAAAAACTCAGGGATGCATTTCGGGAACCAAGGATACATTTTGCCATTAACTGCGCATCCAAGAGTTGCCCAAAATTATTACCAGAGGCGTACAGGGCTGAAAAATTGGAGCAACAACTTGAAACCCAAGTAAGAGCCTTTGTAAACGATAAAAGCAAGAATCATCTGGATAAAGAAAGCCGTATCTTTTATCTCTCTTCCATCTTTAAGTGGTATAAGGAGGATTTTGTTAAAAATGACGAAAAGATAGAAGCGTATATAGCAAGATATTTAAATCCATCCGATGCTGAATTTATCAGGAATAATAAAGTAACGGTAAAATATCTCGATTACAATTGGGGTTTAAATGAGCAGAAATAAGGAGGTGTAAGAATTTTATTTAAACAATTTTGCTTTATTGAGGAGACAAACGATGAATATAAGTAAGTATATACATTTTGGCTATCTCTCACTGATTCCTGTAACCTTTGGAATAATAATTAGTGCATCCGTTGTTAAGGCAGTAACTTTACCTCAAGATACCGAAGTTTCCTTTAATCCCAAACCTTATGGACTTGCGGAGAGTAAGCCAACGAACGAAGAGCAGATTGAATTAAAAGTTAACGGGATGACATGCGGGGCGTGCGAAGGCGCCGTAAAGAGAGCGCTCACGAGCTGCGAAGGAGTTATAAGTGCTGAGGTCAGTCATGAAGGAGGAAAGGCGGTTGTTAAGGTTGAGAAAGGAAAGGCAAAGACTGACGAGCTTATAAAGGCCGTTGAAAAGGCTGGATTTTCAGCATCAAGAAACTAACAGGGCAAGAATAGCATCAATCCAGCAACAATTTTAACTTTATATTAGCATTCCCATGAAAGGCTTAAATTAAGAATTTCAAAACCAACCATGCAGCGGCAAGGCGCACCTGCCGCCGCATGGTTACAGGAAAAAGTTATCGAAGGCCTAATTTATTAGGAACGGGCGGAAATTTCATGGAATATAAATTTTTAGAAGATACCTACGACACTGAACGAAAAAAAACACTCAGTACCTGGAGTACGTTC